>CASEGV010000004.1:0-58794 GCA_949287595.1 uncultured Mycoplasmatota bacterium
GTGCAATTACATTGTATCATAGGTTTCTGAAATGACTCTTTTTTATAGACTAAAATAGTGTCAGCAATTTTACTCACCAACACTATTTATTATAGAACCCGAATAAGATATCTGATGATATCTTTTCTTTTTTTGTTATGTTGAAATTATTCAGAAGGAAAATATATGAAAAAACATGAAATTGTTGTGATGAAGTATGGTGTTGATTTAGGTGACTTTATTGGAAATGTTAAAAGATAATAGAAGTGATATTAAGTAACGTTGTAAGGTATTAAGTGGAGAAAAGTACAAAAAAAATAAATGCTCATGTAAAGAGTATTTATTTTTTTAATAATTTATCATATTGATAATACATTTTTTGTACATTGTTTTCTAATAAATAATAGTGTAGAATGTAAGGAATAAATAGACATATTAATCCTAAAAAAGCAACCAGTAATCCTAGATTTTCTTCAAGTAGACCAAATAATAAAAATAATATTGCGATAATTCCTACGAAGGCAGTTACAATTAAATGTATTAGTCTTTCATGTTGAAACTGTTCAATTTGGATTAAGTGATAATCTAGTCTTTCTTTTGTTATTTTTTCTTTTCCTTCTATTAATTTATCCGTTTCCTTTACATAGTTTAAGATTCTTTCTTTCATAACTCCTCCTTATTCTTTTATTATATCATTGTTCTTTTGTTATGGAAGAATATAAATAAAAAATACATCCAAATCAAGATGTATTTTTTAGTCTATTTTTTCTGCTATAGGGTCATTTCTAAATTCTTTTTCATCTTCTAGTAATAATTCGTGCATAAACTCTTCTTGGTTTTCTACGGCTATTTCTTCAATTCTATCTACACGACACTTTTCACTAATTAGTATTGCTTCTACTTTTTCTACTGCGTCTTCTAAGTTATCATTTACTACTACATAGTTGTATTTTGGAATTTCATTGATTTCTTTGTAAGCAGTGATAAATCTGTCTAAGACTTGTTCTTTTGTTTCTTTTCCTCTAGTTTTTATTCTCTTTTTTACTTCACTCATACTTGGTGCCATGATAAATATTAAAATAGTTTCAGGGAAAAGTTCTTTTATTTGATGAGCACCTTGTACGTCTATTTCTAGTATGACATCTTTTCCTGTAGATAGTAATTTTTTTACTTCTTCTTTTGGTGTTCCGAAATATTCTCCATATCTAACTTTAGCATATTCTAAGAAATCACCATTTTTAATTTTTTCTTCAAATTCTTCATGAGATATAAACTTATAATCTACACCATCCACTTCTCCGGGGCGCATAGGACGTGATGTATAGGATAGGGATAGAGATAAATTATCATTTCTTTCTAGTAATTTATCAATTACTGTTCCTTTTCCTGCACAGGTTGTTCCTGATATTATAATTAGTTCTCCACTTTTTTTTCTTTTAATCATATTCATTCTCCTTTATATATAGATTTGTTTGATATTCTTTTTTATATTCATATTCACTTTCTTTATATGGTAGGGTGTAAATCTTAGTTGTATTTAATTCTAACTCTAACATTTTATCTTTTTCTTTTGAAATTTTACTAATTATTGGTAACGATATTTCTTTTTTATGTTTATTTAGATAATCTTTTCCTTTTGTATTAAATCCTAGTAAGCGAATATAGGTTATCTCTTTATTATTTTGTGCTTTCTCTTTTTTATAATTACATAATATATGAAGTAGGGCACGAGATATTTTACTATAAGTTTGATGTTTAGATTTTATTTTTTGAATTAACTCTTCGTAAGAGGTTGTATTCATTATTTCTTTTTTTAATTTTATTGCTAGATCTTGTTCTACTAGATGGTAGTTTTCTAAGTTTTCTTCGGTTATTATTTTGTATTTTAAATAGTTAAAATAATCTTCTTTTTTATGTAGTGTTTTGGTTGTTAGTGCTTTATATGTGTTTTTAGGAACACTATCTTTTATTTTTTCTAAGTTATCTATATTTTCTCTAATTGATGTTGCACTACTAATGATACCAGTTAATTCTTTGTTGTGATAGTCATTCGTTCTTTTTATTGTCGCTGGTTTAATTTTATATTTATTTTTTAATATTGTTTTTATGTAAGTAATACCTAAGATATCATTTGGTTCTTTTATTACTTTTCCAGTTAAATCTTTTAGGGCTAACGATAGGGCGGAGGGATAATTATAACCAAATTTTGAATATATTTTTACTAATTTATTAAAATCTTCTTGTTCTAACTGAGCTTTGGCAATTTCTGTGATATCATCTATGTTATTAGATTCACTTCCAAATATTAATTTATCTACTTTTAAATTTTCCAGTAGTGTAATGCCAGCATAACTATAGTAGTCGGCGCTTTGTGTTGTGAAAGCATAGGGAATTTCTACTATTAAATCCGCACCGTTTTCGATAGCTAGATGTGCACGAGTCCATTTATCTATGATTGCTGGTTCTCCTCGTTGAGTAAAATTTCCACTCATTGCAATAATAATTGTATCTGTAGGATATTTTCTTTTTATTTCTTGTATTTGATAGAGATGACCATTATGAAATGGATTATATTCAGCAATAATTCCAACACTTGCCATAGTATCCCTCTTTTCTTGTTAGATTAGTTTATCATAATTTTTGGTGTATGACAATGTTAGTTTTTCAAAAGTGTGATATACTGTATGTGATTTTAACATGAAAGGGAAGTTATGAAATTAGCTTAGGTACTATATAGATGAGCGATTTGTTATGTCATGAAATTTCTGTGTTTGTTTTGAATAATCAAGGACAAGTGTTACTTCAAAAAAGAAGTGCTAATAAAAAATATTTTCCTAATACTTGGGCATTATGTACTGGTCATGTTGAGAAAGGTGAAACTCCTAAAGAGGCAGCGTTAAGAGAGCTTAATGAAGAATTGGGAGTTATTGTTAGTTTAGAGCAGATTTTTTCTTTTTCTTTTGGAAAGTTTGATTCAGAAAGTACTTATTTCTTTTATATTATTTGTAATTTTTCTTTGGAAGAATTTTTTATTCAAGAAGAAGAACTTTCAGAAGTTCAGTGGTTTCGTGTTTCTTATGTTATTAATATGATAAAAAGACATAATAATAAAATTGTATATCGTGATGATAAGCTTGAATTGTTTTTTGCTTTGGAAGAATTTGTAAACCATTATATTTTATAGGAATATAACATTTAAAAAATAATTAACTGTATAGTTGTCAATGATGTGAGACCGAAAAGTCGTAAAAAATATTAATTAGGAAGCTTTGCGTTAGCACAAGCTTCTTTTAAAATATTTCTTTTTTCAATAGGAGAAATCCAACCTAATACTTGCATTGGAATGTTATTAGAACGGTTTAAATAACTTTTCATTTGTTTTAATAAATCATCGTAAGAATGAAATTTTAAATAATTATAAAATCTATTTTGATCATTTCTATGACTACGTTCAACCTTACCATTATGTCTTGGAGTTCTTGGTCTAATTAATTGGTGTTTAATATTTAACTCATTGAGTAATGCATCAAGTGGATGAATTCTATCTGTCTTTTTAGTATGAGTAAACTCCTGACCATTGTCAGTTTGAATAGTTAATGGCTTATACCCAAAATAAAGTACGGCACGTTTTACAAAATCTACAGTTGAATATGAAGATTGTTCTTTATAAGGATAAATAAACCTTTCTCTTGAAGCTTCATCAATTATAGTATATTGATAAAATTTCTCGCCATCGTTTCCAGAATAACAATCTTTAGGAACATATTTAACATCCATTTGCCATTTAATACCAATATTAGTTGGAGTATCATAAGGTTTAGGAACATATTTAGAATGTTTTTCTTTATTAACATAAAAGTTCATCTTTCTTAGTAATCTGAATAATGAAGAAGCATGTCTTGAATATCCATAGTTGACTCTTAATTTTCCATATAACTCACATAAAGAAATATTAGGGTTTCTTTTGATTAGATTTTTGATCCATTTAATTTCAGTATCAGTGTGAGCGTTAGGATGTTTTGAAAGAGGTCTGTGAGATTTATCAATTAATGATTCTTTGGTACCATCAAATTTTTTGTTCCATCGCATAAGGGAAGATTTTGATATTTTATATCTTCTACATACAAATGATACAGGATAACCTTTCCTATATAATTTTACAGAATAATATTTTGTGTTCAATTCATGTGGAATATAACGTTGAGTTTGTGATATACTTGTCATATGCAATAAGTCCTTTCGTATAATTTTTGGTTTCAATTAATATTTTATACGACTTATTGCTTTTTTTTTATATTGATGGTGTCACATCAATTGTAACTCTACAAATATAACATTTAAAAAATAATTAACTTTATTTACTTATTTTGCAATATGAGGTATAATTTTGTTATCATTTATGGATATATTTTAGTTATTTGGAATAAAATTTACTGATTTAGGATGTGAAGACATGAGAGTTATAGTAGCAGCTGGTGGTACAGGGGGACATATTTATCCTGCGTTAGCAATTATTCATAGAATTCAACAGATGGATAAGAAAAGTAAAGTATTATATATAGGAACTACTGATAGAATGGAGAAGGATATTGTTCCAGCAAAGGGAATTGATTTTGTTGGTATTGAAATTCAGGGATTAAATCGAAAAAATATATTTTCCAATGTTTCTGTTTTACGTAAGTTTTTTAAAGCTATTGGAAAATCAAAACAGATTATTCGTGAATTTAAGCCTGATATTGTGATAGGGGTAGGAGGCTATATTACAGCACCGGTTTTATATGCTGCACATCAGCTACATATTAAAACTATGATTCATGAACAAAATTCTATTCCAGGACTTTCTAATAAGTTTTTGGCTCGTTTTGTTGATCTTATTTGTGTTTCTTTGCCTGGTAGTATTTCTTATTTTCCAAAAAATAAGACTATTTATACAGGAAATCCTAGAAGTGAAGAAATTTTAACAATTCCAAAAATTTCTAAGACTAAATTTGGTTTTGTTGCGTCTAAAAAATTAGTATTAATTGTCATGGGATCTTTAGGGTCTACTACGATGACTAAAAAATTAAAAGATGCAATCTGTAAGTTTAAAGATCAAGATTATCAAGTACTAGTGATTACAGGAAAGGCTTATTATGATTCTTATCAAGATATTCAAATTCCTAGTAATGTTGTTCTTCTTCCTTATACTGAGGAGTTAATTCAGATTATGAAAGATGCTGATTTGATGGTGTCTCGGGCGGGTGCGTCTACTATTTCTGAGATTACAGGAATTGGACTTCCTTCTATCTTAGTACCATCCCCTTATGTTACTCATAATCATCAATACTTAAATGCAAAAGAGTTGGAAGATGCTGGTGCTTGTTTGATATTAGAAGAGAAAGATTTTACAGGAGAGGCACTTTGTACTTCTATTACATCCATTTTATCTGATGATGCGAAGTATCAAGCTATGAAAAAGGCTAGTGCATCTTTTGGTAAAAAAGATTCTCTTACCAAAATATATCATGAGATAGAAAAGTTAGTTGGTGAGTAGTATGAATGATATTTTGAAAGAGTTGGAAAAAGATAATCTAGGTAAAGTCGAATATGATGTTTCAATGGATAAGCATACAACGTATCGAGTAGGTGGTGTTGCGAGTGCTATTTTTTATCCTAAGAATGTGGATGGTTTAATTCGTTTTATTCGAAAAGCAAAGCAAAATAATATTAAGTATAAAATCTTAGGATATGGTTCTAATTTGCTTTTTAGTGGGAAAAGATATGAAGGCGTTTTGATTAAATTAGACGAATTTAATGATATTGAGTTTTTTTCTTCTTCAAAGGTGCGTGTTGGAGCAGGGTATTCTTTAGTAAAACTTTCTTTGCAGGCTGCTAAGCGTGGTCTTGCTGGATTGGAGTTTGCAGCAGGTATTCCTGGTACCGTTGGTGGTGCTGTATATATGAATGCAGGGGCTTATAAGAGTGATATGGGATATGTTGTTCAAGATGTTACGGTATTGACACCAGATTTAAAAATTATTAAGCTTGAAAATAAAGAGATGGATTTTCATTATCGTAGTTCTTTTTTACAGACACATCCAGGTTATATTTGTTTAGAAGTTGTACTTCGTTTAGAAAAAGGGGATAAATCTGCAATTGAAGAAGTTATTCGTGATCGTCGTAAGAGAAGAATGGAGTCACAACCATTAAACTATCCATCGGCTGGTTCTGTTTTTCGTAATCCAGAGGGAATGTTTGCTGGTAAATTGATAGAGGACTTGGGTTTAAAAGGTTTTTCTATTGGTGGCGCTAAAGTAAGTGAAAAACATGCTAATTTCATTATTAATTATGATCATGCCACTAGTGATGATATTAAAAGTTTAATTGATTATGTTAGAGAAAAAGTAAAACAGGAGTATCAGGTTGAATTAAAGGTAGAACAAGAATTTGTTAATTGGGAGTAAATATGGCTAAGAAAATAGTAAAGAAAACAAAAATTAAATTGTTGCCTTGCTTTATGGTGCTTCTTTTTTTCGTGGCACTATCTTTTGGCGCTTATTATTTTGTTCATTTACCTATTCAAAACCTTATTGTAGAAGGAACTAGTTATTTAAAAGATGATTATATTTTAAATCTTGCTGGAGTTAGGGATTATCCTAGTTTTTATTTGATTTCTACTCGAGGTATTGAAGATAAATTAGAAGAGTCTCCTTATATTCAGAAGGCAGAAGTAAAAAGAGAGTTTTTTCATGTTTTAGTTTTAGATATTAAAGAAAGTAAACCGTTGTTTATTAATAATACGAATAAGACTGTTGTTTTTTCTAATAAAGAAGAGGTCCCTGTTAGTGAAGAGATTGATTTGTTTCGAATTCCTAGATTAATTAATTATGTTCCAGATAATAAATATCGTTCTTTTATTAAGGGAATGGCAGATATCAAAACTGATATTTTAGGTAAAATTTCTGATATTGAGTATCAGCCTAATGATTATGATAAAGATCGATTCTTATTATATATGGATGATGGTAATATGGTTTATTTGACTTTGACTAAGTTTGATATGATTAATTATTATAATGATGTACTTAGTCAACTTGAAAATAGAAAAGGAATTCTTTACTTAGATAATGGTAATCATTTTCAGATAATGGAATAATTAAGAGATGGAGTAGAGTATGAAGAAAGTATTCAGTGGTAGTAAGTATTTATTTTTGTTTTTGTTTTGCTTTGTGTTGTGTTGCTTTACTTATTCTATTATTACGAGCGATGCTATTTGGAATTTTGGATTTAGTTATGCCATTGCAAGAGGTGAGGTGCCATATGTTGATTTTAATATGGTTGTGCCACCTTTTTCGCCTTTTGTTTATTTAATACCTTTTTTGTTTTCTCACTCTTATGTTGCTTATTTACTATTTCATTCTATGTTATTTGTAGTTTTGTTTTATTTTTTAGAGAAATTATTTGGTAATAAAGTGTATTTGTTGCTTATATTTTTGCTGCTTCCTTTTCCTGTAGGTAATGTTATGATTAGTTTACCAGGATATAATTTTTTATTGCTTTTATTGTTTGTTATAATTTTATATTGTGAAAAAAATAAGAAGAGTGATTATTTTATCGGAATATTGTTAGGTTTATGTATTTTTACTAAACAAAGTGTTGGTGTATGTTTATGTTTGCCATCACTATACTATTTATTTAAAAATCGAAAAAGATTCTTTAAAAGATTTCTTGGTATTTTTACTGTTTGTTGTTTCTTTTTAGTCTATTTTTTAATTGCTGGTAATCTTTTAGAATTTTTGAATCATTGTTTATTTGGATTAATTGATTTTTCAAATAAGAATGGTGGTAGAATTTTTACAAATAGCTATTTTTGGTTGTGGCTTCTTCTAGTTTTAATATTATTTTATTTTTTAGTTAAGAAAAATCATAAGTTGCTTACTGGTTATTTACTTTGTTTTTCTATTGTTTCTATTCCCATATTTGATCATTATCATACTTATTTGTTTATGTTTGTGTTTTTATTGTTAGTTATTTCGAAGATTTCTTGGAATAATAAATGGCTTACACTTTGGTGTTTAACATTTTCTTTTTTCTTTTATGTGTTTTCACTGGGAATTGTTACTAATTTTCAAATCCCTTATATTTCTTCTTTTCATAATTTTGAAATTATGAAAATTAATAAATCCGGGGAAAAAGAAATACAAGAGTTTAATAATTGTTTAAAAAAATTTGATAAAGATGATATTATTTTTTTCATGGGAAAGGCTTATTTTTTTAAAATTATGAATGAGATGGATATTACTTATTATGATTTACTTAACTATGGCAATCATGGTTATCATGGTACTGAAAGAATACTTAATCAGTTTAAGAAAGAAAAGGGTAAAATTGTTATATTGGACCGATTTGAATATCAAAATATTGAAGAGACAAATCAAATGAATATGGATATTGTTAATTATGTACTTGAGAATTATCAATTAATTGATGTCATTGGAACTTATGAGTTTTATCAAAAGTTATCATAATTATTTGATTTTTTGAAAATTATTGGAAAAATGGGAGCTTATTTACTGCTTTTTTTCTATGTTGATTATAATTGCAACGGGTGTTTATTGCAGGTATAATGGAAGTAGAATGTTTATATAGAGGGTATTTTTGTTGTGCTTTTATTAGTGATAAGGGAAGGATGTTTTAGTTATGCTAAAAAGAGTTCTAAAAAAAAGTAATTTGAAGTATTTGTTTTTGCTAATTTATTTTTTCTATTGTTTAGTATTAGCATATAATTTGATACGAGGGGATAGTTATGTTAATTTTGGATTTAGTTACGCGATAACTAGAGGAGAAGTGCCTTATGTTGATTTTAATTTAGTGATTCCACCTCTTGCACCATGGTTATATTCTATTTTTTTGTTTTTTAATTCTTCTATTTTAGTTTTTTATTTAGAGCAAGCAATACTTCTTACTTTGTTTTTCTTTGTTTTATTTCGTTTGATTGGTAATAAGACTTGGATTTATTTGATACTTCTTTCTATTCCATTTCCTATTGCGATGGTATCTGTTATGTTTCCGGGATATAATTTTTTACTTTTGTTCTTTTTATTACTTCTTATTTATTGTGAAAAAAATAAGAAGAGTGATTATTTGATTGGTATTTTGTTAGGATGTTGTTTTTTAACAAAACAGACGGTAGGTGGATTGCTTACTTTGGCTTCTATTTATTATTTATTTGTCAATTACAAAAAAGTATTAAAGAGAGTCTTAGGTTTTTTACTTCCTGTTTTTCTTTGCTTTATTATTTTAGTATTTCAAGGTAGTTTTGCTTCTTTTTTAGATTTATGCTTTTTTGGACTTTTTGATTTTGGTTATAGTAATTTACATGTTGACTGGTTTTATCTTTTCTGTTTTATTTTAGCATTTCTTGTTCTTCTTATTCGTATTATAAAGAAACCTAAAGACATTAGTAATTATTATGTATTGCTTTTTGCTAGTTGTATTTATCCCATTATTGATTATTATCATGTTTCTTTGTTTTTAGCAGGCTTCTTTATTTTACTTTTGTTGGATGGAGATATTAAAAGAAAAATTTATAAACATTGTATTTTCTTTGTTCTTGCTTTAAGTGTTATTTGGTTTGTGATACAAAATATGTATTTTGATGATTTGAAGATTATTCATTATCCTAATTTTCAGTTTAGTTTAATTTCAGAAAGATATAGTAAGGTTGTTTCTCAGTTGGATCAATATTTAGAAACTTTGGATGATGATGTTATTTATTTTTTAAGAGGTAGTGAAAATTATTTTTATAAGATTAAAAGTAATTTAGATATTACTTATTTTGATTTGCCTAATTATGGTAATTATGGCTATGATGGTATTACTAAAATTATTTCTAGGTTAAAAGATATTAAGCATGGCTATGTAGTTATTGATGTTGATGCATATGAAAGCAAAGATAGTGCTCAGCAATATGTGAAAGAAGCAGCAGAATATATTATGAGACGTGGTGAAAGAGTAAAAACAATTGGTGTTTATGAAGTGTATCGTTTTAAGTAAGGAGTCGTTATTTATGATGAAAAAGATGTTTCAATATTTTTTTATCTTTGTGATAGTGTTACTGTTTAATTTAATTTGTAGCCCTGTTAATTTAGATGAGATTTGGAATTATGGATTTAGTAATAATTTATATCGTGGACTTCTTCCTTATTTAGATTTTAATATGGTGATACCGCCTTTTTATCCATGGCTTATGTCTCTTCCTTTTTATTTATTTTCTTCTAATATGTTAGTTTTTCATGTTACTAATGCAGTTTTTGTTACCGGGTGTTTATTCCTTTTAGAGAAAATGTATCAGGATAAGATGTGGATGTTTTTCTTATTTTTCTTTTTTCCAGTAAATGCTACTTTTCCTAATTATAATTTATTTTTATTTATTTTATTAGTCGTGTTATGTTATTTGGAAAAAGTAATGGTTCCTAAATATTCATGGAGTCATTATTTGATTGGAATTTTATTAGGTATAGTTATTCTTACCAAACATACTATTGGAATTGTTTTACTTTTTCCAAGTTTGTATTATTTTAAACATAAGAAGCTTCTTTTAAAAAGAGCAATAGGGTGTCTGGTACCTGTTTCGATTTTTATTATTTATTTAGTTATTTCTGGTAGTTTTTCTTCTTTTATTAATTTATGTATTTTAGGATTATTTGATTTTTCTTACAATAGTGAGTTTTTTACTATCTATATGTTTTTCTTTCTTATTATTCTTTTGTCTACTATTTATTTTATAAAGAAAAATCCTAAAGATATAATAAATTATTATGTTTTATGTTTTTATAGTATTGTTGTTCCAATCGTTGATTTATATCATTTCCTTTATGCTTTTTTTGCCTTTTTATTATTAATCTGTTCTCGTATTAAGAAAAAATATTTTAATTATCCTGTTTTAAGTATTATTTGTGTTTTAGCTTTTGCTGTTATTACCGCTAAAGATAATTCTTTTAATCTTTCTTATTATCCTAACGATATCAATCATTTTTATATGAGGTTTATTAATTATGAGAGATTACAATTTACTAAAAAGATGAATCGATTTCTTGATGAAAATAAAGATAAAAAAATTATATTTTTAAGTTCTGATTCATATTATTTTAAAATTATAAATGATGAAGATATTGGTTATATAGATTTAATTAATCAGGGAAATTTAGGATATCATGGAAGTTGGAAGTTGCTTTCTAAAATTAAGGATATGGATAAAGATACTTTATTTTTAATTAACCCTAACGAAACTGTTCATAATCAGACAGAGCCTATGGTTTTAGAATATGTTTTAGAGCATGGTAAGAAAATTAAAAATATTGATTTTTATGAAGTTTATGTATTGGAGGGTTAAATTATGAAAAAGTGGATGAGATACTTATTTCTTTTTCTTTTTATTTTTTGTATTTATGAGTTTTTTGGATTTTCTAATACGTATGGAGATCCACTTAATAATTATGTCTTTAGTCATGCTATTGTTCAGGGAGAGGTTCCATATTTGAATTTTAATATTATTACTACACCTTTATATACTTTTGTTATGTCTATAGGATTATTTTTCTTTGATAACTACTTAATGTTTATTATAGAACAAAGTGTATTAGTTACGATTATGTTTTATTTTTTATTTGAGATGTATGGCAAGAAGAGTTATTTGGTATTATTTTGTATTTGTCTATTTGGATTTTTAGGTATCAATGCTACTTATAATTTTATGGCATTATTTATGTTGGTAATTCTTTTATATTTAGAAAAAAAATATCCAGATAAAGATTATTTAATAGGTTTTGTAATAGGGTGTGCGGTTTTAAGTAAACATACTTTAGGAATTTTTTTAATTCTTCCTTCTATTATTTATTATTTTAGGGATTTAAAAAAATTATTACGAAGAGCTATTGGTTTTGTGATTCCTTGTCTTATTTTTCTTATTTATTTAGTATATAATCAGGCGTTATATTCATTTATTGATTTATGCTTTTTAGGACTTTTGGATTTTTCTAGTGAAAATGGGAGACCTTTTTCTTTATATTTTTTTCTTAGTATTTTATTTTTGATTATTCAAATAGTTATTACTATAAAAAATAAAAAAGATATTCGTAATTGTTATTTAATTATGGGATTTAGTTTTATGATTCCATTATTTGATTTGCATCATTTGGCGATTTATATTGTTTGCTTTGTTATTCAGACGTTAGAAATTATTCATATTAAAAATAGCTATTTTTATTATTTAGTCTGTTTTATGTCTGTTTTATATTCAATTTTGTTGTTTATTGCTTATTGTAATTTATTAAATCCTGTCTGGGCTACTGATATTTTAGGATTTCAGTATACATTATGTGCTGGTGAAGAGTATAAGAAAACGATTAAATACTTTGCTTTTTTTAATCAATATGATAATAAGTTGATTTTATCGCCTAATGCTATGCAGTATAAAACTAGTAGAGGAGAAGATATTACTTATTTTGATTTGTTAATGTATGGTAATTATGGTTATTATGGTAATCAAAAAATGATAAATAAGATAGAGAAGATGCATGGTGTTTATATTATTGTTAATTTAGTTTTTTACCATGATGATAATCCATATAATCAATTTAATAAAGCTATTGTGAAGTATGTTATAGATTCTTATGAAAAAGTCGATTCTTGGGAAGATTTTGCAGTTTATTATAAGAATTAAATTGTTAAAACGCTTGGCGTTTTTTTTCTTTTATAGTATAATTGAATTTAAGATGGGAGATGCATTCATGAGTCAAGTATATACGGGAATTGAATTGGGTACAGATAGTATAAAGATTGTTGTATTAGAAAAGCTTCATAATAAATTTCATGTTTTAGCATCTGTTCATAGTCCTAGTGAAGGTGTTTCTAAGGGACAAGTTGTAGATATTAAGAAGTGTGTTTCTAGTGTTCGTGCTGCTTTACGGCGTGTTAATGATATGTTAGGTATTCGAGTGATTCGTGTGATTGCGGTAGTACCTACTACGGGCTGTCACTTGGATATTGCTGTCGGTTCTATTGAAGTGGAAGATTCTTCTTGTATTACTGGTGAAGATGTTAGTAGGGTATTAAAGGATGCTTTGGTAGGAAGGATTGATGAAAATCATGAACTTGTTACAGCGGTTCCTATTAGTTTTACGGTAGATGAACATGAAAATATTCCTGATCCTAAAGGCATGTCTGGTGCAATACTAGAAACTAAGGTTGTAGTTGCGACTGTTCCTAAAGAGCCTTTATACCGAATTTTGGAAGTATTGAAACTTAGTGGATTAGAGGCTATTGATGTATGCTTTACTTCTACCGGGGATTATTATGCGGTTCGTAATAAAAGATTACAAAAAGAAGTAGGAGCTATTATCGACATTGGAGAAGAGGCGACAGAAGTTTCTGTTTTTAATAAAGGAATTCAAATTAAAAGTGCTATTATTCCTATTGGTAGTCATAATGTAGACCGAGATATTTCTTATATATTTAAGATTAAAGAAGAGGATTCTAGAAGATTAAAAGAACAGTTTGCAGTAAGTATGCAAGCTTATGCTGATAGTAATGATTCTGTTAGTGTTCCGATTGGAAATGATAAGAAAGAAATTAGTCAAATAGGTATTTCTAAAGTGGTAGAAGCAAGGCTTGAAGAAATATTAAATTTAGCGAAAAAAGAGATAAAAAACTTAACAAATAGAGAAATACGTTATATAATAGTAACAGGTGGCCTTAGTGAGTTAGCAGGATTTCAGTATTTGGTGGAGTCTATTTTTGGAATTAATGCTAAGGTATGTAATATTAGTACCATGGGTCTAAGGCATAATCGATATAGTAGTGTACTTGGAGCGGTACAATATTTTGATGATAAAATGTCTTTACGTGGGAAGAATGTTAGTATGATATCAGAAGGTGATATTCAGTCTTTGATGGTTCCTGATGATAAGACAGTAAATAGTGATAATATTATTAGTAAAGTCTTTGGACATTTTTTTGATAATTAAGGAGGACTAGGTATGGTAGGCGGATTAGAAATGGATCAATTAGCCAAAATTAAAGTTATTGGTTTAGGTGGCGGCGGTGGAAACGCTGTTAATAGAATGGTAGAATCTGGTGTTAAAGGTGTCGAATTTATTGCGGCTAATACAGATTTACAGGTGTTAAACTCTTCAAAAGCAGATGTTAAGATTCAAATAGGAGCATCATTAACAGATGGACTTGGTGCTGGTGCAAAGCCTGAAATAGGTAAGGAAGCAGCAGTGGAGTCTAAGAAAGAGATTGAGGATGCTTTGGCTGGTGCTGATATGGTATTTATTACTTGTGGCATGGGTGGTGGTACTGGTACAGGTGCTGCTCCTATTGTTGCAGAGATTGCCCAGGGTCTTGGTGCTTTAACAGTCGCTATTGTTACAAAACCATTCTCTTTTGAGGGAAAACGTAGAATGGATAATGCTTTAAAAGGTATTGAAGAGTTAAAACAACATGTAGATACGTTAATTGTTATTCCAAATGATCGATTAAGAGAAATTATCGACAAAACTACACCAATGCTTGAAGCTTTTAAAGAAGTTGATAATGTCCTACGTCGTGGTGTTCAATCTATTTCTGATTTGATTGCTGTAGTTGGACTTGTAAACTTGGATTTTGCTGATGTTAAAGCAGTTATGGAAAAGAGCGGTCATGCTATTATTGGTATCGGTATTGGTATGGGTGATGATAGAGCAATTGAAGCTGCTAAACAAGCTGTTTCTTCACCACTTTTGGAAACTTCTATCGATGGGGCAACTGATGCTATCATCAATATTACTGGTGGAGTTAATTTAACGTTGTTTGAAGCAGAACAAGCTGCAGAAGTTGTTAGAGCTGCTGCTAATACAGATATTAATACTATTTTTGGTTCTGTAATTAATGAGAACTTATCTGATGAAGTTATCGTTACAGTTATTGCTACTGGATTTGATAAAAAGACAGCTCCAGCATCAGTAAAAGAACCAGTATTTAGTAATGGAGCTCCAACTAGAAGAGCAACACCAGTTAAAGAAGAATATCATGCTCCAGAGGTTTTGGATTCAGATGATTCTTCTAGTGATGATGGTGATTTTGATTTACCTCCATTCTTAAGAGAGAGAAATTATTAATTATATAGTAAAAGTTCACAAATTGATGTGAACTTTTTGTTATTTTAGTGTATACTTTATTTATAGAAAGGATGATTGGATGAGTATACCTGGTTTACATACAACAATTGATTATAAAAAATTAATTGAAATGCAAGCAAATCAAGTGCAAGAGGTTCTTCCACCAGAGAAATCTAGGGGAAAAGTAAAACAAAAAAACATGTCAGTAAATACTAGGAAAAATTACCAGAGTATTACTAGAAAAAGATAAAGAGTTGTAGTTTGATGTAAGAACATCAACTACAACTCTTTAATTTAATATTTTTTTTCTACTACTTTTCCTTTGTTTTCTACGGCTCTTATGATTTGGGCTAGTAGATTTAGAGCAATTTGCTCTGTTTTTCTATTTACGTCACGTAATGGATTAAACTCTACTAGGTCATAAGATACTACTTGATTTAAATGCTTCATAATTAGTTCGTTTATTTTCATTGCTTCTTCTTCTGAAATTCCATCAAATTCTGGAATGGATACTCCAGGTGCGACTTCTGGATCTATTAAGTCTAAGTCATAACTAATGTGTATTCCTGATGTTTTTTCTCCAGCAATTTTAAAAGCTTCTTCTACTACTTGTTCGATTCCTTTTTGTTTAATGTCTTCGGTTGTAAATACTGTGATGCCTGAATATTTTATATTTTCTTTTTCCCAATCATCAATACTTCTTGCACCAACTACTACGGCTTTTGATGGTTGTATTGTCTTGCCATCATAGAAATATCTTAATTCTGCATTTTTATATCCAGTAATTGCCGCTAGAGGAAGACCGTGAATATTTCCACTAACGGTGGTGTCAAAGGTATTAAAATCAGTATGGGCATCAAACCAGATAATTCCAATGTTTCCATGTACTTTAGCACTAGCTAGCGCACTAGCAACGGCAATTGAATGATCTCCACCAATGGTAATAGGAAAGTAACCATCTTGTACCTTTTCTAATATTTTTTTATATAATTGTGTATTAAATTTATCTATTTCATATTCATTTTTTCTTCTATCTGATAAATTTCTACTTTTTATTATATTTTCATTTTGAACTAGTACAAAGCTTTCACCTTTGTAAAAACTTTTTAAATCATTTAATAATTGTATAGGACCAAGGTGCGCTCCATCGATGTGCACGCCTAAATCACTGCCAGCTCCTGCAATAAATGTTTTCATAAATTTCACCCTCTTACATTTTAGAATAAATACTTAGATATATCAAGAAAAAGTCTTTTTTTTTACTATACTTTACTGTATAATTATCTTGGGTGAATAATAATGAAGAAATTAAGTGAATTGTATCCTGGAGTTAGTCAGGATGTTATGATAAAATCTATTAAAATTAATTCTAAGGAGTGTAGAGAAGGTGATTTGTTTGTATGTACACAAGGTGTAACTGCAGATAGACATGACTTTATTGATGATGCGATTAAACATGGAGCTAGTGCCATTATTGTTAGTCGTGATGTTTCTGAAAATAGGGTTCCTGTGATTAAGGTTCCTGATACTAATCGTGAGCTTCCTTATTTATGTCAAAAGTTTTATGATTATCCAGATCATGAGTTAAAAGTATTAGGTGTTACAGGTACGGATGGTAAGACTTCTACTGCTACTATTTTGCAAACGTTAATTGGAAGTGATGTTTGTGGTTATATTGGTACTAATGGTAGAAGTTGTGCTAAGTTTAGTGGAGATAATCCTAATACTACACCAGATACACATTTACTTTATTCTTATTTTAGAGAGTTTTTAGATTCTGGTTGTAAGTATGTAGCGATGGAAGCTAGTAGTGAGGCTTTCTTTCGGGGTAGACTTCAAACTTTTCAATTTGATTTGAGTATTTATACTAATATTACTTCTGAACATTTAAATATTCATGGTACTTTTGAAAATTATGTTGCTTGTAAATTGCAATTATTTAGACAAACTAAAAAAGATGGTACTTGTGTTTTAAATATGGATGATCCTTATTATGAACAGGTAAGGGCTGCTTGTAATGGACAAGTGGTTACTTATGGTATGAAAGAGGATGCTACCTTACAAATCGTATCATTTAAGGTTTATCCTACACACACTTTGATTCAGTTTAAGTATCGTGGAGAAATTATTGAAGTAGATAGTCCTTTGTTAGGAGACTTTAATGTTTATAATTTAGCTGCTGGACTTTTAGGAGCTTTATCTGTTGGTGTTCCGCTAGAGCAAGCACTTTCTCGTATTCCTAATATTAAAATTAGTGGCCGTCTTGATTTATTAACAACCAATACTCCTTATTATGTTATGGTAGATTATGCTCATACTCCTAATGGTATTACTAAGCTTTTGAATTTTGTACATACTTTAGATATTAATCGAAGTATTGTTGTGATTGGACAAGCAGGAGAGAGAGATTATTTGAAAAGACCAAAAGTCGGAGAAGTGGTTGTGAAAAATGCGACACATGCTATATTTACTTATGAAGATCCAAGAAGTGAAGATCCTAAAGCAATTTGTGACGATATTGTAAAAACTATTAAAGATAGTTATCAAAATTATGAAATTGTACTTGATAGAAGAGAAGCTATTCAGAAAGCTGTCGATATGGCTAAAGAAAAAGATATGGTTTTAATTCTTGGTAAGGGAAATGAAACTTATGAAAAGTTAAAAGATAAGACGATTTACTTTAATGATGAAGAAGAAGCTTATCAAGCTGTTGCAAATAGAAAGATTAGAGAAGGAGTTACCAATTAGGTACTTCTTTTTGTTTTACTTTCTTTTATTTTCTTGCTATACTTTGTTTATAGTAGTGTGGTGAGTAGGGAATGCTTTATTTTAGAAAAAAAGATTCTCGGTTAAGTAAAAGGGAACTTGTAATGTTACTTTTGATGGTTATTGTTCTTGTTTGGTTTGTTATGATACTTATGTATCGTTATGTACAGGTAGTTTCTTATTATTACCGGGTGTTACCAAATACTTATATCGGTAATTATTCTGTTTCAGATGTTAGTTTTGGTGATTTAGAGTCTATTGTATCTTCTTTTGAAGATAAAGTTTTAAATGAGAAGGTTATGATAAAATGTAATGGTAAAGAGTATATCTATTCTTATCAGGAGTTAGGGTTGGAAATTAATAAAGATAAGATTATGGATTCTATTGCACATTATCAAAGGTCTTTGAATTGGTGGAAGTTAAATCGTATTTTAATGCATAATATTGATCATGCTTTTAATTATTCTTATATTTATGATAATGAGAAATTAAAAGAGTTTTTATATCATTTTAAGTCTTTGGTTGATGTTTCTAGGGTAGATGGTCATTTTTCTTTTGGAGATAATCGTAATTTACAGTATGTATCTGGTGTTGATGGTTTTTCTTTAGATATTGATGCATCTTTCGATGCGTTAAAAAATTATTTAGATGGTAAAAATGAAAAGGAATTTGTGGAGTTTACTGGTACAGTAGAGAAAGCATCATCGGATGCAGTTTATCAATCTATTGATACTAAAGTTTCTTCTTTTACTACGACATTTAATCCGTATATTTCTAGAGCTACTAATTTAAGAGTTGGCCTTAATTATATTGATGGTGTTATTCTTGCTCCTGGAGAAGTGTTTTCGTTTTATAAGTATGCTGGTCCTTATAATAAGAAGGGATATGTTTTCTATTATGAGTACGTGGGAAACGGGGTATGTCAGATTGCTACTACGGTTTATAATGCGGCATTATTAGGTGGCTTAGAGATTGTTAAACGTTCTCCTCATTCTGCTAAGTCTCCTTATGTTCCTGGAGGACTGGATGCGACAGTTGCTAGTTCCTCTAATGGTTGGAATATTGATTTTCAGTTTAGAAATACGTATTCTTATCCTATTTATATTTCTGCTTATGCGATAGGAGGAGAAGCACATGTAGATTTTTGGTCAAATAAAGATGCTACAGGTGGCAAGACATATTCTACGGAATCTGTTCAAATAGGTACGAGAGGATATACAACATATTTACATACCTATCAGGATGGTGTTGAAATCAGTCGTAAAAAAATTGCAACTACATGGTATCGTGAGGATTAATATATATATTTAGGATGGTGATTATGAAAAAAATTGATAATAATATATATGAAGTAGATATTTCTGATATTAGATGTTTATTTTCAATACGGGATATTGATTGTAATAAAGGTGATTTTGGTAAAGCTGGTATTTATGGTGGAAGTGTAGAATACTCGGGTGCTTTAAAACTTGCTTCGTTATCCTTAGTTGCTTTAAGAAGTGGTACTGGTATTAGTAGAATCATTACAAGTAAGGAAGTTTATCCTTTATTAGGTTCTAATATTTTAGAACAAACATTGGTAGTATTACCAGATTATGAGGATAGTCACTTTAGAGAAAAGCTATATGATTCTATTTCTGATTTAGATTCTTTAGCTTTTGGTATGGGACTAGGGAATGATAGTCGTTTAGAAGAAGTTTTAGAGTTTCTTATTAAAAATTATACTGGTAATTTAATTATAGATGCAGATGGCTTAAATACTTTATCTAGAATGAAGTTAGAAATTTTGAAAGATAAAGTATGTAATATTATTTTAACTCCGCACGTAAAAGAGTTTTCTAGGCTTTGTTGTAGAGATATAGAACAGATTAAAAAAAATCCATTACCATTAGTTTTAGAATTCGCTAAAGAATATCAAGTAATGGTTTTATTAAAAGGACATACTACTACTATTTCTGATGGAGTAGATACTTATTTAGTTACTACGGGTTGTCCTGGTATGGCTACTGCTGGTAGTGGAGATGTTCTTTCTGGTATTCTTGCAGGAATGTTAGCTTATCATGATTTTACTATGAAGACGATTGCTGCTTCGGTATTTTTACATGGTATTGCTGGATCTTTGGCAGAAGAAGAAAGTACCGATATTTCTATGGTAGCAAGTGATATTATTTCTTATATAGGAAAAGCTATTAAAGTGATTCGTTGTGGTAAAACTAAATAGATTTTCTTTTTCTTTTATGATATTATTATGTAGGGTGATTATGTGATTAGAAAAATTTTAAAAGGCATTTTAGTTATTATTTGTATGATTACGATCTTTTATTTTTCTTCTGATAATGGTGATGAATCTAGTTATAAGAGTGATAGTGTTATTTTAAAAGTCTCTTCTTTTTTAGGAGTTCATCATTTATCAAAGAGTGATAAAGAGAGTTTAATTGATACTTTTGTCGTACCTGTTAGAAAGAGTGCTCATTTTACTATTTATTTTATATTAGGTCTTGCTCTTGTTAGCTTTTTAAGAGAGTTTTCTATTCCTATTCAGAAGTTAGTATTATTGTCTATTTTTTTAGCATTTCTTTATGCTTGTAGTGATGAAGTACATCAGTTATTTATTCCAGGACGTACGGGTAGAGCTTTCGATGTTTTTATTGATACTTTAGGGGCTAGTTCGGGAGTTTTACTTTACTATTTATTATTTAGAAAGAAATTAAAGGAGGTACGCTATGAGCAAAAAGAAAGAACTTGCTAAAAATACGATTATTATTTTTCTTGGTAAAGTATGTACCCAGTTGATATCCTTTTTACTATTACCTTTATATACTAGTTATTTACTTACAGAAGAGTATGGTTTAGTAGATTTAGTTACTACTTATGTTACGTTGATTGTTCCAATTATTACGATGGAACTTGAGATGAGTGTTTTTAGGTATTTAGTAGATTGTAGGAAAGATAAGAATGAGACAAAGAAGGTTTATAGTAATGATTTTATTATTTTACTTTCTTCCTTAGTTATTTTTGTTGTTCTTTATTTGATTGTTACTTGTTTCTTTCGGTTTGATTATCGTTTTCTTATTTTACTTGATATTGTTATTTGTACTTTTTCAGGGAATTTTTTACAGATTGCTCGTGGAGTAGGTAGAACACTTGATTATGCTATTAGCTGTATTATTACTGGTGTTAGTACTATTTTACTTAATATTTTACTTATTGTAGTATTTAGACTTGGTGCTTTTGGTATGATTACATCGATTGCTGTTGCGAATGGTCTTGGAGCATTATATTTATTTATTCGACTTAAGATGTGGCAATATATTGATTTTCGTAAAAAAGATAAGAAGTTAATTAAAGAAATGTATCAGTATTCTATTCCTCTGGTTCCTAATGGAATTAGTTGGTGGATTGTTAATGTATCTGATAGAACGATTATTACGGCTATTATAGGTACGGCTGCGAATGGAATTTATGCAGTTAGTAATAAGTTCCCTACAATTTTATCTAGTTTACTGGGAATTTTCAATTTATCTTGGAGTGAGTCTGCAGCACTACATATCGATAGTCCGGACCGGGATGAGTTTTTCTCTGATATTTCTAATACTGTTACTAAATTATTTACTTGTCTTGGCGTTGGTATGATTGCTTGTATGCCATTTGTATTTCCGTTCTTAGTTAATAAAAGTTATAATGACGCTTATTACTATATTCCAATATTAGTATTAGGTGCCGTTTTTAATGTCGTTGTCTGTTTATATAATGCTGTCTATATTGCTAAAAAGATGACGAAGCAAGTTGCTTTAACTTCTATTATTGGAGCAGTGATTAATATTGTTGTAAATATTGGTCTTATTCATTTTATTGGCCTTTATGCTGCGGCTATTTCTACTGCAGTTGCTTACTTCGTTATGATGGTCTATCGCCATTTTGATTTAAAGAAGTATATGAATATTACTTATGAAAAAGGATTACTTATTAAAACAATTTTAATTTTTATTTTTGCCATTGTTATTTATTACCAACGTAATCTATATTTAGATATTTTAAGTTTAGTAGTAGTAGTTATTTATTCTTTCTTGATGAATAAAGACTTTTTACTGGCTAGTTGGAATACAGTTATGAGGAAATTCTTTAAGAGAAAGGCTCATTAATTATTTATTGTTTCTTATCAGTTGTGGGAATGATAGTTGCTAAAAGAAAATAAAAAACTTTATAATTCGACAAAAAGAGACATATAATTCATTAGGTGATTATATGTTTTTTCAATTATTTTCTATGTTAAAAGATCTATTTTGCTTTACTGGATCTTATTCTAATGAAGTGTTTCCTGAACCACTTAGTCCTAAGGAAGAAGAAGAGTATATTTTAAAAAAAGAACAAGGAGATATTGATGCTCGTAATCAGTTAATTGAACATAATTTAAGATTAGTTGCGCATATTGTTAAAAAGTTTGATCCTAAAGTTAGTGATACAGATGATTTGATTAGTATTGGTACGATTGGTTTGATTAAGGGCGTCGATAGTTTTTCTAGTAAAAAGGGTGTTAAAATTACTACTTATTGTGCTAGATGTATTGAAAATGAAATTTTAATGTATTTTCGTAGTAATAATAAATATAGTAAAGATATTTCTATTAATGAGGCAGTAGGATTTGATAAGGACGGGAATGAGATTGCGATACAAGATGTCTTGAAAAGTCCTAAACCTGATTTTGTTGAAGATATTAATATTAAAGATAATATTCAGTTATTAAAAAAGTATATGAAAGTATTACTTCCTAGAGAAAGGGAAATTTTAGTTCGTAGATATGGTTTAGAAAATCAAGATGAAGAGACCCAGAAAGAGATTGCTAAAAAATTACATATTTCTAGAAGTTATGTATCTAGAATAGAAAAACGTGCTCTTACGAAGATTTTGAGAGAATTTATCAAGGAACAAAAGTATGAATCCTAATTATTGATGTAGAATAAAAATAGACGTAGCATTTTAGATAGTGTATAATAGTAATAGTGAGCGTGGTTATATGAAGAGAAGAAATTATCACAGATATCGTTATAATCGTTATTATAAACTTTATCAAAAAATAAATGCCCTACAGAAAAAAAGATTAGCGGATTATACTATGCAAAAAATGACAGAATGTATTTTGTTTTTAGTACTTGGTGTTTGTCTTTTATTTTTGTATCAGATGTTAGTTTTTCCAAGAATTAATTTAGAAGGAAATAGAGTGGTTGAAGTTGAATATCAAGGAAAGTATAAAGAACCAGGGTATGCTTCTAGTTATTTTGGTAAAAATCTTAGTTCTATGGTAGATGTAGAAGGTAAGGTTGATACGTCTAAGATAGGGGAATATGCTATTACTTATCAAGTGGATTATCATGGCTTTTCTACTACTAAGACTAGGATTGTTAAAGTAGTTGATTCTAGTTATCCAAAAATTACTTTTACGACAGATGATAAAAAATTGTACTTATGTCCAGATAGTAAATATTTGTATGATGACTATCAGGCTTTTGATAATTATGATGGAGATATTACAGATAAAGTAAAAGTGACTGAAAGTGGAGGAAAGTTAAAATATGTTGTTTCTGATAGTTTTGGAAATAAGACTGTTGTGAAAAGGGATGTTTTATACAAAGATATTTTAGGTCCTACGATAGAGTTAGATAGTGGAGATGTCGTTACTTTATCGGTTGGAGATACTTTTACGGATTCTAGTTATCAGGTCAGTGATAATTGTGATAGTAATGTAAAAGTCAAGGTTCATGGAGAGGTAGATACTAGCAAGGCAGGTATTTATGAAAGAGTCTATACTGCTACAGATTCTTCGTCTAATACTACTGAAAAAGTACAAAAAGTAATGGTTTTTGAACCTAGTAAACAAGGTGTTATTTATCTTACTTTTGATGATGGTCCTAGAAGTGGTACTACAGATATTATTTTAAATATTTTGAAAGAAGAAAATGTAAAGGCAACTTTTTTTGTTACGAATAGTGGACCAGATGATTTGATTCAGCGTGCTTATAATGAAGGTCATGCGATTGGACTTCATACAGCAAGTCATGATTATTCGGTTGTTTATGCATCTAGTGATTCTTATTTTAATGATTTAGATCAAGTTTATCAAAGAGTTAAAAATCTTACGGGAGAAGAGTCTAAGATTATTCGTTTTCCAGGTGGTTCTAGTAATACTGTTAGTAGGAAATATTCTCCTGGTATTATGAGTTTTTTAACACAAGAAGTGGTAAGACGTGGTTATCGATATTATGATTGGAATATTGATTCTCGAGACGCTGAAGGTGGAAAGTTTGATGCAGATCAGATTGCTGATTTTGTTACTTCTAAGCTATCTCACGATAAAGTGAATATGGTTTTGATGCATGATACTAAGGTAACGACAACACAAGCAATTAGAAAGATTATTCAATATGGTAAGAGTCATGGTTATCTTTTTGATAAGATAGGACCTTATACCGATATGGTTATGCAACATGTAAATAATTAGACTAAATTTCATTTTTGGTGTATAATGTTTGGTAGGTGGTAATATGGGTATTTTTAAACCATCGATGTATCGTAAAGATATTTTCGATATTAATTATCAAAAATTAAAAGAGAAAGGCATTCGTTGCCTTGTTTTTGACTTAGATAATACTTTAGGATTATTGGATCATGAGAGGTGTCCATTAAAGACTAGAAAATTAATTAAAGGTTTACAGAAAGATTTCTTAATTTTTATTGCTTCTAATAATCATATGAGAAGAATTAAACCTTATATGGAAGATTTAGGAGTAGGAGGTGTTGCTTTTTGTATGAAGCCTTCTACTAGAGGTCTTAAGAAGATTCAAAAAAATTATAAGCTTAAGAAAAAAGAAATGGTTATGATAGGAGATCAAATTGTTACTGATGTTCTTGCTGGAAAAAGATTTCATATTATGACAATTTTAGTGGATCCGTTAGGTAAGAAAGATTTAAAGATTACGGGACTTAATAGATATTGGGAAGATAAAATTATTCATAGATATGAAAAGAAAGGTGAGTTTAAAAGAGGTAATTATTATGACTAGTGAAAAGAAATGTTTAGGTTGCGGTATTTTATTGCAAGATGAAAATATTTTACAAGAAGGATATACTACTAGTTTAGAAAATGATATTTGTCAAAGATGTTTTCGTATGAAAAATTACGGGGAGTATCAAACTATTGCGAAATCGAATGAAGAGTATTTGTCTATTTTAAAGAGTGTCGGAGAGACTAAGGATTTAGTTTTATATATTACTGATTTACTTAATGTAGATAAAGATATGGAAGAGATACGTCGTATGGTTCCTAATAAGATGATTTTGGTTTTGAATAAGAAGGATGCTCTACCTAAGTCTGTAAAAGAAGAGAAGTTAATTCAGTATTTTAAAGATATGAATTTAGGATTTGAAGAGATTATAGTCGTTAGTGTTAATAAGAATTATAATATTGATTATTTATTGAAGAGAATTAAATATTATCAAACTAGTAAAACTGTTTATGCGATTGGTCATACGAATGCTGGAAAGAGTAGTTTGATTAATAAATTAATTAAGAATTATTCAGATAAGACACAGGAGATTACGATGTCACCACTTCCTTCTACTACGTTAAGTACGATTACCATTGAGATTAATGATTATTTGACTTTGATTGATACTCCTGGTCTTGTTGATAATGGGTCTTTGTTAAATCTTGTTTCTCCTGCTATGGTTAAAAAGATTTCACCAGTAAAAGAGATTAAGCCTAAGATATATCAAATTCGAAAGAATCAGTCTATTATTATAGAAGACTTTTTACGAGTTGATTATGTAGAGGGTGAGAAGAATAGTTTTACTTTATATGTATCTAATAGTTTAAAAGTAAAAAGACTTCTTAATTCTTCTAATAAGGATGATTTAAAAGAATTAAATAAAAATACTTATCAAGTAAAATATGGGGAAGATTTGGTTATTTCTGGTCTTGGATTTATTAAGATGGTTGATAAGTGTGAAATAGATGTTTATGTAGATAAGAATGTGGATACTTTCTTAAGACGAAATATGATTTAGAAAAATATCACTTTTGTGATGTTTTTTTTGTTGAATTTTTGTTGAGTTCCCTTTAGAATACTAGTGAGGTGATTTTCATGTTTCTTTTTCGTACAAATTTAGAAGTGGAAGAAAAGTATGATGAGTATATTGATTCTAATTCTTCTAAAAACTCAGAGGATGCTGTAAATTGGTTACAATTTTATATTGGAGAAATGAATGATTTTGTTGATGTTGGATTTCATGAAGTTAGAAAAGATAAAGTGGAATATGTTAAAGCTTCTTTTTTGAGTGTTTTCCAAAGTATTATATCGGGAATTACTAATCCTCTGGCTATTAAAGCGGAGATAGAGGTTATTGAGGAGCAAATTAAATTGGCTCAGACTTTTTGCTTGTTGGAAGAGGAACTTTTAGATAGTATTAATGATAATAACTATCAAGAAATTTTAAAATTAGGAAGTTTTTGTTATTCTACTTATGTTGATTTGGAACAAGGCATGATTTTGAGTCAGGATGCTATTTACTATAATATTGATGCAGGACTGGAGCGTGAGTATCATCCTTCTATGGTTTCACCTATTATAGATTCATCTTTTTTGGTTCAGGAGTTTTTTAAGAATAAGATATCTGAGATAAAAAATGCAGAAGTAGTGGAAAAAGTGAAGAAAATGTGATATAATTAGTAATGTTTTATAGGAGTGGTGTCAATGAATAATGAACTTGCGAATGAGATACGTAGTAAGTGTGATATTGTTGACATTATAGGTGAGAGAATTCCTTTAGTTGCGAGAGGAAAAAATTTCTTTGGTGTTTGTCCTTTTCATGATGATTCCAATCCTTCGATGTGTGTGTCTCGCGAAAAGCAAATTTATACTTGCTTTTCTTGTCATGCGACAGGAAATGTTTTTACGTTTTTAATGAATTATGAGCATATGGATTTTAGAGAGACTCTCCGATATTTAGGAGAAAAAGTAGGCGTTGATGTTTCTTCTATTCATATTGCTAAAAAAAATACTAAGTTTGATCCTTTTTATGATGCTTATTCTTTTTCTTTAAAATACTTTCAAAATAATTTATTGTCCAAAGCAGGAGTGAATGCAAGAAATTATCTAGCAAAACGTAATATTGATGATAGTGTAATTAAAGAATTTGAAATTGGACTTTCTCTAGATACTAGTGATGATTTGACCAGGTTGCTTACTAGTAAAAAATATGATTTGGCTAGTTTAAATCAAATAGGATTATCTAGTGATGCTAGAGATGTTTATATTGATAGAATTATGTTTCCACTATATGACCTTACTGGTAGAGTTGTTGGATTTAGTGGTAGAATATATAAAGATAATGGTTTAAACAAATATTTAAATACGAAAGAGACACCAATCTTTAAGAAAGGTCAGTTACTATATCATTATCATATTGCCAAAGAAGAGTGCAGGTTAAAAAAATCAGTTATTGTTATGGAAGGATTCATGGATGTCATTAGAGCTAGTACGATTGGTGTTCGTAATACGGTTGCTTTAATGGGAACGGCTCTTACTCATGAACAATTACAGTTACTTAAAAGACTTTCTAATAATATCATTTTGTGTTTAGATGGTGATGATCCAGGAGTACATGCAACACTTTCTATTGGTGATATGTTACTGGAAGAAGGATTAGAACCTAAGGTACTGGTACTTCCTAATCCAGATGATCCTGATAGCTTTATATTAAATCAAGGTAAAGATAAGTTTTTAGGACTGTTAGATAGTGCTGTTACTTTTAATGATTTTAAACTTCGTAAATTAAAAGAGACGGTAGATTTTCGAAGTGAAGAAGAAACAGCTAAATATATTAATCAAGTTTTGGTGGAAGCTGCGAAAGTACATGATCCGATTCGAATAGAAATAATGTTAAAAAAACTTGCAAAAGAATTTGATTTGAGTTATAATACACTGGAAATGCGTTTTCGTGAAATAGAAAAGCCAAAACCAAAAACACCAAAAGTAGTAGTTACATATCAAAAAAAGAAAAAAACAAAGTATGAAAAGGCTATGGAACAAATACTTTATTTTATGTTAAACAATGACTGGGTAATTAGTCAGTTTGAAAAAGAAAGATTTATCTTTCCTAATGAAGAAAGTAGACTATTAGCTAGTGAAATTGTTTACTATTATACCACTTATGGAAATATTAATATTCCAGATTTTTATACTTATGTTCAAGATAAAGAAGAAGTTGTAAATTTTCTTAATGATATTTTAGCTTCTAATTATATAGAATCTACAACTAAGGATGATTTATTTGAATATTTTGGAGTGATTCGAGAATATAGTCGCACTCAAGAGATTAAGAGACTTACGAAATCATTACAGAAGGAAGTAGATCCTATAGAGCAAGCGAAAATAGCAGAGAAAATTCGGAAGTTACGGATAGGAGATAAATAGAATGGTTGGAGAAATTAAGACAATTGATGAGAGAAAAGAAAAATTACTAGCGTTAGGTAAAAAACAAGGTTTTATTACATATGAGCAATTGGCAGATGAATTAAAGGGATTAGATGTTGATAGTGATACTTTAGATGATCTTTATAATGCTTTAATGGAAGCAGAGATTGATATTGTCTCAGAAGATGGTAGTGATGATGCTTCTGGTGAAGAGATTACAGAAGAAGTACAAGTTGAAGATTTAACATTATCTAAAGATGTTAAAATTAATGATCCCGTTCGTATGTATTTGAAAGAGATTGGTCGTATTAACTTGCTTACTTCTGATGAAGAATTTGAGTATGCTAAACGTGCTGAAGAAGGAGATGAGGAAGCAAAGAGAATGCTTGCTGAATCTAATTTACGTTTGGTTGTTAGTATTGCGAAAAGATATGTAGGACGTGGAATGTTATTTTTAGATTTAATTCAAGAAGGTAATATTGGATTAATGAAGGCAGTAGATAAGTTTGACCCTACGAAAGGATATAAGTTTTCTACTTATGCTACTTGGTGGATTCGTCAAGCAATTACTCGTGCCATCGCTGATCAAGCAAGAACAATTCGTGTTCCTGTTCATATGGTAGAGACTATTAATAAACTTGCTCGTGTACAACGTCAATTAACACAAGATTTAAATAGAGAACCAACTGACGAAGAAATTGCTAAAAAGTTAGGAATTTCTATTGATAAAGTTCGTGAAGTATATAAGATTTCTCAAGATCCTGTTTCTTTAGAGACACCAATTGGAGAAGAAGATGATTCTCATTTAGGAGACTTTATTAAAGATGAGAGAACCATGGGACCTGAAGAGTATGCAACCATTGAAATGTTAAAGGAAGAACTTCAAGGGGTATTAGGAACTCTTACTGATCGTGAAGAAAAAGTATTACGTCTTCGCTTTGGACTTGATGATGGACAATGTCGTACCTTAGAAGAAGTTGGTCAAATCTTTGGTGTTACGCGTGAGAGAATTCGTCAAATTGAAGCAAAAGCGTTACGTAAATTGAGACATCCATCTCGTTCTAGAAAATTAAAGGATTTTTTGACTGATTAATGAAAATTAATGATAGATTAAAAAAAATAGGGGATTTAGTGGAAGCTAATTCCTTTTGTTTAGATGTTGGATGTGATCATGCTTTTTTAGATATTTATTTGGTACAACGGGGAGAAAATATTAAAGCCATTGCTAGTGATGTTAAAGAAGGACCATTAAATCATGCGAGAGAAAATATAAAAAAATATCACCTAGAAGATAAGATAGAATGTCGTCTAGGAAATGGACTGGATACTTATAGTGATGATGTTGATACTATTATTATTTCTGGACTGGGTGGAAGAAGTATGATAGGTATTTTTAAAAGTCATTTGGAAGTATTCAAAAAAGTAAATACTATTATTCTTAGTCCTAATAATTATCAGGAGGATGTAAAGAGATTTCTTTGTAAGCATCATTTCTATCTTTCTAATGAAGAACTTGTGAAAGAGGGAAAATTTATTTATCAGATACTTGTCTTTTCTAGAGGGAAAAAACGATATTCTAGGAGAGAATATTTCTTTGGACCAGTTTTGCTAGAGAAAAAAGGAAAATTATTTGATGAATATTATAAACGAGAGTTAGTATCTCGTGAGATTTTAATTAAAGTATTGCCTAAAAATTATCGATGGAAGAAGTTTTTAACAAGAAGAGAAATTAAGATGATAAAAGAAGAAATAAATTAAAAATAATTTTCTTCTTTTTTTGTGTTATACTTTTTTTAAGAGGTGTTTAGTATGAAAGAGGAGTTTTTAAAACTAAAAGAAGAAAAACCAGAGTATTCTCTAGATCAATTACTTTATCATACCTATTTGCAAATGAATACGGAATTACCTTTTGAAGAGGCAAAAGAAAAGATTTTAGATGATGTTGGAATTGATGAGATGGAGTATTATTTAAGAGATGTTGATGCTAAACTTCGAGAGTATGTTGAGAAAAATGTTTGGCCTTATTGGGATTTAAATGATAAGGGACATGGACCTATTCATAGGATGGAAGTTACTAGGAGAGTTTTTTCTTTAAATGAGACTTTTCATTTGGGACTTAATCCTGATATGTTGTATGCTATTGCGAATTGGCACGATGTTGGAAAATATATTGACCATAAAAGACACCATTTAATAGCAGCAGAGAAATTTATGGAAGATGAAGGTATGAAGCAATTTTTCTCTGATAGTCAAAGAAAGATTATCAAAGAAGCTATCGAAGATCATAGGTCTTCTAAAGAGGATGAACCTAGAAGTGATTATGGTAAGCTTATTTCTTCTGCTGATAGAAATACCACTATTAAGATGGTATTTATTCGAAGCTTTTTTGTTGCGAAAGATAGAATGCCTGATACTAATATCGAAGAATATTTAGATTATACGGTTGATAGATTACGAAAAAGATATAGTTTAGAAAATCCTGAGAATATGTTTTATGAAGATGATGTTTATCAAATATTTTTGAAAGATATGCGTAATTTATTATCCCGTCCTCGTGATTTTAAAGATTTATATTGTAATATTAATCATATTACTGATCGTAGTCAGACTGTTGATTTTTATCCTGGTGTAGTTGATTATGGTAAAGTTTATCAAAAGCTCTAATTCTTATTAGAGTTTTTTTCTTTTTGTGATATACTGGTTATAGTAGAGTAGAGGGTGGTTATGTGACTAGAGAACTAAAAGCGTTAGCGTTTAGTATGTGCTATAACTTTATTATTACTGTGATTAAGATTTTTGGAGGATGTTATTTTCAGTTAGGATCTTTAGTTGCTGATGGAATGCATACTTTTAGTGATTTTGTTACGGATTTGGTTTCTTTTATTGGTGTTAAGCTATCGAAAAAAAGGCCAACGAAAGCGCATCCTTTTGGATTTGGTAAAGTAGAGTATCTTACGAATTTGTTTGTGGGCATGCTTCTTATTGTGTTAGCTATTTATATTGTAATTGCCGGACTTTTAGGAAAAATCTCTATTCCTAGTAATGTTGTTTTCTTTTTATTACTTACGGTATTTGTTTTAAAACTTGTCGTGTTATTTTTTTTGTTTTCTATGATTCGACGTATTCATAGTCAGGTATTATTTACGTCTTTTCGAGAAGCTAAGACTGATTTATATTCTACTGTTATTGTATTTATTGTTGTTTTGTTATTAAAGATTTCTCCTCGTTTTCCAATATTAGAATATGCTGATGTTTTAGGTTCGATTGTGATAGGGCTTATGATTTTTCATCTAGCAATTTCTATTATTATTGAAAACTCATTGTGTTTACTGGGAGAAGCTGAAGTAGATTCTTCGAAAGAAAAAGATATTTTGGAGTTTATTCAATCCATTCATGGTGTTAAAGAAGCTAAAGTTACTTTGATAAAATATGGAGACTATTATAAGATTCATGTGTTAGTAGAAGTAGAGAAGAATTTTAGTTTAAGGAAAATAACCAATTTGGAACATAAACTAAAACGTGAACTGGTTAGGCATCGATCTTTTCATGTTAAGTACCCGAGTGTTTATATTACGACTGATTTAGAGAAAGAATAGGTGATATTATGGGAAAAGAAGCTAGTGTTTTAATATTTAGTATGGTGTCTAATTTTATTATTGCTGTAGGTAAGATTGTTGCGGGAGTTATTTTTCAGTTTGGTTCGTTACTTGCAGATGGGCTTCAGACTTTTAGTGATTTTGTTACTGATATTGTGTCTTTTCTAGGAGCTAAGTTTTCTAAAAAGCAACCAACTAGAAATCATCCTTTTGGATTTGGTAAAGTAGAGTATCTTACTAATTTATTTGTTGGAGTACTTTTGTTTTTACTTGCTATTTTCATTATTTATCATGGCATTTCTAGTAGTTTTCATATTCCATCTTTATCTGTTTTATGGTTACTTCTTATTTGTTTTGTAATTAAGGGTGTTGTTTTATTCTTTTTATACACGGTTGGGAAAGATATTAATAGTCAATTACTTATTACTTCTTTTGAAGAGTCTAAGATGGATATGATTGCATCTTTAGGAGTGGTTATTGCGGTTATTTTATTACAGTTTTCTCAAGATATTTATATTTTTCGTTATGTTGATTTGCTTACTGGTGTTATTATTGGTCTTTTAGTTTTAAAAACTTCTATTGATATTTTGACAGAAAACTCTATGAATTTAATAGGTAAAGTAGAAGTTGATTCTAAATTGTCTCACGATATTGAGCAGTTTTTGTTAAAAATTAAAGGAGTAGAGAAAGTAAAGCTATATTTAATACGTTATGGTAAATATTATAAGATTCAGTTAATTGTTGAGATGGATTCTAGGCTTACTTTACGTCAGGTTACGAGATTAGAAGAGAAAATAAAAAAAGAACTGGTTAGACATCGTTCTTTTCATGTAAAATATCCAACGATTTATGTTACTAGTCATTTAGATAAATAAAAGCTCCAGATTTTCTGGAGTTTTAATCATGTATTCTATCTTTATCATAGTGTAGAACATTTCCTGTTCTTGAAATGTCAAAATCATATTCATAGGTTGTATCACGCCATTCAATTTCGTACATGCCTTCTCCATCATGCTCTATTTCTGCTTTTACTAGTGTTACATCATTTTCGTTTAAATTGGCATGCTTTAGGGCAATTTGTTTTGCTTCTTCTAATGTGATTTCTTCTTGTGTTGAGTTACCATTTTGATTACCATTTCCGTTGTTTGTCGTGTTTGTAGAATTTAATGGATAATCTGTGTAGATAATCTTTCCTTCTTTGGCATCAATTTTAGCTTCATACTCTTGGTTGTTATAGTAGAAATCTACTTCATATTGATTATTATCCATTTCTAAATCTACATTTTCAAAATAGATATCTTCTTCATCTACGTTGATGTGTTTTGCAAGATTTGTTTTTGCTTCCTCTTTACTAATAAAGGCTGTGTTCATGTAGACTAAGAAAGCAATAATGAATATAATTACAATAGCAAGTAATCCAATTAAAATTTTTAGCCATTTTGGCATGTTATCACCTCACTGTTATTGTAATATAGTTTTGATGGTTTGTCTATTTATTTTTTGTTAATTCCAATCATGCCTCCTAGTATGGAAGTAATTAGTATCATACTGTCATATAAAAGTAATCTTATTTTTAACTCTTGACCTGTTACTAGTGTTATTAAAAAGCATAATAGTATCATAAATATTCCTAGTTTTATTCCTTCTAAGTAACCTTTACTGGTTGCTTTTTTTCCTAGTATGATACCACTAATTAATATATTTACTAATAATATGATTAGTTTTAGGGATTGATAGATATTTGATGATATGATATTAAAATGATAAAGTGTTGTTATCAAGAGTAGGGAGATTACTATTGATAGAATCGTATATAAAAAACGAAATGAATATTTTTTTATTATTTCCATAGTACACCTCAATTAAATTTATGTTTTTGTATAAAAAATATGAAATGATTTAAACTAATATTAGGTGATATCATGAGTTATTTTACTGTTTTATGGAAAACTTTATTTTTTTATTTATTAATTACGGTAATTTACCGTATCATGGGAAAAAGAGAAGTAGGGGAACTTTCTATTATGGATTTGATTGTTTCTATTTTTATTGCCGAGTTAGCAGCGATATCGATTGATAATTATAAGCAAAATATTTTTTTGTCTGTTGTTCCTATTATTGCTTTAGTTATTGTGCAATTGGTTGTGTCTCGTGTTTCTTTAAAGAGTAGTAAAGTTCGTAGTATTTTAGATGGAGATCCTTCTATGATTATTGAACGAGGGAAAGTTAATTTTAAAGAAATGTTAAAACAAAGATATAACTTAGACGATTTGTTAGTGCAACTTCGTAATCGTGGTATAAAGTCTATTGAAGAAGTAGATTATGCTATTTTAGAAACTAGTGGAAAGTTATCTGTTTTTAAAAGAGATGATGATAAGAATAGAGTTTATCCCTTACCAATTATTATTGATGGAAAAGTACAAAAAGATGTATTAAATCAGATTGGTAAAGATATGCCATGGTTATTAGAAATGTTATCTAGAGAAAATTATCAATTAGAAGATGTTTTTTATGGTTTTTACCAGAAGAAAAAGTTATTTTTAATACGAAAAGAAGCAATAAAATGACAAATTGTTTCTTTTTTTTATGGTATTTTTTTTATGGTGATAGTATGAAGATTAAAGTTTTTATTGTGTTGTTTTTTTTCTTATCTATTTTTTTTGTTTTTCGTTCTTTTGATAAGAAGGAAGTGGTTGCGGTAGATACGAAAGAGAAGCGAGGAATTTTTGTTAGTTATATTGAGATTTCTAAATATTTAAAGGGAAAGGATGCACAAGAGGGAAAAGAAGAGATACGTCGTATGGTTTCTAATATTGACGAGTTAGGATTTACGATGATTTTACTACAGGTACGTAGTTTTAGTGATGCTATTTATCCTTCTGATATTTTTCCTTGGAGTGCTACTGTTAGTGGAGAAGAGGGTGTATCTCCGGGATATGATATTTTAAAAAGTTTTTTAGATGTTTGTAGGGAAGAGAATATCGAACTTTATGCTTGGATTAATCCTTATCGTATTCGAGGAGATGAAGATAGTAGTGATATTAGTCAGGATAATCCGGCTTATTCTTATTTGAATACTAGTGTTGTTGATATTAATAATGGAATTTTTTATAATCCAGCTAGTGAGGAAGCTCGAGATATTATTGTTGATGGAGTTGAGGAGTTAGTTCAAAAATATTCTTTGGACGGGGTTATTTTTGATGATTATTTTTATCCTAATGATATGATTGATTTAGAAGAATATGATTCTTATCATAAGATGCATTCTGATGTTTCTCTTGATGAGTTTCGGTTTAGTCAAGTAAATGAACTAGTTCAAGAAGTTTATCAGGTTTGTCATGAAAATCATACGTTGTTTGGAATTTCGCCTGATGGTAATATTGAAAATAATTATCAAAAGCATTATGCGGATGTTAAAAAATGGGGCAGTAGTTCTGATTTTGTTGATTTTTTAATGCCTCAGATTTATTACGGGTTTTATAATGAAGCAAAAGCTTTCGTTTCTGTCCTTAGTGAATGGGAGGAGCTTGCTACTAAGGTGGAGTTATTACCAGTTCTTGCTTTTTATAAAGTGGGAGCAGTAGATAATTTTGCGAAGAGTGGTAGTGGTGAATGGTTAGAAAATGATGATATTATAATGAGAGAAGTACTTCTTACTAGAAATTTAAAGCAATATCAGGGATTTTCTTTATTTCGCTATGATTATTTATTTGATTCTACGTTATGGACGTCTACTACGATGGCTGAGGTTAAAAATATGAAAAAAATATTAAAATAACCTTTATTTTCATCATTTTTATGATATTATTAAAATAGGGTGATGATAATGAAGGTAAATAATAAGGGATTTACTTTAATAGAATTACTGGCTGCTATGGTAATTCTTGCGGCAATTATGGTAATAGCAGTTCCTAATGTTATGGGAATATTAAATAACAGTAAAGCAAGTACTTATGTAGAAGATGCTAAGAAACTTTTATCTTTAGCAGAGTATGAGTTCCGAGAAAATCCTGCTTATAGGCCTCCTAAGGGTGATTGTGTGGTTATGACACTTGGATATTTAGATAATTCTGAATTTGATAATGCTCCTAATAATGGTAGTTATGAAAAAGATAATTCTTATGTTATGATTGTCAATACTCCTGAAGCCGGAACTACAAAAAACAGATATTTATTCTATATTACCTTAGATGAAAAAATGGATACAGATAATCATCGTGGAATTATGTATAAATCTTCTGATGAGTTAAATAGCAGTGCTGCCTCAGATTTGATTACTAATGGTACAGGTACTAGTATTTTAGCTAATGTCAATACAGCAAAGTCTCATGTTAGTTGTGCTAATATTACTAAAGTTTATGACACAGCAGCTGCTGCTACTGGAATTTAATTTTGTCAATTTGTTTGTCAAAAATTGTAAAAATAATTTCCAGGTATTGCAATTTGAAAAATTCCATAGTATGATTATTTTGTAAAATAGAAAGAGAGGAAAGTTTGAAATGAAAAAATTAAACAAAAACGGGTTTACCCTAATTGAGTTACTTGCAGTAATCGTTATCATGGGTATCTTAATGATGGTAGCTATTCCTGCAATGTCTCGTTACATTGAAAATTCAAGAAAGGATACATTCTTATCTACAGCTAAAGAGTATGTTAATGCTACTAGAAACATGTGGGCATCAGATAGTTTGGTGTGTGTAACTAATGATCCTGCTCCAGGTACTCCAGCTGATACTATGGTATCATCTGGTGTAGATAATGGTAACTGGTATGTTATTATCGATACTACTAATGATAATGCTGTTAACCTAGTTGATCAAGGTGGTAAATCTTCTTGGGGTAATCGTGATTTGAAAGGATATGTTAGAGTTAATGTAGATACTGATGCTGATGGAAATAGAACTACTTCATATTTCGTTGCATTATCTGATGGAACTCATGGAATTAAAGATGCAGTTTCTGGTGGTACTGCTAAAGTAGCTGATGATTTAAAACGTGCTGATGTATTAGTTTCAGGTGTTGATTATGATGCTACAAAACCATCTGCATCTGATGTAACTTCATTTGCTTGGGCAACTTCTGGTAGTTCTACTAACTATGGAGATAAAACTCATCTTTGCTACGAAGCATAATAGAATTATTGTTATTTAAGACTTCGAAAGAGGTCTTTTTCTTTGTCTTGTTCTTTGGTATACTTATGTAGGAGGTTATTATATGTTATATATTGGAAGCCATGTTGGCTTTAGAAAAGATAGTCAACTTGTTGGAAGTTTAAAAGAAGCGTTAAGTTATCAAGCTAATACCTTTATGTTTTATACTGGTGCTCCACAAAATACGAGTCGTTATCCGATACAGGATGGTCTTACAATAGAGGCTTTGTCGTTAATGAAAGAAAAAGAAATTGATTATTCTAAGGTAGTAGTTCATGCTCCTTATATTATTAATCTTGCTAATGATAAAGATCCTGATAAATTTATGTTTTCCATTAGATTTTTACAAGAAGAATTAGAACGGTGTGAACTATTAGGTATTAAGTCGTTGGTATTACATCCAGGTAGTCATGTAGGACTTGGTGTAGATACTGCTATTTCTAATATTGCGAAGGGACTTAATATGATTTTAGGAACACACGATGTTACTATATTACTTGAGACTATGGCAGGTAAGGGTACGGAGGTTGGTTCCTCTTTGGAAGAGATTAAGAGAATTATTGATTTAGTGGATGATAAAGAGCATATTGGTGTATGTCTTGATACGTGTCACTTGAATGATGCCGGGTATGATATGAGTAAGTTTGATTCTTTTTTAGATCAATTTGATTCTTTTATTGGTATTTCCAAGATAGGTTGTGTTCATGTTAATGATAGTAAAAATCCTTTAGGTGCTCATAAAGATAGACACGAAAATATTGGCTTTGGAACTATTGGATTCGATAATTTAATTTCTATTATTTATAATAAGAGACTGGAAAATGTTCCTAAAATATTGGAAACTCCTTACGTAGATAGGGAGTATGCTCCTTATAAATATGAAATAGAGATGATTAGGAATAAAAAATTTGATTCTCATCTTATAGAAAAGATAAGGGAACAGGATTAAATGTCATTTTGAATGAGAAATGTTCATAGGCCTTACAAGAAAGTAGTGATATTATATGTTTCGTGCTTTTATTCGTTCAAGTTTAATGAAGTCTGCTGGTCATAAAACTATAAAAAAAGGTATTAAAAATATTAAAACGGATAATTTTGATAAGAAGAAGGGGATGGAGTTGTTAGCTAAGCAGCTTAGATCAGACTATCTCTTTATCATGATTATGGGAATACCACTTCTTATTATTGGATGTATTTTTTTACTTATTTTTATTATGTATTTCTTTTATGGAGGGAAATTTGATTACAGAATTATTATCTTAGTATTTGTTTTTTCTTTTTTAACTTTGTTTGGTTTGTCATTAGTTTATATTGGCATTAGAAATTCTAAAATTGAACACAACTTTACCATAAAAAAATATCCTGAAATCATTAATTTGGTAGAAGATTTATATACTAATACTATTTTTGAAAATCATGATGTTATTGTGTCTAATAGGGTGATTGCGCCAAAATTACATCTTATTGGTGCTGTTTCTAGGATAGATGTTTATCATATTGATATCGGTGAAATGTCAGCAGTTTTGAAGACAAAGAATAGAAAAATTTATCTTCTTTATTCTAATTCTAAAACCGAATGTAAGAAGATTTTAAAAGAGTATTGTCCCAATGCTAACATTAGAATAATATAATTAGTTGTTTATATAAATTTGAAATATATTATGCCTTAAGTTACAGATTACTGTAACTTATTTTATTTAAAAAAAAGATATATTCAAAATGAATATATCATTGCTTGTAGCAATATTAATATTTCTTCTTTACTAATATAAATATTTCATTTTATTTTCATTATATAGTTTTATTAATTGTGTATAGAGAGTAGGGGATAATTTCTTTTTTAATTCTATAAAACTTGTTTCATTTCCTTCCAAAATTTCGCTATAATTTTTCATAATAAATTGGTATAATATAATTGTTTCGGAGTCTGTTAGAGAGATATTTAATTTTTTTCCATATTCTTTTATTAGTTTAGGCGTTAATTTTGGTATATAACTTTTTATTAATTCTTTATACATATTTCACCTCATTAAAATATATGATATAACTTTAAAAAAATGTGATAGAATAATTATTAAGAAAAGAGGGATAGATTTTGAGTACATTACGGTTAAATCAGAAAGAAAAGAAAATTAATTATAATCGAATTATATCTAGACGATTTCTTATTTTTTTGGTTGTTCTTCTTTTGTTATTTAGTGTTGTAGGAATTAAACTATATTCTGTTATGATAGTAAAAAAGGATGAGTATAAGAGTGAGTTAAAAGAACTTTCTTATACTAAAGTAGAAGGTACTAGTTCTCCTAGAGGGAGAATTTATGATAGAAATTATAATATTATTGTAGATAATAAAGCAGTTAAGAGTATTACTTATAAGAAGGATAAAAAAATTAGTACTAGTAGAATGATAGAACTTGCTTATTTAGTTTCTCCTCATTTGGAACTTTCTTATTCTAGTTTAACAGATCGGGCTAAAAGAGAATTTTATCTTGCGAAATATCCTGATGAGTGTAAGAAAAAGATTACTCAGAAAGAAAATGAGAAAGTGAAAACTGGAGAACTTAGTACTACGGATTTAGAAGAGTTTAAGATTGAGAGAATTACAGAAGAAGAGTTAGCAACATTTACAGAAGTGGATTTAAGAGCTGCTTATTTATATTATCTTATGAATCGTGGTTATACTTATGATGAGAAGGTAATTAAAGAAGAGGCGACGGATCAAGAATATGCTTATATTGCGGAACATAATAGTGGACTTGATGGTTTTAATACAGTTTTAGATTGGGAGAGAGTATATCCTTACGGAGATACTTTTCGTAGTGTTTTAGGTACTGTTTCTACGACTACGCAAGGTCTTCCAGCAGAAGAGAAGGATGAGTATTTAGCTAAAGGTTATGCTTTAAATGATAGAGTTGGTCTTAGTTATCTTGAAAAAGAGTATGAAGAGTATTTGAAGGGAGAAAAAGCAGAGTATCAAGTAGTTAATTCACATGAATTAAAGCTTGTGAAAGAAGGAAAAAGAGGAAATGATATTGTCTTATCGATTGATATAAAACTACAACAAGAAGTAGAGAGAATTTTAACAGAGCAAGTATTGAAAGCTAAGAGTGAACCTAATACAGAATATTATGATCATTCTAGTGTTGTTATTCAAGATCCTAATACAGGAGAGATTTTAGCGATGGCTTCTAAGCAGTTAGTTGGAGATAAAGTGGTGGATAATACTACTAGTATCTTTTTATTACCTATTACACCTGGATCTGTTGTCAAGGGTGCTTCGATGCTTGTTGCTTATAATACAGGGGCAGTAAAAATTGGAGAATATATGTTAGATGAGTGTGTTAAGATTGCTGGAGCACCTGAGAAATGTTCTTCTGTTAATAATTTGGGAAGAATTAACGATATTACAGCACTAGCGAAAAGTAGTAATGTTTATCAGTTTAAAGCTGCTATTCGAGTTAATGGACAAGAATATTCTAGGGGAATGAAACTTAATTTTAATCAGAGTGCTTTTGATGTTTATCGTAATATGTATCATTCTTTTGGGCTTGGTGTTGCGACTGGAATAGATTTACCATCTGAAGGATTGGGATATGGTGCTAAACAGGATACTAATTCTGGTAATTTACTTGATTTTGTTATGGGACAGTATGAATCTTATACGCCGTTACAACTTTCTCAGTATGTGTCAACGATTGCGAATGGTGGTAGTAGGCTTGCTCCTCATTTGTTAAAAGAAGTGCATGAGTCGACTGAAGATGCTTCTTTGGGGAAGACTATTTTAACTGTGGAAAGGGAAGTTTTAAATACGATTGATACGAAGCCTGAATATATGGCTCGAGTAAAAGAAGGGTTTTATGCTGTTATGCATTCTAGTGGAGGATATGGACGTGGATATATTGATGATCGCTGGGATGCTGCTGGAAAGACTGGTACTTCGCAAAGTTTTGTTGATACTGATGGTAATGGTATTATAGATACAGAGACTATTACTTCTTCTTTTGTTGGTTATGCTCCTGCTAATAATCCGGTGATGAGTATTATGGTTACTTCGCCTAATTCTTCTCATCCTAACTCTAGTAGAGATTATGCTAGTTTGGTTACTTTGCATATTACGAAAGAAGTTACTAATAAATTTTTTGAAATGTATTATGCACAACCCTAGGAAAGTGTCAAATTTGACATTTTCTTTTTTTTATGGTATAATTTAGCCACATTTGAAGAGGGGTGTTTATATGGGAAGATTAGTCCGTCATGGAAGTAGAAGGAGAAGAAAAAAATTATTAGTTCCTGCCGGTGTTGTAGCAGCTCTTGCGGTTATTGGTGGCTCTTATTTATATAGTGAGTCTGGTAAAGTTACGTTAGTGACGAAAGAAGAAACAACTATCGATGAGTTTTCTGATAAGTTAGGTGTTGATTCTGATGATTTAAGACGTTGGAATAAGAAGTTAGGTGAAGAATTACCAGAAGGAATAGAAGTAGTCGCTAAAATTGATTTAGATAAGGAAGAAGATCAGAAGGAATATACGATTCAAGTTGGAGATACGGTTGATTCTATTGCGGATCGTTTTGGTCTTACTACGGAGACTTTGGCTAAAGTAGATAAGTCTTTGAGAAGTAATGCCGCTATTGCTAAAAACTATGGTGAAGAAGTAGAGATTTATGGTAGAAATTCTACTAGTGAAAAGAGTATTAATTATATTATAGAAAGCGGAGATACTCTAACTTCTATTTCTGATTATCTTGGCGTTAGTATTGATGATATTAAAGAACAGAATAATCTTACTAGTGATACTATTTTAGCTGGTCATGTATTATCTGTTACTGCTACTATGACTGATGATAGGTATGAAGAAGTAACTGATAGAAATGAGAAATTGGCTTATCAGTTATATTTGGATTTAGCACAGGGTGATGTTAAGGTTCCTGAGGAGACGAGTAGAAGAGTTGAGGAGGATAGTATTTCTGAACAAAATAATATGGATTTATTATCTGGTATTGATGTATCTGCTTATCAAAAGCAAATTGACTGGGCTAAAGTTAAGGAGTCTGGTGTAGATTATGCTATTATTAAAATGTTTGATTCTTATTTTATGAAGTATCAAAGAGATCCTGAAACATTAGAACTTACTGGTGAATTAAGTCAGTTAGATAGTGAATTTGTTAATAATGTTACTGGATGCCAAGAAAATGGTATTCCTTATGGAATTTATATTTATAGTCGTGCTGTTACAGAAGAACAAGCTAGAGTTGAAGCTTCTAAGTTTATTAAATTTGCTAAACAGTATCAGATTCAACCATCTTGGCCAATTTATTTTGATGTTGAACCTTTAGAAAATGAACCATTTTATGATGAGAATGGTAATGCAGTTAATGCTCGAGAATTTTTTGCAAATCATCCTGATCAAATTGTTAAGAATTTTAAAGCCTGGGCTGATGTATTAGAAGAGAATGGATATTATTGTGGTATTTACTGTAATGATAATGGTTTAAAACAATTAGATCCTACTGGTACTCAATTTAATGATTATGCTGTCTGGGCTGCTAAATTTAAATATGGTGCTGCTAGTGGAGTAGTTAATAATGATGAATTGCTTGATGTTACTTATTCGGGTAATTATGGAATTTATCAATTCTCTGAAACTGGTACTTGTCCAGGTATCGATGGTTTTGTTGATAAATCTTATGCTTCTATTGATTATGGAAAATATATTGAGCAAGCTGGTTTTAATCAATTAACAAATACTGAGGCTTTAGAAAAGGTAAAAGTACTTCAATAATATTTGTTATATAGAAGCTGTTTTATGGAGAAAAATGAAGAAATTCAGCAAGTATTATCTGATATGTATTATTATTTAGAGCATGGAATTACGGTAGGAAATAACACTTTTGTTTTTACTGAGCTTGATTTTTACTCTATGTCGCGTTATACACCAGGTGTGCTTGTTTCCTATTTATTAATCGTTCCTTCTAGAAGTGATTTTCCTCATTTTGAAGTGTTTTATAAATTACTAAGAGTAGTTGAACGAAGTTATTACCGTGGTCGTCTTACTGGTTTTTTAACAAATGGTAGATGCGATATTCCTGTTAAAAAGAGGGATTTTTTTCAAACCATTTCTATTTTAGAAGAGAATAAAATTCCTACAACTAAAAATACTGGGATGGAAGCAACCGTTAGGAAAGATTTTCTATTACTAGTTTTTCTAATTTTAGAGTTAGAAAATAGTCAAGAATTAAAGAAGAAGCAATTACTAGCTTATCCTTATATGAGTTGTTTTTATGCCAAACAGTTAATGAAAACAAGAAAAAATTAATGATTTTAAAAAAATCTTTTGCAATTTTGTTATTTTTTGATATAATACCTATAGGCGTGTAAGGAGGGATTAAAATGGCTAAAGAAGGAAAAAGACAAATGAAGACTCTTGTTTGTACTGAATGTAAAGAAGAGAATTATAGAAAACCTAGAAATGTACAAAATACTACAGATCGTCTTGAGATTAGTAAATATTGTCCAAGATGTAGAAAACATACAACACATAAGGAAAAGAAATAAAATAAGTTAACTACTTATTTTTAATTTTATTATAGGGAGTGAATTTAATGATTAGTACAAATGATTTAAAGAACGGTATTACTATCGAGGTTGAAGGTGCTATTTATGTTGTTATGGATACACAACATGTAAAACCTGGTAAGGGTGCTGCTATTGTAAAAGCAAAACTTAAAAATTTAAGAACAGGTGCTATTTTTGAAAAGACTTTCAATGCTGGAGTAAAAGTTGCTACTGCTCATATTGATAAGCAATTAATGCAATATTTATATACTATGAGTGATGTTTATTACTTTATGAATATGGATACTTATGAGCAATTAGAGTTATCTAAAGATGTTATTGGTGACAATGCTAAATACTTGAAAGAAAACTTAGAAGTATATATTACTATGTTTGAAGGAGAAGTATTAGGAATTGATTTACCAGATAAAGTAGAACTTACTGTTACTCGTACAGAAGCTGCTGTTAAAGGTAATACTACAAATAATGCATTAAAAGATGCAGAAGTTGAAACTGGTTATACAGTAAGAGTTCCTTTATTTATTGAAGAAGGAGAAAAAATTATTATATCTACTAGTGATGGTAAATATGTATCAAGAGCTTAGGCTCTTTTTTTTGTTCTAATTTTTTTCTTTTAATAGGTCTAGGAAGGCAAGAGATGCTTTGTTTAGGTGTTTTTGTTTTAGATGAGCTATCCCTATGTACCGTGGTGGAATTTGGGGATTTGTTTTTATTTCAAATAATTTTTTTGAGTCTATTTCTTGTTGTATGAATTCTTTGGTAGCGTAGCCAAGTCCTAGGCCTATTTTGGTGAAAGCTACTACTAAAGAGTAACTAGCTAGTTCCATTTCCGGATTTAGTAATATATTATGTTCTTCACAAATTTCGTCTAAAAATGTTCTGGTATTTGATCCTTTGGCTAGTAAAATTAAAGGATAGTTTTGTAATTTTTCTAGGGCTACCGTCTTGTTTTTTAGTTCAGACCAGTTGTTATTTGCGATAAAACAATCATGTATTTCTTTTAATCTTTGTTCTTTAAAGTCTGATGGAAGTTTATAGGGAAGGTTTAATATGATGAAATCAATTAGACCATTTCTTGCCTGAGTGATTAGTTGAAAAGTAGGAGATGTTGATATTTTGATTTTAATATTAGGATATTTTTCATGAAATATTTTAATATATGGCAATAAATAGTTTTGAGTTAAGCTATTACTTACACCAAGAGATAGTGTTCCATATTCTAAGTTTAATGTCTCTTGTAGCTCGTCTTCTGCACGTTCAATCATTTCTATAGCAGGTTTTATGTTTTCATAGAATAGTTGTCCTTCTGAGGTTAGAGTTACACCGTATTTGTTTCTGATAAAAAGAGAGCAATTTAGTTGTTCTTCTAATGTTTTTATAGCTTTACTGACTGCTGGTTGACTTATCATGAGTTCTCTAGCTGCTTTTGTTATGTTTTGATTTTTTGCGACACTATAAAATGTTTTATATAATTCAAAATTTATGTTCATGTGTTCTCCTTTGTATAACTTATAGTTATTTCTGATATGAATAAAATGTATTTTTATTATAATACAAACACTTCTATAATACAAGTTGTGATGTGACAAGAAAAAGGAGTGATTGCATGGCATCATTTGTTATTCACCATATTGCAGGTGAAGAGTTTTTAAATAAATTGGAAAGTGAGGGTGTTTTATTATCGGATGTTGCTAAAAAACAATTTTTATTAGGTAATTTGATTGTTGATTCTTCTAGAATTAAAAAACAAATTCCTGATAATTTAAGTATTGAAGAACAAAAAGCATTTAAAAAGAAAATGAGAGAAGAGACGCAAGAGGAAAAGAGAAGTACTCATTTTCGGGATAAAGAAGATTATAAACTTTGTATTCAAGCGCCTAATGTTTCTAGTTTTATAGAAAAATATCAGGATTTTGTTAGCAAAGATTATACTGCTCTTGGATATTTGTATCATTTATATGTTGATAAAATGTTCTTTCATGATTTGTTTAATGATACTTTTGAGTGTTTAGATAAGGATGGAATTGAGACAAAGTGTATTGCTGATTTGGTTTCTATGCGAGTGAAAAAGAGTGGAGAAGTTTATCCAGTAGGAGAGTTTTGGAGTCATGATAGCAATGTTAGTATTTATCATGATTACACAGTCATGAATAAGTTGTTGTTAGAACAGTATGGAACTTGTTTTAATCCAGAGAAATTACTTGAAAATGTTGATTTGGATTTTGTTAATCCTGGAATTGAAGAGGTAGATTATCAAAATATTATTAGTGTTATTTCTAAGACAGCGACATTTATTCAAGAGTCTTATCAAGTAGAAGATAGTTCATTGAATGTTTTTGATAAAAGTAGAGTAGAAAGTTTTATAAGTGAAGTTTCTTTAGGGTTTATTTCTACTTATTCAGCTTTATTGCCTGTAAATCGTTCATCGAAGGAGTATAAGAAATGTTAGAGATTTTTACTGCTTGTTGTGGTTTAATACAAAGTATTTTAATTTTGTTTAAAAGAAAGGAAAATTGGATATTTTATTTACTAAATATTGTTACGTTAACTGTCTTTTCTTTTACTGCTAAACTTTATGGAGATGTTGTAGAAAATTTAGTTTATGTTATTTTTGGACTATTAGGTTTATTTACTTGGTACTCTATCAATATTTCTAAGAAGATATTTGGAGATGAAAATAAAATTCGTTATTGTAATTTTAAAGAAAGAATATTTTATTGTGTTATGTTTTTGGGAATTAGTGTAGGAATGTATATGTTTTTAAAATCTACTGATGATCCATCTCCTTTTTTGGATGCTATTACTACGGGAATGGGATTTACTGCAACATTAATGATGGCATTTAAGCGGGTTGATTCTTGGATTGTTTGGTTTGTAGATGATATTTTAATGGCTTATGTTTATTTTACTTTACCAGATAAGGCAATTTATTTAATGGCATTAAATATTATCTGGGTAGTACTTGCACTTGGTACTTTTTGGACATGGCATAAAGAAGCAAAAGGAAATGGTGATACAAATGAAAGAAAAAAAGTTTAAGGAATTAGAAATTATTTTAAGTGATTTTGCTTGTGATAAGAATTGTCCTTATTGCACTGCTAAAATTACAAAATGGGAAGTAGTAAAAGATGATATTCATATGCTTAGTTTGTATGTTGGACAGTTAAAAGAACTAGGGTATCAATTTCACTATGTAACGATTGGTGGTAATGGAGAGCCAACAAAACATTCTTTCAAAAAGTTGAAAGAAATAGTTGAATTATTCGATGATTATGATATTCCGGTAAAAAGAGTATTAACTTCAGGAAATATATTTCGAAAGGAAGAAGCAGAAAAGTATAATCTTTTTACTTCTCATAACTGGGTGTTTGAAGTTACTACGACATCTATTGATACGAATTTAGATAGAAAAGTGTTAGGATATGATCATAATTATTTTCAAACAGATGCATTTTCTAAGGCTAGGATTCGTCTCAATTATGTTTTGTTAAAAAGTAATTATTCTAAAATGGTTGATGAAATAAAAGCGTTTTTAAAAAAATATCCTAATATAGAAACACTTGCTTTAAAGCTTTTAAATGTGAATACTAAAACTGGTCTTGTTGATAATCCTCGCTCACTTTGGATTGTAGAAAATGCAATATCAAAAGATAAAAGAGAAGAAATTAAAGCAATTCTAGATCAGAATTTTACTTATTCAGGAGAAGCGTATGATACTTTTTCTTGGAAAGTTGATGACAAACATGAAGTATACTTTTCTTGGAAAAAGATGAAGTATGGTTTTTCTGATTTGGTTTATTATGGTAATCGATTTGTTAATTATCAATTAGAGGATGTAGAACTTCCACTTTTACCTAAGGTTTATTTTGCTTGTCAATTTAATAAGAAAATGGTAGATAAAAAAAGATTTACTTTGAAGGAAGATTTTCGTGCTAAATTGATAGGAAATGAAGATGATTTTACTAATTTTAATAATCATAGCTTTATTAAAAATAGTGATGGTAAATTATTATATCAATATTTAGGTCCTTTTTATAATGAAATGGCTAGTGATGGAAATCTTACTTCTTCTGTTTGTAGTGAGGTGGTGCAAACAGAAAATGATTTGATTGATAAGTGTGATATTTTTATTGCTTATTTTGATTCAAAATTAAGTCCAGGGAGTATTACAGAACTTACTTATGCTTCATTTAAGAAGAAAAAAATTATTATTTTTTATCAAGTGGAGGATAGTGTTTCCTATGAACTTAAGTCTTCTAATTGGTATCCTATTGTATCTGCAAGACTAGTTGCGGGGAAAGAAAATGTAGTGGAGATTCCAGTTGCTGGTACGGATGATGTTTTAGAATATTTTGAGAAAGGAAAGATGACATGGTAGTTTTAAGACTTGGTAAACTCAATAATGAAGAAAGAAAATTTATTCCTACTAAAGAAAATTTTTTAGAAGAATATTTAGGTAGTATTAGGGAAATTGAAGAGTATGAACTAACGCAGACCTTTTGTCATGGTTATAAGTATCGTAGATATAATGATCACGGGCAGATGAAATATACTAAAAATTTTAAACAGGATAAAGTTACTGATGTTGTAGAGATTAGCGAAGAAGAGTTTACAAAAGTTTTACGAGATACAGGTAGAAAGATTCGCAAAATTCGTAAATATTATAAAGATGGTCCTTATGATATTGATGTTGACTGTTTTTTAGATCCGGTTTCTATGATTATGGTTGAAGTAGCTAGTGATGAGGCCTCTTTAGATGGATATCAGCCTCCTAAGGGATTTGTGGAAGTTACAGGTAATAAAAAATATGAAAATAGTGAAATTTATCAGGGAAGTATTTTATCTAATTCTACAATTATTGAAGGAACAGATGCGGTAGGAAAGAGTGCTACTATTCAGAGACTTCTTTTATCTGGTATTATTTGTAAAGATCGCTCTATGGATATGTTTTCTAAATATATGTTATTTACTGTTCCTATGGAAGAAAGGGTAAAACGATATCAAGAATATTTAAAAACTCATGATGATAAAGTCGTTTTTTTAGTAAATCATGATAAGATAGAATTGGAACGTAGAATTTCTATGCGAGATGTGATTAGTGATTTTGATAAAGAGGCTTATCGATATAATCAACTTTATTTTGAAACCTATCAATATATGATGGAACATGATATGTTAGAAGGAAAATTGTTTTTGGTAGACTGTACTAATTTAACATTAAATGAACAAGTAGAAAAAGTAAAAGATATTATTATGAAATAGGAGAGTTTATGATTTTTGCAACTAATAATCAGGGAAAATTAAAAGAAATTAGAGAGATATTATCAAATTATGAAATTTTATCTTTAGCAGATGTTTCTGTTAGTGTTGATGTTTTGGAAGATCAGGATAGTTTTTTAGGAAATGCTACTAAGAAAGCTAAGGAAGTTTATTCTATTACGAAGCAGGCATCTTTAGCAGATGATTCTGGTCTTTGTATTGATTCTTTAGATGGCTGGCCTGGAGTTATGACGCATCGCTTTTTGGGAGAGGATGCTACTGATGAAGAGAGAAATTTAGCAATTATAGAAAAATGTCAAGGTTTATCTAATCGGAGTGCTAAAGTTGTTTGTCAGTTAGTGTATTATGATTCTTTAGAGAAGCCTATTACTGGTACGGGTATATTAGAAGGAAGAATTGCTTCTTGTCCTAGAGGAGAACATGGTTTCGGGTTTGACTCTATTTTTGAACTTCCTAATGGGAAGACTTTAGCTGAGTTAACTTTTGATGAGAAGAATCAGTGCAGTGCTAGAAGTCTTGCTGCTAAAGATTTAAAACAAAAGTTAGATACTATTTTTCTTAATGACGATGTAAGTGAAGTTTATCATAAATAAAAAATTATTGTATCTTTGATTTAAATCCATTATAATATTTTACTAACAGGTGAAGTATATGGATTTTGAATATTACTACAAGAGACTGCCTTTATATTGTACGGTTTGTGATATAATCCAGCAACATCCGGATGGTATTACTGATTATGAATTAAAATCTTTATTACAGACGAAGGGTTTTTCGTTTGATGATGAAGATTTTTTTGGCGTTATTTCAGATTTACTTACTTATGAAGGTTCTATTCAACGAGATGATTATTGGAATCAAGGTGCAGTGTATTCTTATATCGATAGTCCTAGACTTCGTAATTCTTCTTATTCTAGACATCATTATTCTTTTACGGTGGATGATTGTGTTTCTGATAAGATTTTTGTTCATATGGCTGATACGCATATTGGAAATCCAGAGTTTGAAGATTTTCGTATGTTAGATAGCTTATATGATTTTGTCATTGGAGAAGGAGCTACTGTATGTTTTCTGCTAGGAGATCAGTTTCATGGACCAAAAGACAAGAATCAAATATTTTCTAAAGAGGAAATGCTTGAGCAGCTTAATTCTTTTATTTCTTTTTATCCTAATCCCTCTCCTAAGGAGATGAGAACTTATGCTAATATTGGAAATCATGATGAGTTTATTCAAGGTTTTTTTCAACCTAGAGTGGATTATAAGCAACATTATACTTTTGATTTAAGAGGATTAAATAGTTATCGACCTAGTTATTTTGTTATTCCTAGAGAAAAGTTTATTATTAATTTTCCTAATCTTTCTCATGATTCTAATATTTCTATGCATTTTAGTCACCGGTTATACTTTAGTTGGATTCGACCTGATGTGAAAATCTCTGGTCTTGATGATTTAGTACAAGAAAAACGCTGGCTAGATAATCGCCATGATGTTTTATGGTCTGCTCATTTACATAATGGTTTTATTTATAGTTCTAATTGTCCTTTTACTCCTGAAAAACAAATCATTTATTTAGGTGTTCCTTCTACTAGTAAATATAATTTAGGAGGTGTTGTTGCTTATCTTTCTTCTCTGCATTATGAAAAGGGTAGCATATCTTCTATGGATGTTGATTTTTTACGATGTGATACTAATTATCATATTACTAGAGAAGAGGGAATTCATTGGGATTTTTCTGGGAATAATAAAGTTTATCAAAAAGTATTATAGTTTTCTTTACTGTTAAATTTGTGTTTTGGTGTTTAGTATTTTTATGATTTGTTGTATAATATGTTTGTAATAACTAAGTATAAGGAGTATCACTATGGCAAAGAAAAAGAAAAAAAAGCAAACTAAGGGTGGTTTTGAATATAAATTAGAAGTTTATGGTCTTTTATTGCTACTGGCTTCTGTTTTAGGAATTGGTAAATATGGACCAGTTGGAAGAATGATTGCTTCTTTTGCGTTATTTTTAGTAGGCTCTATTTATATGGTACTATTGTTAGTATTTTTTATTGTTGGTGCTTATTTATTAGTAAAACGAGCATGGCCTGATTTTTTTTCTACGAAATTAATAGGATTATATATTTTTGTTCTTGGTTTTTTGATTGTTATGCATCAAGATTTTGTTTTACAAAATGATGGTAATATGATGCTTATTTTTCGAGCAACCATTGATCAGTTAGTTGCTTCTTTTAATGGTATTATGAATACTGGTATTTTAGAGGATTGGTATGCTGTTGGAGGAGGTATTATCGGGGGAATTTTTGCGATTATTTTTGATAAGTTGTTTTCTTATACTGGTATGCAGATTGTTTCCTGGGTACTTATGGGATGTGGTTTTTGTTTATTTACCGGATTTTCGATTGTTGGTTTTGTAAAAGATGGACTTCAAAAGCAAAAAGAGAGACTTGCTCATGTTAAAGAAGAAAAGAAACAAAAACAAGATAAAAAAGCTGTCATTATTAGTGATGGTGAAGAAGAGGAAGAAGATGCAAGTAATGCTGATAAACATATTAAGATTACTAGTATTGATGAGTTGACGAAAGTTCCAGTTAAGGAAAATACTAAGGATGAGAAAGTGGAGAGTCCTAGTTCTGAACAGGCGCCCGTGAAAAATTTTTCTTATCAGTTACCTCCACTTAGTTTACTTGATCAACCTAAGAAGAAACAGAAAGAAATGGATGGTTCTTCTATTGAGAAGAATATAGAGATATTAGAGAAAGTATTAAAAGATTTTAAGATTGTAGGTAAAGTCGTAGAAGTTCATATTGGACCTACGGTTGCTCAATATGAGTTAGAGATTGCATCAGGTACTAGAGTTAATAAAATTACTAGTATTAACCGAGAAATCGCTTTGGCTCTTGCTAAGAAAGATGTTAGAATTGAAGCACCAATTCCTGGTAAGAATACGGTAGGAATTGAGTTTGCTAATGATGTAGCAACGCCAGTTAGTTTTTATGAGATTATTAGTAGTAAGAAGATGATGGATGCTCCTGATAAGAAACTTATGGTCCCTCTTGGTAAGAGTATCATGGGAGATATTGGGGTTTGTGAGATTAATAAGATGCCACATATGCTAGTTGCTGGTACTACTGGTTCTGGTAAATCAGTATGTATTAATGGTATTATTTGTTCTATTTTAATGCGTGCAAGACCAGATGAGGTGAAACTTGTCATGGTTGATCCTAAGGTAGTTGAACTTTCTGTTTATAACGGAGTTCCTCATTTAATGTGTCCGGTTGTTAGTGATCCTAAGAAGGCAGCTGTTGCGCTTAGTAAGATGGTTGCTGAAATGGAAAGACGTTATGAGACATTTAGTGAGACGAAAACTAAGAATATTGAGTCTTATAATGCTTATATTGATAAATGGAATGAAGAGCATAAAGCCGATGATGTTAAAAAAGCAAGACTTCCTTATATTGTTATTATTATCGATGAGCTTGCTGATTTGATGATGGTTGCTGCCAAAGAAGTAGAAGACTCTATTTTAAGAATTACTCAGAAAGCTCGTGCTGCAGGAATCCACTTGATTGTTGCAACACAGAGACCGTCTACGGATGTTATTACTGGTCTAATTAAAGCTAATATTCCATCTCGTATTTCGTTTGCCGTTGGTTCCGGAGTGGATTCGCGTACGATTTTAGACCAGACTGGTGCTGAAAAATTACTTGGTAAAGGTGATATGTTATTTTTACCAATTGGTGTGAATGCTCCAACTCGTATTCAAGGTTCTTTTATTACTGATGATGAAATCAAACGAATTATTGATTTTACTATTGATCAGCAGAAAGCACAGTATGATGAGTCATTAATGAATTTGGAAGTTAGTGATCATAATGTTAATAATGCAACTGGTGTAGAGTTTGGTGATGCTGTTAATGATGATGATCAAATTTATAATGATGTCGTTCAGTTTGTTATTGAGACACAAAAGGCTAGTGCTTCGTTATTACAAAGAAGATTTAAGATTGGCTATAACCGAGCAGCAAGACTTGTTGATTTATTGGAAGAACGTGGTATCGTAGGTCCTGCTAATGGTGCGAAGCCTAGAGAAGTTTTAGTACAATTAGATAGTACTGATCATCAAAGTGAAGAAGAGTAGTAAAGAAGAGGATTTTATCCTTTTCTTTTTCCAAATTTTGATGTATAGTATGTTATTAAATAGAAAGTTTATTTTCTCTTTATTAAGATGAAAATTATGAGGATTACAATTATGAAAAAACATATTAAAAAATTATCTATTATGACTGGATTTTTCTTTACAGGGATGTCTTTGGTTGGATGTCAGAATACTAAGAGTGTTCCTATTGTAGAAGATGATAGTCATGTTATAGAAGAAGTTTTAGAGAATGCCTGCGAAATAGAGTTAGAAGGGGAATATGGTCTTGGAGAAGTCAGTCAAGAGGCCTTTCGATTCGGAGAAGATTATGTTGGATTTTTAGTTCATGCTGATGCTGCTAACTCTTATTCTGATTCTTTTTCTATTCATTATATGCCACTTTCTTCTTTTTCTGTTCTTACAGCTAGTGATGGTTTTTATATCGTAAAAGATTATGAAGAAGGAAGAAAATATAATACTTATTATGATTATTTACGAGATAGAGCTGTTCCAGATGATCTTGTGTTGAATGAAGTGATTCCTTTATCTGCATATATGGAAAGCCACTCAACTTTGTTTTCTAATGCTGTTAGTGATCAGTATTTACACTTTACTATCTTTGATAGTCAAAAAATATTACAAGAAGTTAATAGTACTATTTTTGATTTAGCAACATATGAGCAAAGAAAATATCTTGGTGTTTCTAGAGTTTCTAGTACAGAGGATAATGTTTGCTATATCAATTATGTTTCGCTAGAAGATGCCTCCGTTGTTTATAATTCTAATTATTGCTATTTGGTTGATCAGTATCAAGAAGGAATTAGTCCTTCTATTTATCAAGTAGATTTATTAAGGGGAAATAGAGTTCCTAATTTATCTGAATACCAAGTTCTATCTTTTTCAGATTTTGTATTACAATATGCTGATCATTTTTCTTCTGTTGTTGAATTTTTAAATGATAGTGAGGCTTTGGTTGATACTATTTCTAGTGATAGTTTTATTGATTCTTATCAAAGTAGTATAGCTATGCAAAAAGTTAAGTAGGAGGAATTATGAAAAAAATTCATATTTTTAAAAGCTTAAAAGTTTTATTATTCAGTGGAGGAGTTGTGCTTTCTTGTTCTGGATGTGGTCAGGTATCTAATACTTTAGATACTCCTACTTCTTTGGAGCAGGAGAGTGAAGATAGTAAGGTGGATAATCCTTTGATTTTTTACGATGCTGATCATGGTAGTTTAGAAGATACTTCTTTTGATTATTTTTCTGGAGATTTATCTAGTATTGAAGAGTTTGTTCAACAAGAAAGAATAGAAGAAGCAAAAAATAAAATAAAAGAAGTTTTTATTACTGGTGTTGATTTTATCTTTTATGATGAGCCTATTGGTGATGTTTATTTTGATGATTTAATGGAGGAAGGTAAGTCTATTACGATGGAAAATCTTGATACTATTGTTTCTTTAGGAGAAGAAATTGCTCCTCAATGGAAAGATCATTTGTCAGAAAAATATCAAGTGGCATCAGAATTTACTAGCGATATTTATCTTTCAACGCTAGATCAGATTAAGAATTATTTAGGAGAAGAGAATTATCAGGCTTTAGGTGAGATTAAAAATCAAATTGGTGATGATTTTAGAGATGGTAAAGATAATGTCAAGGAACGTGTTAAGTTGTGGTATCAGAAGTTTAAGAGTAGTAATTAGTACTCTTTTTCTTTGTATTTTTCTTTATTCTTGATATAATAAATATTGTAGAAAGAAGGTATGTTATGGCTACGCCACATATAGAAAGTAAATTAGATGATATTGCAGAAGTTGTACTTATGCCAGGAGATCCTTTGCGTGCTAAGTATATTGCGGAAAATTTTTTAACGGATTATAAATTAATTAATACCGTTAGAAATATGTTCGGATATACTGGATATTATAAGGGAAAGAGAGTTACTGTATTTGCTTCTGGTATGGGAGTTCCTAGTATAGGAATTTATTCTTATGAATTGTATAAGTTTTATCATGTAGAAAAAATTATTCGTATTGGTACGTCTGGCTCTTTTCATAAAGATGTAAAATTATTAGATGTAGTTTTATCTACCGGTGCTTATTGTAAGAGCTATTTTGATCAGTTACTTGATAACCAGGATGTTAATTACATTGAAGCAAGTCATACTTTGAATGATAAAATTAAAAAAGTTGCCGAAGATGCACATATTCCTTTAAAAATTGGTAAAACTATTACTAGTGATGTGTTTGATTTATATACTGATAGTGAAGATGTTTTTCGAACTAATTTTCCAGGGGATGATTATTTAGCCGTGGAAATGGAAGCTTTTGGTTTGTTTTATATTGCGAAAAAACTAGGTAGAGAAGCTAGTTGTTTGATGACTGTTGTCGATTCTTTTTATGATAAGAGAAGTCTTTCTAGTGAAGAAAGAGAGACATCACTAAATCAGATGATAGAATTAGCATTAGATACCGCAGTACTTTAAAATAATATAGAAAAGGGTGAAGTATGGAATACGTAAAAAAAGATTTAGGTTCTTATAAATTACATTTAATTAAGACAAATAAGTTTAAAACTATTACAGTGCGAATTGCTTTTCGAAGTCCTGTTGTTAAAGAGGAGATTACGGTTCGTAATATTTTATGTGATATGTTTTTGCAATCTAGTAGTAAATATCCAAGTAAGAGAGATTTAACTATAGCGGCACAAGATTTATATGCTGCTGATATTCAAACTTATAATGCAAGACTTGGTAATTATAATAATTTAGATATTTATTTATCTGTTTTACATGATAAGTATACAGAAGAAGGAAATTTTAGGAAAGCTTTAGATTTTTTAAATGAAATCGTTTTTCATCCTGATGCTTTGAATCAAAAATTTTCTTTAGAAAAATTAGAAATTGTAAAAACAACTGCTAGAAGTCATCTTTCTTCTTTGAAGGAGGATGGTGCTAGTTATAGTTTGCTTCGATTATTTGAGACTATGGATAAAAAACGAGTATCTTCTTATCGTATGGTAGGGTATTTAGAGGATTTAGAGAAGATTACACCAAGTTCCTTATATCAGTATTATCAGAAAATGATTCATAGTGATTTGGTAGATATCTTTGTTATTGGGGATATAGATATTAAAAAAATGACACAGATGGTTCGTGATGTTATTCCTATTAAAACAGTAAAAAGACAAAAGGTTCCTTATTTACTTGAAGATGTTAGGCCTCGTTCTAAGAGACTGTTTGAAAAAGAGGTTATTTCTACGTCACAATCTAAACTGGCTATTGGTTGTCGTACTCATGGTCTTAGTGACTATGAAAGAAATTATTCTCTTACCTTATTTAATATTATTTTAGGCGGAAGTGGGGATTCTAAATTATTTAAAGAAGTTAGAGAAAAATATTCTCTTTGTTATGTTATCAATTCTGTTCCTAATAAACTTGATCATTTAGTATTAATTCGAGCTGGTATTGATAAAGAAAATTATACGAAGACATTAGAATTAATCGATAGTATTATGTTAGATATGAAAAAGGGTAAGATTAGTGATGAAGAGATTCGAGTTGCGAAAGAGTATTTTTGTACGGCTTTGGATGAACTTGAAGATAGTCCTAATCAAATATTAGATAATTATTATATGATGGAGTTAATTGGTACTGATACGATTGATGAGAAAAGACGTAAGATTATGACAGTAACTAAAGAAGATATTGTAAAAGTTGCGAAAAAAGTAAAGATTGATACAGTGTTCTTTTTAGAGGGGGATAGCGATGAAAAAATTTGATTTAAAAGGATTAGATTTAAGTGCTTATACAGAAACTTTAGATAATGGTCTTTTGGTTATTTTTATTCCTTTTTCTAATAAAGCTAATTATTTTATGAGTTATGCTACTTATTTTGGATCAGAAGCTACTAATTTTATTCCTGCTGGAGAGAAGAAAGCGGTTAAGGTACCAGATGGTATTGCTCATTTTTTAGAGCATAAAATGTTTGAACAGGAGTCTGGAGAAGATCCTTTTACTTATTTTTCAAAGACAGGTACTGGTTCTAATGCGTCTACTTCTTATACTAGTACACAATATATTTGCTATGGTACTAAAAATTTTTTAGATAATTTACGTTACTTGATTCAGTTTGTCGATTCTCCTTATTATACTGATGATAATGTTGAGAAAGAAAAAGGTATTATTGCTGAAGAGTTGAAGATGTATGCTGATTTGCCAGATGTACAACTTGAGACTAGGCTTCGTGAAAATGTTTATCATGTACACCCTAGACGAGTAGATATTGGTGGTACGGTAGATGAGATTAATAAGATTACGAAAGAGGATTTATATTTGTGTTATCATAATTTTTATGTTCCTAATAATATGTTTTTACTTGTTGTTGGTAATTTTTCTGTAGATGATGCTATCAAGGTGGTTCATGAAGAGTTAGATCATAGAGAAAATTTGGGAATTGCTAGTGTTGTACCAGTAAAGGAGAAAAAATCTGTTTGTAAGAAAGAGGACTCTATTTTTGGGAATATTCAAGTTCCTAAGATTGGAGTAGGATTAAAGATTGCAATTAGTGATTTAGGAGAATATGATGATTTAGAACTTGATTTATATTTAACGATGCTTAGTACGATGTTATTTGGTTCTTCTTCTGTTTTTAGAGAACGAGCTCGTAGTGAGAAGTTACTTAATAGTATTTTTCTTGATTGGGATAATATTGAAGAATATAAGACTTTTATTATTTTAGCATCTACGAATCAACCTGAAGAATTAATAAAAGCAATTAAGAAAGAACTTTCTAGTCATCCATTAGATGAAGCTATGTTTCAACGTATGAAAAAAGTATGGATTGCTAATGAAGTCAAGATTGCTGATAGTATTGATGCGACTGTAAATAATGTTTATGATGATTTAATACGTTATCATAGGGTTATTCCTAATAAAGTAGATGTTATCCGTAATATGGATATGAAGACGTTAGAAAAGATTGTATCTCAAATTGATTTTCATAATGTGGCAGTTGTTACTATGTTGCCAAAGGAAGAAGAACTCGTTTTATAAGCGAGTTTTTCTTTTAGTATGTTATACCAATGTTAGAGCCTAGGTGTTTTATGGTTAATAAGGCTAGAGACAAAGTACTGGTTGTTTATCATAATATATATAAAGGTAGGGTATATCCTGGAGGTCATGCGGATGGATGTGAGGATTTACTTAGTGTTGCTCTTCGGGAAGTAGAAGAGGAGACAGGATTAAAGTCGCGTGTGTTAGACTCTTCTATTTTTGCCATTTCTTCTTGTTCTATTGTTGGTCATATTAAACACGGGCGCTATGTTTCTTCTCATATACATTTTGATGTTATTTATTTGGTAGAAGCAGATGATAGTATTCTTCTTTGTTATCGTGAAGAAGAAAGTTCAGGTGTGGAGTGGATTTCTTTGGATGAACTTAATCATGACAATATTGTTTTTTTTTATATATAGGAATTTGCTCTTCAAAATGCAAATTTGAAAACTTAATAAAAAATAGTTGACATACGAACAAATGTATTATATAGTGTTCTCATCAGGGGAGGAATATTATGTATAAATCTTATCGGTTTCGTTTGTATCCCATTACTAATCAAGTAGAGTTAATTCACAAAACATTTGGTTGTACTAGAGTAGTATATAATCATTATTTAGAAAAGCAAAAAGCACTTTATGATGAAGGAAAA
>CASEGV010000005.1:0-83630 GCA_949287595.1 uncultured Mycoplasmatota bacterium
ATTGCGTTGAGATTTTTATTTCTCAACGCTTTTTTAGATTTCAAACAAAAAAAAGAACTGTTAGAAATTAATCATTTAATTTCGTAACAGCCCCTTTTTTTATCCCAAGGCAACATCTAAAATCATCATAATAGAAAAACCAATTAAAGTAAACAGAGCCATTAAATCTTTCTTCTTATTAGATTGACTCTCAGGTATTAATTCTTCCACCACAACATAAATCATGGCACCAGCAGCAAATGCCAGTAAAAATGGCAACAATACTTGTATCTTTAATACTAAAATAGCACCAATAATCGCCGCAATCGGTTCAACTACACCACTTAATTGACCAAAAAAGAAAGCTTTCTTACGAGATAATCCTTCTCTTCGAAGTGGTAAACTAACAGCACTACCTTCTGGAAAATTCTGCAATCCGATTCCCAAAGCTAACGTTAAAGCCGATGCTAAAGTAGATCCTTCCAAACTATATGCTAAAGAACCAAAAGCAACACCAACTACTAAACCCTCAGGAATATTATGTAATGTAATAGAGAAAACAAGCATAAGACAACGTTTAAACCTGTGAGAAGTAGAAGACTCTCTTTTTCTCATCTTTTTTTGCATAAAATCGTAAAGTTTATCACCTAAAAACAATAAAAGGCCACCACTAAAAAAACCTAAAAAGACAACGAGCCAAGAAATCATTTGCATACTATTAGCCATATCAATAGCAGGACTAAGTAATGACCAAAAAGAAGCCGCAATCATAACACCTGCTGAAAATCCCAGTAAAGCATCCATAATTCCTTTTTTCACTTCTCTAAAGAAGAAAACAATAGAAGCTCCAAGCATAGTTACTCCCCAAGTAAAAAGCGTTGCTAAAAAAGCCTGCATAACGGGAGATAACTCCTGAAAAAAATTAATCATTATTCTTCACCATTATAACGTATTCTAAAATAAGAAGAGAGTATAGGCATATAACTAAAAATCCACAAAATAAAGAAATGTATGCTATAATGAAAAAAAGAAACTTTAATTGAAATAAAAAGGTTGAGAAATATGAAAAAGAAACTCCAACAAAACATAATTTTATGGTTATCTATTACTTACCTCATATTATTTATTACTGGCTGGATAATTTTATCCATATATAATTGTACATATCTATTCTATTTTAAACTAATATCTACATTACTAATAATTGCAGGAATAGTAATTGGAACCATACTAGCAATCAAAAAATTAAACTATGAAAAACAAATAAAAATACAACTATATACTGCTTATTTTCTACTAGAAGGAATTTTATCTATAGTACTTCTAGCTATTGTTTTATTTCCCCTTTTATATCAAAGGGAAAGAATCACTCAAATAGATAATGTCTGGTATGTAGAAATAAAAAGGAGTACCTTAGTAGATACTAGTCTGAACTATTATGATTTTAAATATTTAATATTTAGAAAAAAACAACCTAGATTTGTAAAAAACTATAATAATTATTTTGCTCCTGAAAACTATATAGGAACAACATATTATGATGAGGAAGGAAATGTAATAAGAAGTACTACAGGAAATAATAACAAAACAGAAGAAGAAAAAACAGATGCAATAGAAACAAATACAGAAAAGAATACTCAAAAAGACGACACTTTTCCAAGAGAAGTATTATATACAAAAACATTTGATAATAACGTAGTAATTAAAATAACAAGTATCGATGCCGTATTAGCTAGAAGACTTGCTGTGATTATCGAAAAATCAACAGATGGAGGGAAAACATTCACAAACGTGCTAACACAAGATAGTTTAATTGTAGGTGATGAAGCAGAATACATATTCTTAAATGAAAATATAGGATTTATAAAAGAATTAAAAGAAAATGAAAATAGAGGCCTAAGAGTAACAAGAGATGGAGGAAAGACCTTTGAAGAAGTTATCTTTGAAGTAGAAAAAGAAGAGTTACCATATCTTTATATAGATAAGATGCCTTATTTCGAAGATAACACTTTAAAATTAGATGCAAGTATGTACTATGCAAAAACACCTGAGATAAAGAAGTTAAAAAGTAACGATAATGGCTTAACTTGGCAACCGGATGAATAAAGAAAGGAAAAAGTATGAAAAAGAAAAAATTACTGATTATAATCCCTGTAGGAATGATATTACTCATCATAATCATATTAAAAACATTGCCTTTAGGATATGACATAGAGTCCATAATTTATGATATGACAGATGGAAGTCAAACAGTCGAATTAGGAGTACCAAAACTATCTTTCTTAAAACAAGAAAATGATAGAAGTTACTCTTACAAAAATATAAGAGGAAATAAAATCCTAAAAAAAGAAATAAATGACTTTTTAAATACCCTAGAAAAAACAAAATGTAATAATACAACTTACTACTACGATAAAGAAAATGATTTTACAATCATTAACTACTCTGTAAAAAACAATGTATTATATAACACGATTTCTTATCAAATTCGTTATGGAGACTACTGCCATCAACAAGAAAGCAGTAAAATATCAGAAAAATTAGGTGGACTAGCAAGATTTCATACAATGAATGGAGAAGGAATAGAATTATCTCCGGACAAAGAATTTACACCAAGACTAGTAGTAACTTTCTTAGATAGTTATGATAAAGAAACCAAGAAATATCAAGCAGAATTAACAGCCTATTATTTAACGGAATCTGAAGAAGGCTGGGATAAACTACAAGGTAAAACACTGGAAAAATCTACAGGAACTTTTGAAATAAAAGAAGATAAATTATATTACACAAGAACAGAAATAACGGAAAAATCAAGTGATATTACTATACCAGAAGTATCTGTATTTGAAATAGAAAACAAAGAACTAAAATTAATAGATAATTATTTATCAACTTATGCAGATGAAGTTATTTTAAAATAATGTAAAAAGAAAACTTAAGTAACAAATACTGATTAGATGTATGAGAGGAATGAAAATAATGGAGCAACCAAATCTACTAAAAAATACAATATTAATATCAAAGCAAGATTTTAAAGAGATTTACTCAGGTAGAGAAACATATAGTATTAATTATAATGATAATTCAACGGATATAAATTTAGAAATAATAAGAAAAATGTTAGTGGCAGAAGAATATTATGACCAACTTTTAACAATCTTTCAAAATGATGATCCTTCATTCAGAATAGCAGCTTATTTTAGAGATAATCAAGAAGCATGGTATGTAGGAGAATTTCACTCAAAAAATCAATTCGCAGAAGGATTAAAATTAATCTACGATGAAACAACAGATGATTTTTTGGATATGAATATAAACAGAAAATGTTCTTATCTTATAAAAAAAGCGTTTGAATCCATAATAAAAGGAAAAGGAAATAGCAAATATAAATGTGTGGTAGATAATCAGGAATATGAAATAAATACAACCGATATGAATCAGATAATGGAAATGAATCAAGATACATTTGAAGATTTTTGCAAAAGTGATAAATATAAAACTATAGAAGATATTCCAAAAGAAGTATTTTTCTACATATTTACAGAATATCTAAAATCATTTAAGGAAGAGGAAATAATATTACCAGTAGAGGCAGAAAATAAATTAAAAAAATTAGAATCATATGAGTTAGTTGATTTTCAAGCTCTTAATCAACTTAATACAATTACGGATACAATATATAAAAAAGTAGAATTAGATAATGAGTTAAAATCATCAATTCTAGATGGTCTACCAGAACAATCATCAGAATTAGAAAAAGCAATCTATATCTATATTAAAATGTGTAAAACATTTACTTATGATGAAGAGTATTATGCAATAAATCAACAAGGAAAATTAGCAGAAAAACATAGAAGCATTGATTATATCAAGTCGCTAAATAAAGATAATAAGAAATTAGTTTGCTATGAATTCAATGCCATTTATGCTAATTTATTAAGTGAGTTAGGAATAAATTTTAAAAGTTTTTATGCGACAACTGACAAAGAAGAATATGGAAGGCTACATGCTTATTTAAAGTACAGAATAGGAAAATATATAATTCATGCAGATTCTACCACCTCAATTTTATCAGCTGATCTTATGAATGCAAAAGTTAATAATGAACTAAATGGTCTTTGGTGTTCAAATAGAAATAAAGAAACAAAAAATGAGTTTGAAGAAGTCGTAGAAAAAATGTATAACCTGATTAACAAGCAAGGAAATGAAAAAGAACCAGAAAAAGAGCAATCGTTGGAAGAGTTAATACAAGAATATAGCCAGAAAACAACAAACTTTAAAGAAATTCCAGTAAAAGATAGAGTAGATATTTTAGTAACAGCAGTAGATGAGAAAAAGTTAGAAAAATCTGATGCGTTTGGATATGCAAAATACTTAGCAGAAATACTTAACGAAGAAAATAATTTTGGTATATCTATAATTGGTTATGATCCTAATATCCCTAATCAAAATCCTACAACTACAGCTATCATTTGGATGAATGATTCTGAAGCAGAACCATTTCTTTTTGAAACAGGAGAAGACATGCCTCTAGAATATAGTAGATGTACTTACTTTATATATAATCCCAATACAGAAATGGTAAAAATACCATATCAAGAATTAAAAGAAAAATTCAATAACGGAGAATATTATTACCTAGGTGAGATAGATAATCTATCCATGGATATTCCTTTCATTCATATAATGCCACCATCTGAAAGGAGGAACAAATAATGATTGATAAATTGATTAGTATTAATGAAAAATTAATCGTAAAATATAAAAATAATAATGAACAATTAGAAAAGTATCTGTTAATCAGAAAAATATTGAATACAAAGGATAGTTTTTCAAAAATGAATATTAAATATGCATATGCAATATTAAGAGACTTAATGATACCTGAAGAAAATTTAAAAGAAGTATATATAAAAATTTTAAATGAATGTGACATAATCTTTTAATCCAATAAATTAAAAGAGAAAATTACGCATATAATTAGTAGGTGATTCTATGTTAAAAGTAAAATATAAAACCACACTACTAATTATTTTTTGTCTTTTAGTGTTATCATTACAAGTAATATCAGCCCAAACACTACCGTTACAAGACACAATTATTATGGTTGATCCTGGTCATGGTGGAAGAGATTCTGGAACCTATTATGGAAAAATATATGAAAAAAATATAAATCTAGAAATTTCTAAAGTCCTAGAAGAAGAGCTAACCAAAAATGGAGCTATTGTTTATATGACTAGAACAAGAGATATAGACTTATCATCTATTTATGATTCTGCTAAAAAAAGAGGAGATTTATATCGTAGATTATTAAAGATTAAAGAAACCAAGAGCGATTTATACATCTCTATTCATATAAACTGGTATCAAAACACCTCTATGAAAGGAGCAGAAGTACTCTATAATTCTATTTATGAAAATAATGAAAAATTAGCCAAATCTATTATGAAAGAATTCAAAACAGACTTGGGAAGTACTAGAACTATTAAAACAACAGACCTATACATGTATCGTAATACAACAACACCAGGTGTACTAGTAGAATGCGGATATTTATCAAATCCAACAGAAAGAACTTTATTGCAACAAGAAAACTATCAAAAAAAGTTAGCCAAATCTATTACCAATGGTATAATTAATTACTTAAAGAAAAAAGGGCAAATAAAATACATACTATAAACAATGTAAAAAAATGTTTTATCTAAAAACGGGAGCATTAACTATATATTTTTTAATAATTAATAATAGATTTGCTTTCGAGCAGAACCAGAAACAAAATATCAAAAAGGTATTTGTAAAATCTTGTAAAAATATTTTGTAAAATATAAGTATTCCTATTTTAATATAAAAGGATATGTTAAACTAGATTTATAAATAGAGTAAAGAAGTAATCTTTCTAATAGAAGAAAATATAGCGTTAATTATGAAGTTAAAGTAGGTGATGTATATATGACAATGTCTAGTATTGTAGTGATATCGCTTATGGTGGCCGGTATAACTTATATAATAGGAATAATAGGGATTATCATTTTTAATAGAAAAAATGATATAAGAATAGAGGTAGCTAAACAAAATAACTGGGTGACAATAGCTAATCGTATAGATAGTAAGATTGTAGATGTTGCTACAGGGCAAGATTATCGTGAAAATAAACCAAGACTTATGTATAAGGGAACTTATGAATATGAGTTAAATGGAGTAAAAAAGAAGCTCAAACAATCGAGTTATTCTTCGTTACCTTTCGAGATTGATTTATATTATGACCCTGAAAATGGCTATCAAATATTAAATGGTCGTGGACAAATGTTTGCAAGATATTTTATATGAATACCCGTGATGGTATTTATTGCGTTAGCTTTGCTACTGAAAACAATATTTAACGTATAACGTTTATAAAATTACCCTAATTCGAAACACAACTAAATATCAAAAAGGTGATAAAAGTCATCTTTTTATTATGCGAGAGACCAACCATAAATCCTGATTCAAAATCACAGAATTCTAAAGAGAATAAACTCTAAATATCTAATATTATATAGTGATATCATAAGAAGTATATGAAGATAATATTTACTTTTAGTAGACTATAAATAAACAAAAGATTATTTAAAACTTGATATAAAAACACAAGAAGATTAATATAGAAGAAGTAAGAAAAATAATCCACAGAAACGGTGGAAAAATATTTTTAGCTCATCCCTTTCACTATGGAAAAACAGAAATAGAAAGCTTATTAGAAAACGTTACACCGTATATAGATGGAATAGAAATAAGTAATAATCCAAAAACAAAAGAGGAAGTTATCTATTTATATAATTATGCGAAAAATAATGACCTACTAATATCAGCAGGAAGCGACTATCATGGAGAAGAAGATTACCATAACCTCTTAACAGTCGAAGATTTAGATAAACAAATGGAACAAGAAATTTCTTCTTGGACAAAGAACTGTAAAAACTTAATAAAAAAATAGTAAAGTTATCGAAAATATAGATAACTTCTTTTATTCTAGAATGAAAAGGTAGAAATAATGTTGTAAAAACAGAAAAAAAAAGATATAATTATGCTAGAGTAAAAGATAAGTAAGGTTGGTGATAAAGTGATAGTAAGATTAATTAAAAAGACGAAAATCTATAACTTTACTTTACCAACTAAAATAGCAGGAAACTATTGGATTACGGATAATGACTATTTAGGCAATGTAAGAAACCTAATTAACGTAGAAGAATATCGAGGACAATGGAAAATAAAAAGTGACTTTGAAACCAAAATCATGGAAGGCGACAAAGAAGTAGATTCAGCAATATTAAAAGAGTATAGTCTCTTCTTCTTAAAAATTAATACAGATAATGAATATGTAATATTATATTGTTCTCCAACCATGGATGAAAATATTAAATGGCTTCATCTAAAAAGAGAAGGAGAAATTGTAATTGGAAACGATTCTAAAGCACATATTCATTATAGTTATCCTTTGGTATCGAAACAACATGCTAGATTGATTTATAATAATGGTCACTGGGTAGCACAAGATTTAAATAGTAAATATGGAACTTATGCCAATAATGTAGCAATCAGTACTAAGCCTTTAGAGTACGGAGATATTATCTTTATCATGGGATTAAAAATTATTGTCATGAAAGACTCAATTGTTGTAAACAATATAGGTAATTTTTTAAGGTTTGACACCAATACTTTTGAAATAGAATATCCTATTGTCCAAAATCAATTAGAAGTAGATAATCCTGATGAAGAAGGAATAGAATTTTATAAAGAAGAAGATTATTTCTTTAGAGCACCTAGATTTAAAACGATGATTGAACCAGTAAATATTAAAATTGATCCTCCACCAGGAAAAGTAGAAGAGGATAAAACCCCGTTAATATATACCATAGGTCCCATGATGACCATGGCAATGATGTCAGTATCCATGGGATATTCTTCACTTGTAGGAGTAATTGATGGAAGTAGAGACCTATCAACTGCTATGCCTACGTTATTAATGTCTTTTGCCATGTTAATGACTATGTTATTATGGCCAATTTTACAAAAAAGATATCAAAAGAAGCAACGTAAGAAAAAAGAAAAATTACGCCAGGAAAAATATATGGAATATATTGCCGAAAAAAGAAAATTAATTGATACTGAAATGAAAGTACAAAGACAAATTTTAATCGACAACTATGTACCACTTGCAGTAACAAAAGATATAATTTATAGCAGAAAAAGAAATCTCTGGGAAAGAGAAATAGAACAAGCAGATTTCCTAGACCTGCGTTTAGGAATGGGAAATACGGAATTAAGAGGAAATGTAAGCTTCCCTGAAGAACATTTCTCGTTAGAAGATGATAATTTATTACAAGAAGTATATAAATTAGGAGCAGAGTCTCGTGTATTAGAAAATGTTCCAATATCACTATCTTTTGTAAAAAACAGAGTAACAGCAATTATTGGTATGGCAACAATGAAGCAACAGTTCATAGAAGGACTAATTCTACAAATGATTGCCTATCATAGTTATGAAGATTTAAAAATTATTCTTCTAACAAATGAAAAGAATGAAAATCTTTGGAGTTATTTAAAAGTATTACCACATTGTTGGAGTAATGATAAACAAACTCGTTATTTCGCAACCAATCTAGATGAAGCAAAAGAAATATCTCTTGTGTTAGAACAAGAAATACAAGCTAGAAAATATAAAGATAACAATGGAAAAAGAGAATTAAATAACTTAGACTATACAAAATATAAACCATACTATGTAATTATCACAGACGATTATAAAATGGTAAGAGATATCGAACTAGTAAAAGATGTCTGTGGATTAGAATTAAATATTGGTTTTAGTATTATTGTTATTAGTCCAAGACTAGTAAACATTCCTAATGAATGTAAAACATTTATTAGTATCGGAGATAAAAAATCTGGAGTATTTGAAAATGAGTTAGTATCAAACAAACAAAAGGAATTTGTTGCAGACTTTGATCAAACCCTAAATATTTATGAATGTTGCAAAATTCTAGCCAATATTCCTATTGATATTTCTAAAGAAAATCAAAGCCTACCGGATAGTCTGAGCTTCTTGGAAATGTATAATGTAGGTATGATTGAACAGTTAAATATTTTAAATCGTTGGAAGACCAATGACCCTACTAAGTCATTACAAGCACCAGTTGGTGTAGATAAATATCATGAATTATTTAAACTAGATTTACATGAAAAATTCTATGGACCACACGGGTTAATTGCTGGTATGACAGGTTCTGGTAAATCTGAGTTTATCATTACTTATATTCTTTCTATGGCACTGAACTATCATCCTTATGAAGTATCATTTGTATTAATAGACTATAAAGGTGGAGGACTAACCGGAGCTTTTGAAAATAAAGAAACAGGAATGAAACTTCCTCACCTAGCTGGAACAATTACGAACTTAGACACAATTGAAATGAATCGTTCCCTAGCATCTATTCAAAGTGAGTTAAGGAAACGCCAAAGAATATTTAATGCTGCAAGAGATAATTTAAATGAAAGCACTATTGATATCTATAAATATCAATCTCTATATCGTAAAGGCCTAGTAAAACAACCAGTATCTCATTTATTTATTATCAGTGATGAGTTTGCCGAATTAAAGGACCAACGTCCTGAGTTTATGGATCAGTTAATATCAACTGCTCGTATCGGACGTTCCTTAGGAGTCCATCTAATTTTAGCAACTCAGAAACCAGCTGGAGTAGTTAACGATCAAATCTGGTCCAACTCTAAATTTAGAGTATGTTTAAAAGTACAAGATAAGTCAGACAGTATGGATATGATAAAATGTCCAGATGCTGCTTCATTAAAAAATCCTGGAAGGTTTTACTTACAAGTTGGTTATAACGAATTATTTGCCTTAGGACAAGCAGCCTGGGCAGGTGCTCAATACTATCCAACCGATAAAAGAAAGAAAAAAATTGACCAATCAGTAAACTTCTTAGATAATGTAGGAAACTATATTAAATCTTTTGATACCAAACAAAATGAAGTAGTAGTAGAGTCAAAAGGAGAAGAAATTACCAATATTGTTAACTATATTGTAGAAACAGCCAAAGAAGAAAATATTCATATACCACAATTATGGTTACCAAGAATACCAAATACAATATATATCAGTGACTTAAAGAAAAAATATCATTATATAATAGAAAAAAATAATATCAATCCTATTATCGGAGAATATGATGATCCTGATAATCAAAAACAAAATGCTCTAACACTACCGATATCTAAAGAAGGAAACACCATTGTCTTTGGTAGTGCTGGAAGCGGAAAAGAATTAATGCTATCTAGTATCATCTATTCCACTATTACAACTCATGATTCTAAAGAAGTAAATTTCTACATATTAGACTTTGGAGCAGAAACTCTAACTATGTTTAGAAATGCTCCACATGTAGGAGATGTAATATTATCTACAGAGAAGGAAAAAATAGAAAACCTATTTAAAATGATTAGTAAAATAGTAGAGGAAAGAAAAAAATTATTTGTAGACTATAATGGTTCATATGACTTCTATATTAATCATGGAGGAAAACAAATTCCAATGATTATAATAGTCATCAACAACATAGAAGCCTTTACGGAAACTTATACTGAATATGAAGAATTAATCGGTCAATTAACAAGAGATTGCTTAAAATATGGAATTGTATTTATTGTAAGTACCAATGGTACAAACACAATGCGTTATCGCCTAAGACAAAACTTCAAACAAAACTTAGTTTTACAATTCAATGATGCTTCAGATTACGGAACCATATTATCTGGGGTAAGAAAAAAAGAACCTTCTAAAGTATATGGAAGAGGTTTAATTAATTTAGATAGTATCTATGAATTCCAAACTGCCTATGCTTATAAAGAAGAAAAATTAACAGAGTATATTAAAATTATCTGTGACAAACTAAGTTCTATCTGTTCATATCAAGCACCAATCGTACCAACACTTCCAGAAGTAGTAACCACAAGTATAATAAGTACTGCGTATACTAGTCTAAAAGATGTTCCAATTGGTATTAACAAAGACACTCTAGAAATAGAGAAGATAAATATAGTAGAAAACAATTTCTTTATTGTAACAGGAGAAGATATATCATCTAATAGTCAATTTATAACAACCTGGACCAACTTTTTACCAGTATCTAATCAGGCAACTTGTATGATAATTGATAATAATAACTTACTAAATAGAAATGATATAACAAATGCTACTTATGAAACTGGGGAAAATATCATCCAAGCGCTAGAAAGTCTAAATAATACCAGTACTATGAATATCTGTGTAATTACAGGTCTAGGAACATTATTAAAGAAACTAGGTCTTTCAGAAAAAGAAAAAATAACAACAATGTTATCGCAATCAACAAATACAAAATATATTATCGTAGACACAATTGATAATATTAAGACTTTAAGTTACGAAGCTTGGTTTAAAGGAAATACCTCATTGTCAGAAGGAATCTGGTTAGGAAATGGAATCGCTAATCAATTTACATTAAAAGTAACAACAAACTCTAGAATATTAAGAGCAGAGCTTGAACCTAACTTTGGTTATGCAATAAAAAAGGGAAAAGCTATATTAGTAAAACTGGTAACAGAACCATAAAATATCTGTATTATTTACGATATAAAAAGGAAGGAATGAAGTTAATATGAATAAAAATAAAATATTAATTGAACTATATATTCCATTAATTGAAAAAAATTATGACTTATACATTCCCATCAATAAAAAAATAGGAACTATAAAAAGATTAATAGAAGAGGGATTAATCGATTTAACAGACCATGACTATATAATAAAAGAAGAAAGTAATTTTTATAGTAAAGAGACTGGAAAAGTCTATGATGTAAATAAATCTGTAAGAGAAACAGATTTAAAAAACGGGTCTAGAATTGTATTAATATAGGAGGATATATGAATTATAATCAGTATGTAAATTCAATTAATAAGATTTTTGAATGTATTAATCAAATGAAGATAGCCTGGAATAGTACAGATAATATAGCAAACATAGAAAAAATAGAAGAGTATCGTAACGTAGTAATAGAAAAATCAAATCAGTTAGCTCAAATGGCAACAGAAGAACCTAAAATGGAGGAATTAGGACAATGATTGGAACTATGACTTATGAACAAGTAGAAGAAATAACCAAAGAATTAGAATCTTCCGCAGAGCTTGTAAAAAGTTATATTAAAGATAAAAATATAGTAGAATTAGAAGATTTCGTATCTACTGTAGAAGGATATGTGAAGTTTTTAAGAACAATGATTGAGCTTAATCAAGATGCAGATAAAGAATTAGCTGATTTAAAGGCAACAAAATAGAGCTTTCACTAAGAGGAAAGCTCTTTTACGTATTCACAAATAGTAACTTTAGGAAAATAATAATTTAAAATATTAGCATAACTACAACCGTTTTCAGCAAGTTTTAAAGCGCCATACAAGCTAAGGCCTAATGCATCACCCCAGCCATGAGTAATCACATTAATAGATTGCGAATTAATGATAATGGATAAAAACTGAGATTTTAAATGTAATAGATTCATAAACTTCTTTCCATCAATAATAGTATTACCTATTTTTAATTTTAATACTTTACCGTGAGGAGATACTTCTAACATTTGAAAAGGTGTATCCTTAGTAATAGTAAAATGAAAAACTTGACTTAAGAACGAATAAGAAAAAGTTTCTGTATCAACATAGAAAGGAGAAGAACTATCCCAGAGACTAGAAACAGAGGATAAATATGGATAGCGACTATCTTCTAAAGTTCTTCCATGATTACAAATGTGAATAAAAGGTAAGATATACTGATCTTGGTAACTAGCAAACATAGCGTTTGTCTGTTTAATAGCCTCTTTTAAAGTATTAACAACCTCCTCATAGTTAGGAGCAAAAGCAATCTTATAATACTCGATTGGTCGATAAGAGAAAAACTCATTCGTAGCTTTAATAACACTATATTCACTCATTTCTTTAAAGGCATAAGTACGATATAAAATAGCCATAGCTTTTAATACTTCAATAGAAAGATTAGGTACCATATTAGTTGCTAAGGCACCAAGTAAATAATCACATAAACAAATCTCTACAATAGAAGAATCATCTAATTGCACTGTAACCATATATTCTAAATCATCATAAGACTTTTTATTAGGAAGAGAATCCACTTTTTGATCCTTAGAGATTTGAAAAGCTTTCACAATCACATTATCGATAACCAAATAAACCTTATCACCTTGAAAGTCTATATTATTATTTTTAATAAAATTATTCGTTCTTCTTCTTAGTTCAGAATCATTAGAATTACTACCTAGTTCCTTAGAAAATTCATAATTCATAGTTAAAAATAAATATAGTATATCTTCAACACCATTATTCTTAATTTCATATCTATAAAACATAATCTTCACCTAGAATTAGTATGAGAAGAAAATAAAAAAGTATACAAAAAAGAACTAAAATTCAAAATATTTTAGTTCCTTATGTTCATCACAATCTAATCCTGTCGTATAACTTAAATTCTTAAAGACAGAATTTAAATCAATATCTTGACCACTTAAATAACCAAAAGTGTCTTCAATAATCTTTTTTGCTAATTTAAGAGATTTAATATATAAATCATAAAAAGAATCATGACTAATAATAGAATAGGTTGTAGGATTTCTCCATAGTCGACGCTTAAAATTTAAAAAATCATAACTTGGATGCATAGTATAATGATAACTGATAGCTTCAAAACGAAAACATCTTCTAGGTGTAAAGGTATCAGCGAATTTATAAAAGAATTTTTTAATACCGAAACGATCTTGTCTAAAAACTCGTAGTGAAAACTTCATATCTTTTAATGCTTGATAATAAATAGAATCCATATTGGAAACATGATAAACCTTATCAAAGGAAGAACCAATTACTTGATTTAATCCTGAAGAAAAAGGAGCTAAATCAAAAGAATATTTAACAATAGAGAAAGAATATGGATTTTGATGTTCTCTTTTACGAATTAAATAGTTATCGAGATAAGTTTCCATAAAAAGATGCAAATTATTATACTTATAAGTAGCTTTATTATGTTTATCAAAATTACCTGTCTTATATATAACAAATGGATGAATGGTAGAATCCAAAACATAATGACAGATAAAACCACATAAAAATGAACAAACATCACTATCTTCCTCTAAATGATTTTTCTTAATATCTTCAATAAGTTGACAAAAAAAGTCTCTTGTATGTTGCCTATGACAGACACGTTGCATCAACCGAATCTTTTTCCCCGGTTTGACAGAAAACAAATGATAAAACATAAATGGATCTGTTCCCTGACCAAACATTTTAATTCTAGAAAGTGAAATTCTTTCTTTGATTTGATTAGGTAAAATATCATAGACATCATTAGAAAAATAAGCATGTGTAACAGTAGCTGGCATTCTATCCCTCCTAATCGAATACTAGTTTAATTATAGCACACAAATTCACAAAATTTTCATACTTTTCAAGGAAGAATATGATATAATCAATACTAGGTGAGATTATGATAGAGAAACAATTTAAAAATCTAGATGAACAAATTGAAATATTTAAACACAAAGGATTAATAATTAATGATGAAAAATATGCAAAACAAGTTCTATTAAGAGAAAATTACTTTTTCTTAAATGGATACCGTCATCTTTTTTATAAGTCCGATACGGAGAAACAATTTATCAAAGGAACAACGTTTGAAGAGTTATATAGTTTGTTTTTATTTGATCGTTCTTTTCGTAATGTAATATTTAAATACTTATTAGTAATTGAAAACAACTTAAAGTCAATTACCTCTTATCAACTGTCTAAAAAATATGGATATAGAGAAAGAGATTATTTAAAAGCCAAGAACTTCACACATAGCCCGGAAAGACAAAGACAAGTAAATGACTTGTTAAAGAAGATGAAAAGACAAATTAGAGTCAACGGAAGTCAACATTCCGCAACACTTCATTATGTATCTAATTATGGATATATTCCATTATGGATATTAGTAAAAGTATTATCCTTTGGTATTGTTAGTGAAATGTTCTCTATCTTAAAGCCAGAAGACCAAGAAGAAATTGGAAAAATATATAATGTAGAGGTAGACGATCTTCTGGTATACTTACCAATACTTGCCAATTATAGAAATTTATGTGCCCATGAAGATATTCTTTATGAAAATAGAACTCAAAAACAAATTGATGACACCATATATCACCAAGTATTAGATATTCCAAAAGAAAACGGGGAATATATATATGGAAAGTCAGATTTATTTGCTCTTCTAATTATTATGCGTCAAATGTTACTAACAGAAGATTTTAAAAATATGACCATAGAATTAGAAAATGTAGTTCAGACATTGAACTATAATTTGACATCGATAAAAATAGAAAAAGTATTGCATAGAATGGGATTCCCTGAAAATTGGAAAGATTTAGCAGGAATCGAAAGGAGTGTAGATAAAGAGTGAAAAAGAAAGAAAATATAAGAACAATATTTCTAATAGTATTTTCATTTGTCATGGGTGGAATTATAATGTTTGCATTATTAAAATGGACACCATTAGTAAGTGAAGTATTAGAAACAAATGGAAATACAATAATAACTAAAAATGGTACACAAGTATATGAGAAGAACTCTCTAGCAGCTGCTGTTGATAAAATATATGACGCTGTTGCTATGGTATCTTCTTATCAGAATGATACATTAACTGCAACAGGATCTGCCTTTGTCTATAAAACGGATGACAATTATGGATATTTATTAACTAATCATCATGTAGTAGATGGTGCAGATAAAGTAACAGTTACTATGTCAGATGACAAAGAAGCAGAAGCTACAGTGTTAGGTGGAGATGAATATCTAGATTTAGCAGTACTTAGAGTTGACAAAAGTAATGTATCTATGGTTGCTAATATAGGAAGTAGCGAAGATATGAAATTAGGAGATACTATCTTTACAGTAGGAACTCCTATGGGAGAAGAATATAGAGGAACAGTAACATCAGGAATACTTTCTGGAAAAGATCGTATGGTATCTGTTAGTGTTTCTAATAGTAATAGTAATGACTGGATTATGAGAGTATTACAATTTGATGCATCTATTAATCCTGGTAATAGTGGAGGCCCATTATTAAATGCCAATGGTGAAGTTATTGGTATTTGTTCTTTAAAATTAGTAGATGATGAAATAGAAGGTATGGGATTTGCAATTCCAATCGAATATGCAATGAATCATATTGAATCACTTGAAAAAGGAGAAAAAATTGCTTGGCCAGTATTAGGCGTTTCTATGGTAAACGCAAGCGATTCATCAGGACTTTATAGGAATAGAATTATGATTGATAGAAATATCACAGAAGGTGTTGTTGTAGTCCAAGCAGAAAAAGGTTCAGGTGCCTATGATGCAGGATTAACAACAGGTGACGTTATTACTAAAATTGACGGAAAAGAAGTAAAAGACTCTGCTTACTTAAGATATGAATTATATCAACATCAAGCAGGAGACACCATCAAAGTAACATATATTAGAGATGGAGAAGAACACACTGTAGATGTAAAATTAAGTGCTAGTGAATAAAAAGTAATACCCTAGGGTGTTGCTTTTTTATACAAAATTAAAATTCGATAGTAAATATTAAATATAGAGTTATTATAAATAATATGATAAAATATCGCATAAATGAGGTGATACTATGCAAAAGAAAGATTACGAAATGTTAATGGATATAATAGTATACATAAGAAATCATCCAGAAAAAGAACAAGAATTACTAGAAGAGATAAAAAGAATATGGCAAAAGATAAAACACGACGATACTGTATCAGAAGAAACATTAGCACAAAGGATGGAAAAAAGGTATAATTATCAAGATAAAACGATACCAGGTGCTACTTATTTACCGGTAGATTGCCTAGTATTTACTTATAATAAGTATAAAGTAATTCCTTCTCAAGCAATTTCAAAAGGAGAATTTGAAAGTTGCAAAAGTAAAGAAAAGTGGGAATCACTAGGAGTATCAAGTTATGAGCAAAACAAAATGGCAACAATCAATCCGGATGGTAGTTGTGAAATAATAATGACACCAAATCAGTTAGTACAATTTGTAGATCAAACACATTTATTTGAAGATAAGATACGGCTATTTCAAGATGGTACAAAAAGATATTCATCTATAGCAATCTATTTAACATATGACGAGTTACAATCTTTAGGAGATATATCAGAAGATATCAAGTATAGAATGGAAAATGGTGAAGATTTAGTAACACATATGTTAAAACATCAAGGAATAGTCGATAGAATAAGTAAAATTATGTTACCATTCATGGAAAATAAACAAGATACTAGACAAGAAGAAGCATTCTGGAATCTATTATTAGATTATTATCAAGAAAATATAGTAATGACGAATGGTAGATATAATCCTTGGCATACTTATATAGAATTACTGTCTAATAAACAAGATTTATCATTAAAAGAAATAATAGAACAAGCCAAAGTTTTAGCAACAGTAATTAGAAAAAAAGGATTAAAAAGAGAAATCGTATTAACTGGCAAATTAAATGAACAAGAAACCCTATATCAAGATTTTTATGATAAAAACAAAGCAAATATCAATATTAGTAAGATAGACAAAACGCCATCAGTAGAAGAATACCGTATTCTTTCACTAGATGTTGCTAATGGCTTATGCAGTGAAAGAAACTATAATGCAGTAAAAGGCATGATTGAAAAACAAATACATGCATTAACACCAGCAATAACAGAAATAAGAAAAAGGCAAGAAAGATTACAAGCACAAGCAATTACTAGAATTCCTAAACAAGAAATAGATAAAATGATAGCAAGTTGTATTGAAGAAGGCAGAAGAAATATCCAAACCGAAGAAGAAGTAACTTCTACTTTAATGAAATATAAAGTCCGCTTAAATGAAATGTATACTGCATATCATACCACTCCTTTATATCAGCAAGAAATACAAGACCAATATCTAGGACAATATAAAAAATTAAACAGATATCATTATTATCAATTACAAGAAGAGTGGAAAAAAAGAAAAGATAGTAACGAAAAACCTCATTTTGTCAAAGTAAAAGAGCTAAAACCTCCCAAAAATCAGTAATTTTATCACTAAAAAAAGTAAATATTAGCAAGAATTGTGATATACTATATAGAATTGAAAAGAAGGGAGTGTTATTATGTTAAAAATTTATAAAACTAGTGCAGTAGAAAAGAAAGCCAGAAAAGTAAAGAAAATGACTGCTGATTGTTGGATAGACCTAATTATGCCAGCACCAGATGAAATTGATAAAGTAGCAAATAGAACCGGAGTAGATAAAGACTTAATTATGAAACTACTAGATACCGAAGAATTACCCAGAGTAGAACAAGAAGATAATGCTACCTTAATTGTCATTGATATTCCCTATCTAGAAAATGAAGGGGAACATAAATATAAAACATATCCACTTGGTATTATTATCACAAATAATAACTATATTATTACCGTATCAGTAAAAAAGACCACTCTTCTAAATGACTTTAAACGAAATAAAGTAAAAGATTTTAGAACAGCTAAAAAGACAAGATTCTTAATACAAATATTATTAAAAAGTGCATCAAACTATTTAAAAGCCCTAAAAGAGATTAACACAGATATTGAAACAAAAGAAAAAGTATTAAAAAAATCAACAGAAAATAAAGACTTAATAGAACTATTAGATATTGAAAAGACATTAGTATATTTCATGACATCTCTAAAGGCCAATGATGCAGTACTAGAAAAGCTAGCAAAAGGCATTATTCTTCCTTTATATGAAGGAGACCTAGATTTATTAGAAGATGCAATTATTGAAAATAAGCAAGCAATCGAAATGAGTGGAATCTATAAAGATATCTTATCTTCTATCACAGATACGTATGCAACAATCATATCTAATAATCTAAATATTGCTATGAAGTTTTTAGCAGCCGCAACCATTGTGCTCTCTATCCCAACCATGATTTCTTCCTTCTTAGGAATGAATGTATCACTAGGAAGTTTTGCTGGTAAAGACAATGCCTTTATTTTAGTCCTAATTATTGCAGTAGTAGTATCACTATTAGTGGCCTTATTATTAAAAAAGAAAAATATGCTATAAAAACATCAAAAAAGATGTTTTTTTTATGTAAAATAGTAAAGAATATAGATAGAAGTATTGACTTAAAGTAAGGTAGAAGTATTAAAATAATAATAAGGAGGTAATAGTATGATAGAAGTAAAAAATGTTACAAAAGTATTTAATGATACAAATAAAGCGGTAGATAACATCTCGTTTACTGTAAATCCTGGAGAAATAGTAGGATTTATCGGACCAAACGGAAGTGGAAAGACTACAACATTAAAGTTATTAACGGGAATCTATCAAAAAGATGAAGGCGATATTAAAGTAGCTGGCTATGATATTGATAAAGAACCTTTAGAAGCAAAACAAAACATAGGATATATTTCTGATAGTCCAGATATGTTTCTTCGTCTAAAAGGAATAGAATTTCTAAATTTAATTGCTGATATTTATAATGTAAGTAGTACTAAACGTAAAGAAAGAATAAAAACATTAACAAAAGCTTTTGGTCTAGAAAATATCCTCGATGCAGAAATGATTAGTTATTCTCATGGTATGCGTCAAAAGATGATGGTAATTGCTGCTCTAATTCATGAACCAGATGTATGGATACTAGATGAACCATTAATAGGTCTAGATCCAGAATCAGCACATCAACTAAAGGAAATGATGAAAGATCATGCAAAAAAAGGACATACAGTATTATTTTCAACCCATGTCTTAGAAGTAGCAGAAAAACTATGTGATAGAGTAATCATTATCAAAGAAGGAAAAATACTATATCAAGGAACATTAAAAGATCTAAAGAAACAATACACGAAAAAAGATTTAGAAGAAATTTTCTTGAGGATGGTTCAAGATGAAGATGTATAGTAAATTAGTAAGAACATTTCTACTATCTGGAGAAATGCCAAAATCAGAAAAAGCAAAAAAGAAAAATTTTTATATTACATTAGGTATTATAGCAACTGTATTTATCTTTATTCCATGTTTCGTATTAATGACATTTTTAGTAGCAGCAGCAACTAGTGGAATTAAAGGAGAAATACTAAATAATATGGCCTATGCTGGAAATATAGGAAATGCTTTATTATTAGTAATACAATTTATTTGTATTTTCTCTATGATTTTTGGATTTAATATAATTCTAAACACGTTCTATTTTTCAGGAGACATAGAACACATATTACCATTACCAATAAAACCTAAATTATTAATTTCTTCTAAATTTATGGCTGTACTAATTAGCGAAAGTCTGATGGAATTTTTATTCTTAATAGCTGCATTCTTAGGATTTCTAATTATTGATGGTGTAAGTATATCTACAGCTCTTATGAGTTTAATAGGTATTATAACATTACCAATATTACCATTAGTATACTGTGGAATTATTGCTTTATTAATAATGAGATTTACCAAACTAATAAAGAATAAAAACAATATGTTAACATTAGTAATGCTAGGAGTCATCATTATAGTAGGAATGATAGCAATCGGATATTTAAATAATGATAGTATAACTGAATTTATTCCATTATTAGCACAAGGAAAAGTAGGATTCCTAGATATTATGAATATTATTTTTCCTAGTACCTATTTCTTAGTAACAGCTATTACTGCAAATAATATTTTTGCATTTATCATGTATTTATTAATTAATGTATTTGCCTATTTAATCTTTATGGTCCTAGCAGATAAAATATATATTCCTGGAGTAAAAAGAATTAGTAGTAATGCTATGGATAATAAAACACAATTATCTGAAACACTAAAAAAAGCAGAAAAAAGTAGTTATGTAAAAACTTATATTGAAAAAGAATTAAAAATACTAGTCAGAACACCATCATTTTTTAGTAATTGTATTTTAAGTAATCTATTATGGCCAATTATTATAATTCTAATTTACTTAATTCAAGGACAAGATAATGTAATATTCGAGTTTGTAAACCATTATAAACAAGGAGAAGCATTAGGCCTACTAGTAGTATTTATTGCTATATTTGCAATATCTGCCATTCTAACAACAGCAAATAGTATTGCATCAAGTTCTATTTCTAGAGAAGGACATCATTTACCATTTATGAAATATATTCCAGTAGAATATAAAACACAATTAAATATCAAAGCATTAATATCAATTATCATTAGTTTTGGATTTAATTTTATATATTTATTAATTATCTGTTATTTCTTAGAAGCTACATTTATGGATTTCATAGTATTTACAGCAGTATCTCTACTATCATGTATATTCTTTACATATTTAGGAATATATCTAGATACCGTAAATCCAAAATTAGTCTGGGAAGATGAATTAAATGCTTTAAGAGGTAATGAAAATACCTTCTTCTCTATGGCAATTTCTATGATTATTGCAGTCGTATTAGGAGGAGGAATCTATTATTTAAATAAAGTAGTTTTAATACCACTTTCTATCTTAAAAGGAATGTTAATTATATTACTATTAATGGGAAGTATACTCATTTATTATAAGGTAATGAATAAAGGAATCAAAAATATAGAAGAAATAGAAATATAAAGTCCGAAAGGGCTTTTTTTCATAATTTTTTATTGACTAGTAAAAAAATCTTTACTATCATGTCGTTATATAGGATAAGGAGGTTATACTTTGAAAAAAGAGTATATAAAAAAATTACTAAAAGGAATTACCTGGAATAAAGTATTCTTTATCCTCCTAGGAGCAGGCATTTGTTCCTTTGGAATTCATAATATTCATGAGCGCACGGAAATCACAGAAGGAGGAGTAATTGGATTGATGCTTCTAATCGAACACTGGTTAGAAATATCACCAGCTATCATAACACCATTACTAGATAGTAGTTGTTACTTACTCGCCTTTAAATATTTAGGAATAAATTTTTTAAAGTTATCTGTAATTTCAACAATAAGTATATCTTTATTTTATGAACTTTGGGAAGTACTACCTTGGATGTTACCAAATTTATCAAATTATCCTCTATTAGCCGCAATACTAGGAGGTGTTTTTGTAGGAGTAGGAGTGGGAATGATTGTAAGACAAGGAGGCTCAAGTGGTGGAGACGATGCACTAGCACTAAGTATTTCTCATATCACGAAATGGCCACTTTCACAATCTTATTTATTTACAGATTTTTTAGTATTAGGGCTTTCTCTATCATATATACCAATAACACGTATTATATTTTCTATAATAACTGTAACTATCTCTTCGTATTTAATTAATCATATTCAAAAAATAAAAGTGAAAAAATAATATTTTTCTTGTTCAAATGCATAAACTTTGCTAAAATATAGTAGGCATAATGAAGAGGAGGTAGAAAATGGACTTTTTAATACAGGGAGTAACAGTTTTATTAGAAGGTATTATCTCGTTTTTTTCACCTTGCGTTATTCCACTATTACCATTATACATGGGATATCTAGCTGGAAATGCCAAAGAAAAAACAAAAGATGGAAAAATTATATATAAAAGGAAAAATGTGTTTTTATATACCCTATTCTTTGTATTAGGAATATCAATGTCATTTTTTATTCTAGGACTTTCTTTCACAGCACTAGGTAGTTTTTTCAAGGAATATAAGACAATTATCGCAATAATAGGCGGAATTATCATCATAATATTAGGACTATTTCAATTAAAGATTATAAACTTTAAGTCTTTACAAAAAGAAAAGAAGCTAAATATAAATATTAATCCCAATAAAATGAATCCAATAGTAGCATTCGTCATGGGATTTCTATTTAGTTTTGCATGGACTCCATGTGTTGGACCAGCATTATCTTCTGTATTAATCATGGCAAGTAGTGCAAGTAGTATGTTTTTAGGTAATATATTGGTCTTGATATATGCCATAGGATTTATTATTCCATTCTTAATACTAGGACTATTTACTGGAGAAGCTTTAAGTTTTTTAAAGAAAAAACAAAATATCTTACAAATAGTAGTTCAAGTAGGGGGAGTATTACTTGTATTAGTAGGAAGTTATATACTAGTTACTAATATAGATTTTGAAACTTCCTCAAAACTAGAACAAAATTGTGGTATCAATGAAGAGACAGGACTAGCAAGTTGTAGTAACGGACTAAGTAGTAAAACAAATAAAAAATCACAATATAAAGTAGAAAAATTTACTTTAAAAGATCAAAACAACAAAACTCATAATTGGAATGACTATAAAGATAAAACAGTAATACTACATTTCTGGTCAACAGATTGTAGTGCTTGTAAAAAAGAACTAAAAGAATTAGAAAAACTATATAATCATTATAAAAAGAATAAAGAAGAGGTAATTCTTTTATCAGTAGTATCACCAAAACTAGAACATAAGAGCACAAAACAAATCAAGAAATTTATCGAAAATAAAGATATAACATTCCCGGTATTAATGGATGAAACAGGTGAGTTCTTTTCAAAATTTGAAATTATTTCTTACCCTAATTCATTTATAGTAAAAGATTCTGTAATAAAACTAACCATTCCAGGTGCTACTACTTATGAAAAATTAACAGAATCTGTGGAAGAAATAAAGTCATCAAAATAAATATCCACAAAAGTTGTGGATATTTTTGTTTTTTCTAAAAAGATAAGCTATAATATAAATAATAAGGAGAATGTTTATGCTATTTGCCTTAATGACATTTTTATGTTGGGGAACTGCTGACTTATTTTATAAGATTGGAAATAAAAAAGCAGGAGATTATAATCATCTAAAAACTGGTGTCTGTGTAGGACTAATCATGGGAATACACGCAACTATTTATATGATAGTAAAAAGAATAGATTTTAATATAATAGAAATAATTAAATATCTACCAGTATCACTATTATATATTATAAGCATGGTAATAGGTTATAAAGGATTAAAATACCTAGAATTATCTATTGCTAGTCCCATACAAAATTGTAGTGGAGTAATTACTGCTATATTACTTTTACTATTTTTTAAAGAAACACTACAAATACCAGCTTATATAGCATTTTTATTAATATTAACGGGTATAATACTTCTTGGAATAATAGAATCACAAGAAGAAAAAGATAACAGAGTAACACTAAAAAATAGCTTAACGAAAAAGAAAATAGTTTTATTAACAATGATATTTCCTATTGCGTACTGTATCTTAGACGGTCTAGGAACTTTTCTAGATGCTATCTATCTAGATAAAATGAAATTAATTAGTGAAGATAATGCATTAATTGCTTATGAATATACTTTCTTGATATATAGTATAATTACATATATCTATTTAAAGAAAAAAAGAGCAAAATTAACAATAAAAAGTGAAAAACCTAAAGTAATAGCCGCAATATTTGAAACAATAGGACAATTCTTTTATGTGTATGCAATGAGTGCAAATTCTGTAATAACGGCACCAGTTGTAGGTTCTTATTGCATATTATCTCTATTATGGTCTAGAATATTTTTAAAGGAAAAATTATCTAAGAAACACTATCTAGCAATATCTTTAGTAGTAATAGGAATTATCATCTTAGGAATATTAGATATATGAGGTGATTTATGAAAAAGAAAATAATAATTATTAGCTCACTAGGAGCATTCTTGGTTATTTTAGGAGTAGTAATATCCATATTAGTACCTCCTGAAATAGATAATACTGGATACACGCTAATTGAGAATTTAAAAGTATCAGTATATAGCAAAGTAAAAGTAAAGGATTTAATTGCATCTATTGATGGAAAAGTGGTAACCAATAAAACATTAAATACAGAAGAACTTGGCAAACAAGAAGTATCTTTTGTGTATAAAAACAAGAATGATAAAGAAAAAAGAGGTGTATTTACTATAGATGTAGTAGATGAAGAAAAGCCTTTAGTCTGGTTATCAGGAAGTTATAGTGCAAGAGTAGGAAGCAACTTAAATTTAGAAGACGAAATATTCTGTGCCGATAATTATGATAGTAATCCTACTTGTAAAATAGAGGGAACTTATGATTTAAATAAAGCTGGAACCTATAATTTAACTTATGTTGCAAAAGATTGTAATAATAATGAAGAACGAATTAATTTTATTTTAAATGTCTATGAACCAGCACCTGCAACAACAACCCTAACACCAGATCAAACAGAACAAAGAGAAGAAGTAGTAACCGCATTTAATGACGTTGTTGCAACACACAAAGATGAAAATACAGAAATAGGAATTGATGTATCAAAATGGCAGGGAGATATTGATTTTAAAAAGGTAAAAGATGCTGGAGCAACCTTCGTAATGATTAGAGTAGGTTCTCAGCAAGGAGTAGATGGAGAATATATATTAGATCCTTACTTTAAACAGAATATAGAAAATGTACTAGCTAATGATTTAAAAGTAGGAGTATATTTTTATTCCTATGCCAATAGTAAAAAGGAAGCAAGAAAACAAGCCACCTGGGTACTAGATCAAATAAAAGACTACGAGTTAACTCTTCCAATAGCATTTGACTGGGAATGCTATAACAGTTTTAATCAAATGGAATTATCACTATTCGGATTAAATGAAGTAGCAGAATCTTTCTTAGAAAAGGTAGAAGATAAAGGGTATGATGGAATGCTTTATGGAAGTAAAAACTATTTAAATAGCATTTGGAAATATCATGACTATGATGTATGGTTAGCACACTATACAGATCAAACAGATTATGATTCACACTATATAATGTGGCAATTATGTCAAGATGGAAGAATTGATGGAATTAATACTGCAGTAGACATTAATGTATTATATAAGAATGAAAAATAATGGAGTAAAATATGGAAAAGATTACAAATAAAGAACTAACAGATAAAGGGATATGTCCAACTTGTTATGATAGAGAACACAATCATATTGTATTTGGTGACAATAAAAATAAAATGCTATATAAAGACGTAGATATAGAATGCTTTCTATGTAATAATCCCAGAGCAGTAGGACATACAATAATTTCTACGAAAAAACACTATAAGGATATGACAGAATTACCTGATACTTTATGTGAAAAAGTATATACATTTACTAAAAAAGTAATGATTATATTAAAAGAAGTATATCAAGCTAAAAGTATCTATCTATGTACAATGTGTGATGGACCTATGAATCATTTCCACATTCAATTAATACCAAGATATCAAGACGAAAAAAGAGGGTCAAAAAACTTTGTTAAACCAAGAAAAGAATACATAGAAGATAAAGAAAAAATTAATATAATAAGAAAACAATTAGGCTGGTATCCCGTAATAAAGTTAAAAGATTTAACAGCAATAGAAAAAATTAATATAGATAAATATTTAGAGTTTCAAAAAGAAGTAAAAAAAGATATGGATTATCCAGACTGGCTAGGAGATTTTACAAAAGAGAATATAGAAGAGATGTTAAGAAATCATTCTAAAATATGGATATATTATAAAGAAGAGACTCCCGTATGTTCCATGATGCTAATACCTGCAACGAAAGAGTCATTAAAAAGCTTACAATTAAATTATAAAGAACAAGAGGTAGTGGATTATGGACCTATGTTTGTAACTTCCAAATATATAGGTAATAATTTGCAATATCAAATGTTAACGGAACTAGATCAAATATCAAAAAAGAAAGATTATAAATATGCTATAGTAACTGTACACCCGAATAATATTTATTCTATTAGAAATCTAGAAAAAGATAATTTTAAATTACTAAATACAAAAGAATTTGAAAGAGGAATACGAAATGTTTATTTCAAAAAAATATAGTAAAAGTATATTGACATCTAAAATAAATAGTGATAAATTGAATACTAACATTTAAAGAGGTGTAGTTATGAGTGTGATTTCTAAAGAAAAAATAAAATATGCATTGCATAATTCAATAGTTTCTTTAATCATGTCATTACATTCATGCTTTGCTTCTTTAAAATAATACAAGCGCTAAGGCAATACGCCATAGCGCGTTTTTATTTATAGGGAGGTGTATATGAATAATTTAACTGTAAATGATTTACTTTCAAAAGTTGCAGAATACAACATAGAAGGACTAGAAATGGTAAAAAAAGCATATTACTATGCAGAAGAATTACATAAAGGTCAAAAACGTCAAAGCGGAGAAGATTATATTACTCATCCGTTAAATGTAGCGTATACTCTAGCTGAAATGTATGCAGATACAGATACCCTTTGTGCTGCCTTATTACATGATACGCTAGAAGATACCAAAATTACCAAAGAACAGATTGCAATAGATTTTAATGATGATGTAGCAAACTTAGTAGATGGAGTAACTAAGATTAGTAGAATGAATTTCGCAACCAAACAAGAACAAAATCTAGCAAATACTAGAAAAATTATTACTAGTATAACAAATGATGTAAGAATTATTATAATCAAACTTGCCGATAGACTTCACAATATGAGAACATTACAATTTAAATCAGAATTTAAGCAAAAAGAAAATGCCAAAGAAACATTATTGTTATATGTCCCTTTAGCGGACAGACTAGGAATGCATATAATAAAAAGTGAATTAGAAGATTTATCTTTAAAGTATTATAATTCAGATGCCTATCAAAGAGTACGTGACATAAGAATGAAAATAGACGAAGATACTAAACAATGTCGCGAAGAAATGTTACAAACAATAAATAAAGTATTATCGGATGCCAATATTCCACATGAACTAAAAATAAGAACAAAAAATATCTATGGAATATATAAACGTCTAGAACAAGGACAAAAATTATCGGATATTCATGATTTATTAGCGTTAAAAATCCTGGTTGATAATGTTGCTAATTGCTACCCAACTTTAGGAATGGTTCATGATAAATATTTTCCTATGAATAATAGATTTAAAGACTACATAGCAAATCCCAAAACTAATCTGTATAGCTCTCTTCATACTACAGTATTTGGAGCAGAAGGTAGATTAGTCCAAATTCAGATAAGAACTTTTGAAAAAGAAAAAATAGCCTCATATGGATTAACTGCTTTTTGGAATATAAACAAAGGTAATGCCAGAAAGATAATGCAAGAAAATTTAAAAAATAAGTATCAATTTTTTGAATCTTTAGTAGAAATAGACCAGACTTTTGCAGACAATCAAGAATTTGTAGAACATATACAACAAGAATTATTATCACAAAGAGTATATGTATATACAAAGAAAGGAGAGATAATAGAATTACCATCAGGGTCGACTGCTATTGATTTAGCGTATAAAATTCATACTGATATAGGAAATAAAATGGTTGGCGCTACAGTAAACGACAAACCTGTAGAATGTGGCCATACTCTACATAATAAAGATAGAGTAAAAATTATCACAGATGAACAATCATCAGGACCTAATATTGGATGGTTAGACATAGTAAAAACAACTAAAGCAAAAAGACAAATAAAAGCATATGTAAAAAAATAAGAATAAAATACAATAAATAAGAAAAATCATAATGAAATGGAACAGAAAGAACAATCGGAGGTGTTATTAATGCCACACTATAATGCTTATGAAAGTTTCCAAACGAAAAAAAGTAAAGAAAAAAAACAAAGAGCCATAGAAAAGTCAACGAAAAAGAAGAATAATAAATTAGAAAATTTCGTTATTGAAAATAATGATAAATATGGGATAGTAGTTGAAGTTAGATATAATGATGCATATATTTTATATAATGAAAAACTAGTGGTAGCAAGATTAAGAAAGGATATGAATATAGTATGTAATCAAGTATTATTTCCAGGTGATAAAGTAGTATTAAATAAAATTAATAATACTTATTTGATAACCAATTTATTAAAAAGAACGTCTTTATTATCTAGAATAAAAAAAGATAGTACAAGAATTAATGATTCAGGCTTAATTAAAAATATAGCCACTAATATTGATATGGCAGTAATTGTTGTTGCAGCACAAGAACCACCACTTCATCCTAAGTTTATAGATAGATATTTAATGATTTTACAAAATAGTAATATTCCGGCGATTATTTGTTTAAATAAATGTGATTTAAAGACTGATGCCGAAGAAAAAATTCTAGATATTTATAGAAAAATTAATATTCCAGTAATAGAAACTTCTACATATAAAAATACTGGTATAGATGATTTAAAGAAATATATATTGGGAAAACAAGTGATATTAGTTGGAAATAGTGGAGTTGGAAAGTCATCACTTACTAATGCTCTTATGAATAGTAATGAAATTAAAACAGGTCAGGTAAGTGATAAAAGCAAGCGAGGCAACCACACCACAACAACATCGAAATATTATATATGGGAAAAAAATTCATCGATTATAGATACACCAGGAATAAGAAGTTTGGATATTTCATCATTCAATCCAGAAGAAGTCCAAGGGTATTTTAAAGAATTTAATGATTATAAGGATAAATGTAAATATCATGATTGCCTACATTATAATGAACCAAGCAATTCATGCGTCATCAAACAAGCTGTTACAAACGGATTAATTAATATTAATAGGTATGAAAGTTATGTAAGAATTATGAGTGATATTTTAAATGATAAAAATTATGAACATATCATAGAAGAATTATCAGAAAGAAACTAAGGTATCATACTACGATTACAATAGCCTAAAATATGAATGCCAAAAAACTACATGTTATATATTCAAAATGCACTAAAATTTTATATTTATAAATTGATATAGTAGCAAAATCGCCTAGCCTTACATATTTTAATGTAGAGGTGAAAAAGATGAACGAAAGGAAAATAACGGGTGTTGTAGTGGATTCTGGTCATGGAGGAAGTGATCCAGGAGCAATTAGTGGAAATTTAAGAGAAAAAGATTTTACTTTACAAGCAGCAAACTATATGACAAGAAGATTACAAGAACTAGGTATTCCTGTAGTATCAGTAAAAACAACAGATGAAGATATTTCTAGAACAGAAAGATTAAGAAGAGCAAATGAAGCATTTAATGGAGATCCTAATGCTATTTTAATATCGAATCATATCAATTCCGGGGGAGGAGAAGGTGCCGAAATTATCTATGCTCTTCGTAATGATGATACCCTAGCCAGTATGGCCCTAGAAAATATCGGTGATGCAGGTCAAAAAATGAGGAAAATTTATCAAAGAAGACTTCCAGAAGACCCTAGTAAAGATTATTATTATATTATTAGAGAAACAACACCAATGCAATCACTATTAGTAGAATATGGTTTTATTGATAATGCTGCAGACCAGCAAAAATTACAGAACAATTTAACGGATTATGTAGAAGGTGTAGTAAAAGCAATCGCTGATTATGGAGGATATACTTATATTCCACCAGGTATGAGTACCGAAAATAATATATATACAGTAGTAAAAGGCGATACCTTATCAAAAATAGCAAGCGAGTTTAATACAACAGTAGCAGAGTTAAAAAGATTAAATAACCTAACTTCAGACTTACTTCAGATAGGACAAGTATTATTTATCCCTGTAACAGCAATCACACCGACCTATGAAACTTATACAGTAAAAAAAGGTGATACTTTATACGGGATTGCTAGAAAATATAATATAACAGTAGACGAATTAAAAAGACTAAATAATATAACAAGTAATAACTTATATATTGGACAACAATTAAAGGTACCAGCTCAAGAAATAACAGGAGAAGAAGACTACGAAATCTATACAGTAGTAAAAGGTGATAGCTTATGGTTAATTTCCCAAAAATACGATGTACCAGTAGATGACTTAATAGAAATTAACAATCTAGAAACAGTAAACTTACAAATAGGAGACAAATTAAAAATTCCTAAAAAGGAGTCAAAGAAAACATATATTGTAAAAAAAGGAGACAGTTTATGGTCTATTGCCAAAGATAATAATACTAGTGTAGAAGAGTTAAAATTATTAAATAATTTAACATCAAACCTACTATCCATTGGACAAGAGTTAATCCTTCCATAAAAAAATTGCTTCCCTAAGAAGCAATCTTTTTTTACCCTAAATTTAGTTTTTTATCTAATACTTTAACAGTAAGAATATAATATGCTACAGTAAATAATATGGATAAGAATAAAGCAAATAATAAATATCCGTTAATAAGTCCAAAATCACTAATAGAAGTACCATTAATGTATTTTTGATAATTAGGATCTAAAAACATCACAGGAATTAAAATTACTACAGAAAGTATTTGAGTAACATTATAAAGTACGACACCATAAATAACAGAGTACATAACTTTATTATTGTGTTTTTGTCCTAAGGCAATAGATGCATATATCATCACTTGATTATAGATAACACTAATTAATATTGAAAGTAGGGTAAGTATGATAAATAAAGTATCAATTTGCTTAAATAAATCCCAAATTAATGATAAGAAACTAGAATCAAACCAAAGGCCGTAAACTCCAACAAATAAGAATAAGATAGTAAAGACAAAAGATAAAATAATAAACACAGTAGAACTAATAGTCTTAGATAAAATTAAACTGTTTTTACTAACAGGAAGAGTATGCATTAAATATCCTTCATCTTTAATTAAATTTTGGTAAAACTTAAGAATAGTAAAGATAAAAGTTGCGATAGGAATAGCAATCAACACAACAACAAAGATACCACTAATAAATCCACTAGGAACAGAGAATATGTTAAACTGATTAGCTAACATATTAATAACTCTAGTTAGCAAAGCTAGTAACAAACTAACTAGATAAACAGGAATTAATATTTTAGATAAAGATTTAAAATCATATTTTAATAACTTACTTAGCATTTAAATTCCTCCCTAAATAATTTATCTATCGTTGTTTTCTTCTTTTTACGAATCGTATCCGCATCTTCATTTAATACAATTTTACCCTGATTAATAAAGATAACCTGATCAAGAATTTTTTCAATATCAGAAATTAAATGAGTAGAAATAAGAATAGATGATCCTTCATTAAAATTGGTAAGAATCGTTTCTAAGATATAATCACGACTAGCAGGATCAACACCACCAATAGGTTCATCTAAAATATATAAATCTGCTTTTCTGCTCATAACCATGACAAGTTGTACTTTTTCTTTAGTACCCTTAGACATGTTTTTTAACTGGTCAGTCTCTTTAATTTTTAATTTATGTAATAGTTGCAATGCTTTCTTTTCATCAAAATCTTCATAAAAATCTTTAAAAAATTGAATTAATTCAGATACTTTCATATTCATATTTAAATATGTTCTTTCTGGTAAAAATGATATAATTTTTTTACTTTCAATACCAGGTTCACGACCATTAATTAAAATCTCTCCAGATGTTGGTTGTAATAAATCATTAATAATTTTAATCATTGTAGTTTTTCCACTACCATTAGGACCAAGTAATCCATAAATTTTCCCTTTTTCAATCTTAAGATTTATATTTTTTAAAGCTTCTTTAGGTCCAAAGTTTTTAGATAAATTTTTAAACTCAATAAACTCCATTATGACTATTTCCTCTCTTTCAATAGTTTTACAATATCTCCAGTTTTTAATCCTAAAGCCTCCATGTCGGAGACAAAGGTATTAATTTTATCTCTTGCTAACTCTTGTTTTACTTGATGAATGATATCTTCATCTTCTGTAACAAACTTCCCAGAAGTTCTCTTAGTATAAATTAAATGTTCTGCTTCTAATTCTGCTAAAGATCTTTGGATAGTATTAGGATTAACACATATCATCGTAGAAAGCTCTCTAACAGAAGGAAGTTTATCCCCACTTTTAAAGTGACCTAAAACAATTTCAAGTTTTAATTTATCTACCAATTGTTTATAGATAGGTTTATCATCATCAAATTCAAACTCCATAACTACCTTCTTTGTATTAATTGATTAATACAGTTATACAATAGAAAGAATAAAAAGTCAACAAAAAACTGCTAAAATTTAACAGCTTATAAATAGGGATTATGATGATTAATTTTAGTCTTTAATAGTTTTAATTGCTTTACTTTATTTTTTGAATATCCTTCTAACTCAACATTGGTATCTGAAACAATTTTGTAATCATCACTAGACATAGCATCATTACCACGATTTTCCAAGAACAAATCAATAACAACAAGATCTAACCAGCGAAAAGCTTTAGCTTTAGAGAATTTAGGATTATTTTTATCGTTAATAGCAAGTCTTTTTAGACGGGCTTGTTTAGCTAAAGACCAGTCATCTTTACCAGTATCTATATAAGAATATGGATTATCCGAATTAGCAAAAAAAGCCATGGTCCAAGACCGAATTAGTTTGTCATAGTCATTACCAGGACTAATTCTGGAAATAAAATCAGCTTCAATTTCTTCATCTCCAGTAATTAAGCTTGAAAATGCAATATTTAAAAGCAAATGTTTATCTTCTTCTATAGAATATATTTTCTTTAAAAGTGCTATATCAGGTTTAGATATTCTCCCGATATAATAAATTAAACTTTCTTTTAAATAAAATAATTCTCTAGTCGATAACTTCTCAAGTTCAGAACTCATATCAAAGTAGCAATCATACAAAATTTGTTCTAATCGTTTAGTTATTATCTTTTAGTCTTCCGAAGATAAAGAACGAATACTATCTCGTACAGCATCAGTAATCTCATTGTTATTAGCTTTATTTCCAAGTAACATAATAACTTCATCACTATTTGTTAACATAGCGTTAACTAATAAATTAACATCAGCCATATCACACACCTCCATTATATTCAAAGTATAACACAAAATAAAAAATAGATAACCATAATTATCTATTTTAAGCAGCCTTTTTTCTAGCAAACCATATGCCACCACCAATAGCTGCAACAACTAATACAATTGCAATAACTACAGCGATATCTGAAGCATAACTATTGACAGAACTAGTAGCACTGGAAAGATTAATCTCATCAACGTAATTCATAATATCATAACGTTCACTAGGATCCGTTTTATATTCAGATTCTATTTTACTGATAATTTCATCATCATAAGAAGAATCATAACCACTCCATGATTGATTACCTATAATAATATAAGGAACACCTTTAGCTTCTTCTTTACGGGCATCAGCAACTTTCTGCATTAAATCAGCATTATCACTATCATACCATGTTTCATACATTACTAAATTAAATTGATTACCATAATCTTCTTTCAAGCTATCAAAAAACTTCTCAGCATTTGCACAATATCCACATCCGTTACCATAAAAAAAGTATACATTTACCTTTTTATCAGAACTAGTATCTGAATTAGTATCGTCTGCAGCAAATACTGTATATGGCACCAATAAAATTCCAATTAACATTACAAATAGAAATTTAACTTTTCTCATAATTCTACCTCCCATACCAATATACCATAATTTAAAAAAAACACCAAGAATAACACTTAGAAAGTCTTATAAATTTCATCGTTTTTTCACAAATTATTATTTTCGAATAAGGTTATTTTTAATATTTTTATGAAGCTTCACATCAATACCACAAAATTTTTCTTTAAAATCACTTTTTGAAAATAGTGAAGGAACAGAACAAGTACGAACAGAAAAATCATCTATTGTATAATCAGAAAACCTGGCATCTAATATTTCTTCAAAATCTGAATAAGAAAGTTCATGACAAAAAGAGAATTCCTCACCATTTTCTCTTAAAATTCTAGAAATAGAAGATATTATATGAGGCCGCTACGAGTAGTTTTGTAGAAACATCAGCAAGTCCATAAGTATTAGTATAGTATTCATTAATCATTTGATGATATTCTTTAGCACTTAATGATTTACTTAGTGCTATTTCCATGTTCCTTTTCATTTTCCTTAATTTTTCTTAATTTTTCTTCTGCTTCTTCCATCGGAATATATAATTTGCATTTACAAATACCATCATTAATAAACTCATCACATGGACATAATGTAGTATCATCAACATTTACTCTACATGGACAATGACCATCTTTTTTCTGAAGTCCTTCCATAATAACAGAAACATATTTTTTATCTGGATTAATTCTATAATTTTTCAAACTTATCACCTCTATATATATTATATCTTAGAACAATCAAAATTTGGAATAAAACTTTCACTCTGTGTTTCACCCTCTTGTATAAAAGCATACTTAACTCCTAAATCAATTGCATAGTCAATTACTTTCTGGTATTCATCATCGCTAACTTTCCTATTTAAATTAGGATAGTTATCAAACTTTTTTAAAGGAGTATACTGATTCATCAAACTAATGATTATTGTATCATGATATGTAGTATATAAATAATGTACTAGCCTTTTAGCATCCTCTACATGTCCTGGCAAAATAAGTATTCTAACAATCACTCCACGTTTCATTAAATCATTTTCAATAACAAACTTTCCCACTTGCTTAACCATTTCAAGAATTGCTTGACTAGCATACTGAAAATAATCTTTACAATGAGAATAATTACAAGCTAAATGATCATCAAAGTATTTTAAATCAGCTAAATAAATATCGATAGTTCCATCAAGCATTTGAATAGTAGATACATTTTCATAGCTACTTGTATTATAAACAACAGGTATTTTTAACTTATCATCTTTAATTTTATGAATAGATGATACAATTTGTGGAACATAATGAGTCGGAGTAACAAGATTAATATTATTAGCACCTTTCTCTTGTAATTCTAAACATAACTCTTGAAGTCGCTCCTCAGCAATTTCTTTTCCATATCCCCCTGTACTAATTTTATAATTTTGGCAAAAAATACATTTCAAATTACAATAAGAAAAGAAAATAGTACCACTACCAGAATCACCAGAAATAATAGGCTCTTCCCAGTAATGCAAACCATAATGAGCGACTTTAATTTTATCACCAGCACCACAAACACCAACATGCTGGTATCGATTAACACCACAATTTCTAGGACATAAATAACATTTTTCTAACTCTTTCATAAAATCGCCTCACAACAATCATATCATAAAATAGCCCTTATTGAAAAAGACAACCATAAATGATAAAATAAACTATCAAAAGAAGGCGCTTCAAATGACAAGAGAACAATATTTTAAAATACCAGCAAAAATTAATAATTATCTAAAGCAAATAGAAATTCAAGATCCTTTTTTATTCGGGCTTATGGACCAGGTATATATAATAATAAAAGATGCTAAAATACCTTCAGAAGCAGGAATTGTTCATGGTTGCTTACCCTATATATCGGAGGAAGAAAGCATATTATTAGCAGCAGAATTTTTAGGAAAATGTGATGAAAGTTATCAACATCAACTGTTAAAAGAATATAAAGAAGGAAAACTACAATTTAGTAAAACAAAGAAAAGCAGTATTCTAGGTAGTATAGTAAAAGGAAACTATAAAATTATAATAAGAAAAACAAATACAATAATACAAGCACAAGACATCGTACATGAAATGTTTCATCGCCTAAATCTAAATAATTATATAATGAATAGAGTATTTACAGAGACAGTATCGATTGTAGCAGAATTAATGTTTCAAGATTTTCTAAGAGAAAAAGAATATAAAGAATATGATATCAATCTATTGCAACAATATAGAAGGTTAATATATGTTGACAATTTAAAATATTTACAAGTGATGCTACCGTTATTTTTAACACAAAAAGAAAGTAATAAAAAAGTAATGGACTCATATGATAATCTAGCAAAAAAGACGAATCTTTCTCCTGGTGACGTAAAGACAAATTTAACATATTTTATCAATAAAACAAATCACAACTTAGATATATATAAACATACTTTAGGGTATATCTTAGCTAAAACATTTATAAATGGTAATCCTACTTTAGAAAATTTAAAAGAAATAAATGAACTATTACATAATAATGACATTGTAAAATTTCAAGAAAAAGTAATAGGTAAACATAAACTAGAAGAACTACACAAGTATGTAACTGAAAAAGATTTTTGTTATCAGCCAAAGCAAAATATAAAAAAATAATATATCATAGATTACTATCTTCTAACATACACTTTGTTAGGAGGAAATTTATGGGAAACGGTCTAACTAACAAAGAAGTAATAGAACAAAGAAAAAAATATGGTAGTAATGAAATCACCAGACAAAAACAAAAAAGTATTTTTAAACTATTTTTAGAATCTCTAGGAGATCCAATAATAAAGATATTACTAATAGCATTAGGAATGAAAACTGTATTTTTATTTCATGACTTTGACTGGTTTGAAACATTAGGAATTGTAATAGCTATATTAATAGCATCCTTAATTTCAACATTATCTGAGTACGGAAGTGAAGAAGCATTCAAGAGGTTACAAGCAGAGTCGTCAAAATTAAAGTGCAAAGTAAAAAGAGAAAACAAAATAACAGAAATACCAATCGATGAGGTAGTAGTAAAAGATTTAGTGTTGCTACAAACAGGAGATAAAATACCAGCAGATGGCATCATTAAAGAAGGTTCAGTATTAGTAGATGAATCTAGTATGAATGGGGAAGCAAAAGAAGTAGAAAAACGTCTAGGAGAAAAACTGTATCGTGGAACAGTAATTTATGCAGAAGAGGCTTACATGGAAGTAACAGAAGTAGGCGATAAAACGTTCTATGGAAAAATGAGTAAAGAATTACAAGAGACAGGACAAGAAAGTCCTTTAAAAATAAGATTAAGAGAATTAGCGAAGTTTATTAGTAAAATAGGATATGTAAGTGCAGTTTTAGTAGCCATTTCTTATCTATTTACAGAAATAATAATAGCCAATTCTTTTAATTTGGATAAAATACTAAAAACAATTACCAATGTTCCAGTATTGATGAATCACTTAATTTATGCTTTAACACTAAGTGTTACAATTATCGTAGTAGCGGTACCAGAAGGTCTACCAATGATGATTACTCTGGTATTATCATCTAATATGAAAAAGATGTTAAAAAGTAATGTACTAGTAAGAAAAATGGTAGGAATAGAAACCGCAGGAAGCTTAAATATTTTATTTACAGATAAAACAGGAACATTAACGAAAGGAAAATTAGAAGTAGTAGAATTTCAAGACGCAACGGGAACAGAATACAAAACAGAACAAGAGGTAGAAGTACATAAATTCCTTCATGAACATTTAAAAAATAATTGTCTATATAATAATGAAAGCTATCTAAATGAAGAACAAAAAGCAATCGGCGGAAATACTACAGATAGAGCTATATTAGAATTTATTAAGTCAGATAAAAGAAAAAAATATAAAAAACTAAAAGCCATACCCTTCGATAGTAAAAATAAATTCTCAGGAGCCATCATAGATATAGGAGAGAAGATAAATTATATAAAAGGATCCCCTGAAAAGTTATTGCCACTTTGTAAAACTTTTGTAGCAAAATCAGGAAGAAAAGAACAGTTGTTAAATAAAGGTATCTTAGAACAAGAAATAAAAAAGAAGACTAGAGAAGGTATCAGAGCCATACTCTTAGCATATAACGATAATTACAGTCTAGAACGACTAGAAAGATTAACATTAATTGGTGTGTTATATATAAAAGATGATGTGAGAAAAGAAGCACGAAGTGGAGTAGAATTAGTCCAAAATGCTGGTATTCAAACGGTAATGATTACTGGTGATAATAAGGAGACTGCTATAAGTATTGGAAAAGAAGTAGGTCTAATTACAAGTAGCGAAGATGTTGTATTAACAAGCGATGAATTAAATCGCTTACCAGATAATGAAGTAAAAAAAATACTTCCAAGATTAAAAATAGTTGCTAGAAGTATGCCACAGGATAAAAGCAGACTGGTACGTCTGGCAGAAGAAGAAAACCTAGTAGTAGGAATGACTGGTGACGGAGTAAATGATGCTCCTGCCTTAAAAAAAGCAGATGTAGGATTTGCCATAGGAAGTGGAACAGAAGTTGCAAAAGAAGCCAGTGATATTGTCATACTAGATGATAATTTTTTATCAATTGCTAGTGCTATATTTTATGGAAGAACAATCTTTAAAAGCATCAGAAAGTTTATTATATTTCAATTAACGATTAATTTATGTGCCGTGAGTTTATCAATCATAGGTCCATTTATCGGAATAGAAAGTCCTGTAACAGTAATGCAAATGTTATGGATTAATATGATAATGGACACTCTGGCTGGTATTGCTTTCTCGTATGAGCCACCATTAAAATCTTATATGAAAGAAAAGCCAAAACCAAAAGATGAAAAAATTATGAACTCTTATATGTATAGTGAAATCATATTCACAGGAATTTATTCCACTCTTTTATGTGTATTTTTCTTAAAAAGTCAGTGGATAGAAACTATATATCGTACCAATGGTACAGACAAATACTTAATGACAGCCTTCTTTGCTTTATTTATCTTCATGGGAATATTCAACTGTTTTAATGCAAGAACGCCAAGACTAAATTTATTATCAAACTTAAGTAAGAATAAAGTATTTATAATTATTATCATATTTATCATAATTGTACAACTGTATTTAATATACTATGGAGGGGACCTATTTAGAGCATATGGATTGTCACCAAAAGAATTAGGAATTACTATCCTTCTAGCTGCAACTGTAATTCCTGTAGACTGTTTAAGAAAGTTAATAACAAAGAAAACAAGAATGGTTTAAAAGAAAAGGAGAGACTATGAATAGAATAGATGAAAAATTTCAAGAATTAGTGACGAGCTTAAAAAGAAAAACAAAAGAAGAAGTGTTTTTAGAGATTAAGGATACTTATATTAAACAAACACCAGAAGTAAAAATGGCTCTAGAAAACTACTTTCAAACATTTAATTACTGGGGAAAGTTAAAAGAAATTAGTGGAGAATATGAATCACTTTATAATAGAGCGACTTCCCTAAAAGAACATATAGAGGATTATGAATGGTTATATAAAAGATTAAAAGATTATAGATCAAAGAAATTGTTATACGCCATATTAAATAACTGGTATCATTTTGATGCTACCTCAACGAAAGCCTCATTAGAGACAAGCTATAACCAATACTGGGACTTAGATATTATTAAACCAACAAACGAAGAAGTAATCGTAGATATAGGCGCTTACATAGGAGATAGTATTTTAACTTATGTAGAAAATTATGGAATAAATAATTATAAAAAAATATATGCTTATGAAATTACTCCAGAAAGTATCGAAGTTTTAAAAAATAATACCAGATATTACCATGATGTAGAAATCAGAAAAAAAGCAGTCTTAGACAGACCACAAAAAGTTTATATGAATATTAATGAAGAAGGTTCATCAGCAAATCAAATAGCGACTACAGGAGAAGAAATTTTAGACGGAATAAGTATCGATACTGATATAGTAGAAGAGGTAAGCATGATAAAGATGGATATTGAAGGATCCGAAGCCAAAGCTATCATAGGCTGTCAAAATCATATTAGGAATACAACACCAAAACTTTTACTTTCTGTATATCATAATCATGAAGATTTATGGAAAATACCAAGATTAGTAGATGACATAAATCCTAACTATCAGTTTTATCTTCGTTGCTACGGCAGTGAACTATTTCCAACAGAAATTATCTTATATGCAATAAAAAATGAATAAAAATTATGTTATACTATAAAAGTAGTAAAGGATGATAACAATGGAAAAAGAAAAAATATTAATTAGTGCTTGCTTAATAGGCTTAAATTGTAAATACAACGGAGGAAATAATGAAAATAATAAACTAGTAGAGTTAATGAAAGAAAAAGACTTAATTCCTATCTGCCCTGAACAATTAGGTGGTCTAAAAACACCAAGAACAAGTGCTGAAAGAAAGCAAGCAAAAGTAATAACGAAAGAGGGAGTAGATGTAACAAAAGAATATCAAAGAGGTGCCGAAGAAGTATTAAATTTAGCTAAAAAATTAAATATAAAAAAAGCAATTTTAAAATCTCGTAGCCCGTCCTGTGGAATAGAGGAAATCTATGACGGAACATTTTCTCATACTTTAACAAAAAAGGATGGTGTGACTGCAGAATTATTAAAGAAAAATGGAATTGAAGTAATTTCTTCTGATAGATATGTATAAAAAAATAGTGGCTTACTATTTACAAGTAAGACCACTTTTTTCCATTTGTTCTTTTATGTCATCATATGTTCCTTGAGCTCCAGCAAGACCCTCTAGTCCATACTCGGCCAAGTCATCTTCTTTTGCTTTGTCAACGTCTACATCAATTGTAATATTATAAGAACGCTTTTTCTCATTATTATCTCTAGTTAATTTAAAACCGTCTTTATCAGCTGCAGGATATTGCTCATCAAGCATATCTACTAAGGAATTCCAATCGCTATCAGAAACATCATCTGTTACCTTAGTATCGATAGCCATTTTTACATTCGAAACTTGTTCTTTCTTAAAAGTAATATCAACAGTTTGTTTCATTGTAGCACCACTTTGCTCTTGAGACATAGAACAAGAAAGAACTTGTCCATTTCCACATCCTGATAAAAGAAGACAGAAGACAGAAGCTGCACCTAATAGTTTTAATTTTTTCACCTCAACTACTCCTTCCTATTTTTAGGATACTGTATAATTGATAAAAAGGCAATAGGAAATCAAATAATTTTGAAGATAATAATAAATTTTTAGACAATAAAATGTCACTTTACATAAACTTGGAGCATCACCTATAAACTAATTTTTATTAACTACTTGTTCCAAATCGAAGTAGAAACCATATTCTAAATAATTTTCCTCTCCAATACGAGCAATTTTTTCTTCTAACTTGATAGCGCCAAGTCCTTCATAAAAATGAATAGCATTGGTATTATTTGAAAAACACCACACAATCATATTTTCTTTTCCTAAAGAATATAACTCTTTCGCAGTAGCAATCAGTAAAGAAGAGCCAATCCCACGTCCTGCTTCACATTTCTTAATATATAAACTGACAAGCTCAGAATCATATTTTTTATCCTTATCATATGGCATAAAGCAAGAATAACCTAAAACTTCATCTCCGCGAACCGCAACAAAAACCAAATCTTTATATTCATCAAAGCTACTTAAATAACGTTGTGTTTGTGTGTCGTAGTCTAAAGAATTTAAATATTTAGAAGCAACAATTTTATCATATGCGGTACGCCAGCCATCAATTTTGATATGTGCCATTTGTTCTTGATCCTTTTCTAAGTTTTTACGAATAATATAGTCTTCGCCAGGTTCTAACAAGTGAAGAGAGTGATTCATCTGTGCTAAAGCAAAAATAATTTTTTCATCTTCTAAAGCAAAAGTAACACGACCTACGAATTCATTTGGATAAGGCCAGCTAATAGATTGTCCTACTAGAAAACGAGTACGATAAGTTCGGTAAAAGAAGGTGAGTAAATCTCGCTCAGTATTAATCACCATATTTTTATATTTCATACCACGAACTTTAGTAAAGTCTAAAATAGCAAAAAATCCAGACTCGGGTTCTAAATTATCAGGAAACTTTGTATAAGGAAGGCCTTGTAATACTTGTTCTTGTAAGGAGATATCTGGGATAGAATTCTTAACTTTTTGAATGATAGAACATTTTAATGATTCATCACGAATAGTATCAATACCTTCGACTAAAGCCTTTAACAATTGATATTTATCCTGGTAAATTTTTCTTAATTTAGAAAAATATTCTTGATAAATAGCATCTCTTTCTGGACGAATATTAAACGCACCAGCTAAAGCCCGACCAACAATATCAGGAGCAGAGTCCATTCCTTGGAATATACGATTAATAAGTTCGCGAATAATTACTTCATCAGCAACTACAAAACCAGCTCGAAGACTTGCCATACCATAACTTTTAGAAAGTCCAAATAAAGAGATTGTATTACGAAACATTCCTGGAATTGTCGCGATAGGCATAGCAAGATTATCAGGATCAAATGTTAAATCACGATACACTAAATCATCAATAATAAAAACTCCACGCTTTAAGCAAACGTCCCCAATTTCTTTTAATAACTCTTTTTGCTTTACTCCCATGACTTTACCAGTAGGATTATTAGGATTAGCATTAACAAAAGCAACTACCCTAGGAATGTATCCTTTTCGTCTATGATAAACTTTTTGTAAACTATCATTAATCTCATCGATTTTATCAGCTAGTTTTTTAGGATTAGGTAACCAATTATCTTCTTTTGTTAAAGGTAAAATATCAACTTCCGCACCAGCTCGTTCAGCGCGAATAGTAAATAAACCATAATTAGGTCCAGTAACTAATACCACATCTCCTGGTTTAGAAATAATACTAACAATCATATTAAAAGCAATCGAAGTAGATGGTAAGAAAGTAATATTATGAACGCATAAACCTTTCTCATCAATATCAGGATAATTATAAGGCGTAGTATTGATAAAACCTTCCTTTTCTACATAGTCTAGTAATACTTGACGAATTTCATCTGCTCCCTCAGTATAAGGATATTTATACATAGAAAGGGAATCAAGAGATTTTTTCATCTCATCAATGGCCATAGGAAAAGGTGGATACTTGGTAGGATTACCACTTCCTAAATCAATATCAGGAATTGTAGTAATATCATCATCACGAACATCGAAACCATAGTATTCAATAGCATCAGCAATTTCTTGTACCGTCGGATTAAAAGCTTCTCCATCACCTCTTCCACCAACTTCTGGAAGACCAAATCTTCTTTCGCCTAAATTAGGATTTTGCTGCAATAAGCGATCGATAGCACTAGATTTAATAATCATAAAAGCATCTCCATTCTATTTTATTATGAAAAAATACCAAAAATTAATGATATTAAAAGATTAATCACAGTAAGCACTAAGGAAATCCCTAAGCATATAAAAATACCTACAACACTGGTCCCGCCGGCTTGCCTGCATAATTCCTTCTGCTGCGGTTCAGATAAGTTTGCATTTTCCTCACGAATACTACTTACTGTTTGCACAGCCCAGGAACGATAGATTGGATAAAAAATAATACCCTCAATAACTCCAGCAACCAAAACACCAAACAAAGAATTTCCTAAAAATATATAAGTCAAAATCATTAGAAAAAATCCCACAAGATATAGTTTTCGATAGAAGAAATAGCATGGTCCGAAAAAAAACGCTGGTAAAGAAAAAACACTATTAGCAAACTTATCGCGATTAGGCCCAATAAAAATAGAAAGAAATTCATCACTCGAGAAAGGGTTTTTAACACCAATAACATTATTAATAGGGACTCCATAATTAACTGAATGTGGAGCAGAAGTAGAGTGAGGAGTAGTAGGAATCGTATTAGCATTAGTAACAGTATGACTAACATTATTACTAGCACTGGTATTAGTAGTTGCATTAACATCACTAATATTAGCAGCGTTAGAAGTCATAGTAAAAGCATTATTCTCTGCAAAATTAATATTAGAATTAGAAACAGTATTGCTAGAATCAACAGAAGATGGTGGATTATTATTAGTATTAGTACTATTGTCAGTAGAATCATTTTGAACAGAAGGATTAGTAGAAGAATCAGGGTTCGCCTGCTCAGAAAGTTCGACAGAAAATAAATCTGCAAGTTGAGCTAAATCAGTATTCTGTTTTTGGTTATTTTGATTATTTGTATTATTATTCATAAACAACACTCCATAGCATAATTATTTTTCTAAAATATGTTCTAAAGACACTTCCAAAATAGATTTAATATGGTCATCATCTAAAGAATAGTAAATATTTTTTCCATCACGCCTAATTTTAACAAGTTTTGCATTCCTTAAAGATTTTAATTGATGGGAAACAGCAGAAATAGACATGTTCAGTAAATATGCTAAATCACTGACACATAACTCTCCATGTTCCAAAACCATAAGAAGTTGTAATCTAGTACTATCACCCATGATCTTAAAAAAGTCCGATAAATCAGTAATAGTGTTGTAAGGACTCATTTTTTGTTGAATATACCTGACTAATTCTGTATCATGTATCGTAATATCATTTGTTGGTTCCAAAAGTATCACCTCATATCTATTATAAGCAATTAAAAATAATTAATCAATTATAAAAAGTCTTGACATTTGAATAAATGTACAAATATAATATTAATATAAACATTTGAATGCTTGCTCAAATAATAAAATAAAAGGAGAAAAAGATGAAAAAAGTATTTAAATTAGAAGATTTAGATTGTGCAGCATGTGCTGCAAAAATGGAAGATGCTATAAAAAAGGTGAATGGAGTACAAGAGGTAAGTGTAAATTTTGTGACTCAAAGGTTAAAATTAGAATTAGATGAAGAAAATTATGATACAATCATAAAAGAAATAAAAAAGGTTTGTAAAAAAGTTGAACCAGATTGTACGATTTTAGATTAATAGGGTGATAATATGACAAAAAAAGAAAGAAAAAGTCTAATAAAAATTATAATTGCCATGATATTATTAATAATGGTTTCTATTTTACCAGTAAATGACATAGTAAAATTAGGACTATATATAATTACATACTTAATTGTTGGATATGACGTAGTTTGGAAGGCAGTTAAAAATCTATTCACAGGACAAGTATTTGATGAACATTTCCTAATGAGCCTTGCAACAATCGGTGCTTTCGCAACAGGAGAATATTTAGAAGCTGTTTTAGTAATGTTGCTATATCAAATAGGAGAATTATTTCAGTCCTATGCCGTTGGAAAATCAAGAAGACAGATTACAGAACTAATGGATATTAGACCAGATTATGCTAATATAGAACAAGATGGAAAATTAGTAAAAGTAGATCCGGAAGAGTTAAGCTTAGGCGATGAAATTGTTGTAAAACCTGGAGAAAAAATACCCTTAGATGGTATTATAAAAGACGGAGAGTCTATGCTTGATACTTCTGCATTAACAGGAGAATCAGTACCAAGAAAAGCCAAAATAAACGATACAGTATTAAGTGGATGTATCAATAAAACAGGAATATTAAAAATAGAAGTTACGAAAGAATTTAGTGAATCAACAGCATCAAAAATCCTAGATTTAGTGGAAAACGCCAGTAGCAAAAAAGCCAAAACAGAAAACTTTATTACTAAATTTGCAAGATACTATACACCAATTGTCGTAGTATTAGCACTATGTTTAGCTTTTCTTCCACCAATATTTATAAGAGACTTAACAGTATTAGATTGTGTAAAAAGGGCTATGACTTTCTTAGTAATATCCTGTCCTTGTGCCTTAGTTATTTCTGTACCATTAGGATTTTTTGGTGGAATCGGAGGAGCATCTCGCCAAGGCATATTAATTAAAGGTAGTAACTACTTAGAAGCTTTATCAAATACAAAAACAATTATATTTGATAAAACAGGTACTTTAACAGAAGGAAAATTCCAAGTAGTTAAAATAGAGTCAAAAGATAAAGATAAAATGTTAGAAATTTCTGCACTAGCAGAATCATTTTCATCTCATCCTATTGCCTTAGCAATCAGAGAAAAGGCAAAAAAGCAGTTAGACCAAAAAAGAATTAAAAATGTAAAAGAACTAGCTGGTAAAGGAATTACTGCTAAAATAGATGGAAAAGAAGTATATGTAGGAAATATAAAACTATTAACAGACCATAAAATTGAATGTCCAGAAGTATCGGATATTGGAACCATTATCTATGTTGCTTTAGAAAAAGAATTGTTAGGATATATAGTAATAGCTGATAAAGTGAAAGAAAATGCGAAAGAAACTTTAGAAGAATTAAAGTATAAAAATCATATCACAACTACAGTAATGTTAACTGGTGATAAAAAAGAAATAGCAAATCATATTGCAAAAGAAATAGGAGTAGATAAAGTTTATTCTGAATTATTACCACAAGACAAAGTAGATAAATTAGAAATGATTTTAAATAAGCAGGTGGGAAATAATAAAGTGGCATTCGTTGGAGATGGTATCAATGACGCTCCAGTATTAACAAGAGCAGACGTTGGTATTGCCATGGGAGCACTAGGAAGTGATGCTGCAATAGAGGCATCAGATGTAGTCATTATGGATGATGACATATCAAAGATTAATAATGCTATCAACTTATCTCAAAGAACAATTAGAATTGTAAAACAAAATATTTACTTTGCGATTGGAATTAAAGTCTTCTTCTTAATACTAGGAGCCCTAGGTGTTGCTAATATGATGGAGGCAGTATTTGCAGATGTAGGAGTATCAGTAATTGCTATATTAAACTCCATGAGAGCGTTAAATGTAAAAAAATAATATTAATGTCTTTGTAATATGATATTAGATATAAATCTAGGATAAACCCTAAATAAATTAACAAACAAACTTTCAATCCACAAATCAGTAATAATATCTTCTCGACTAGAAAAATATTCATAGCGTAGTAAAAATCTTTGCCTGATACTAAAACATTTTAGTAGTGGCAAATCATTAGGACTAAGTGTCCTATTTTTTTCTTTTACGGTAAAGCAATAAAATATCTTACAAGTGAAATTACTGGTAGTACATCCCTTAGAACTAGCATATTTACAAAGCCTACAACACCCGTTTTTATATTTCATCTTTTTCCTTTGAGAAATACACCGATCATGTTGAAAATCACAAAGATTTTTATCAGCATAGAACGTATCAATTTGTTGACATAAAGTATCATAAAGATAAATAATTCTTTGTTTTTTATTTTTGATATTTAAAGCCTCAATAAAATGAGAAATTGGTAGAACAGAATGAGAACAGGTAAAATAGATCCTGTGACACAAAAAAGAACGATAAAAAGGTAACATTCTCTCAAAATGTTTTAACTCATCTAAATTAGTAATAGAAATATTTATCTTCATAATATTCACCTAATAGTATTATAAAAAAGGAAATAAAATATGTAAATTATAGTAAAAGCAAAAAGAAAAAAAATTTAATAAAAAAGATACATGATATAATGAAAATAGGTGATAATATGCAAAACATAAAAGAAAGTACAGAAAATAAAATAAATACAGTAGTAAATAGTCCACTACTAACAAACCAAAACAAAATTAGTGCCTTAGAAGAGTTAAAAAGAAAAGTTCTTTCTCATAAACAAAATAATGAATTATCAGGAATGCTAAGAGAAGAGCACAGAAATACCAATACATTACATCAAGGAAAAGTATTTCAAAAAGTCTCATCTGATATGAAAAAAGCCGGACTAACCAGTCCATTGATGTTAACAGTAATATTAACCATGCTACTAACATCTATGGTATTAATAGGTATCGTAATAGGATCATTTCTCTAAGAAATGGTTTTTTTAAATTGATAAAAATGTAGAAGAAAATAGTCTGAAATAGAAAAAAGTGTAATTTGTATTACTTTATAAAATGAAATAATATATAGACTGGTGATAAAATGCAAATAGGAAACTATATATTAGATGAAAGACAAATACAAATTATAAAAGAAGAGTCAAACTATCTATTAGTAACATCCGGAGCCGGAAGTGGTAAAACATTAACAATACTAGGAAAAATAAATTATTTAGTAAAAGAAAAGAATATAAAACCAGAGGAAATATTGTGTATATCTTTTACCAAAGCCGCAACAGAAAGCTTAAAGGAAAAAATAAAAACTGTGTTAAGACTAGATGTTCCTACCTATACCTTTCATAAGTTGTCACTTGAAATTATAAAAGAAAAAAAAGAATCCTATGAAATAGCAGAAGATACTTTATTAGAAGAAGTAACAACAGAATTTTTGGAAATAGATATTTTCCAGTCAGCTTATTTATTAAAGTTAATATGTAAATATTTTAAAGAACCATCAAAAAATCTAGAAAAATCTTACCAGCACCTCCTAGAAAAAAAGAAAACAGAACTAAAACAATTAGAAAAACTTTGTATGGTATTTATTAAATTAATGAAGTGTAATAACTATGAATTAAAGGACTTTACTTTATTTCTTTCTAAAATAAAAAGAACTCTATCATATGCTCAATACAAAAAAGAAAAAACAATACTAACGTTAATACTAAATATTTACTTAAAGTATGAGAATTATCTAAAAGAAAATAACGAAATAGATTTTGATGATATGCTAATAACCGCAACCAAAATAGTAAAAAAACATGGTCTAAAGAAAAAAATAAAATACATTATTATTGATGAATATCAAGATACCTCTTTCATTAGATTTAATTTGATAAAGGAAATAATAAACAAAACTATGGCGAAACTAATGGTAGTAGGAGATGATTTTCAATCGATATATAAATTTACAGGATGTGATGTTTCTCTATTCGTTGATTTCAAAAACTATTTTAAAGAAGCAAAAATTATGAAATTAGAAAGAACCTATAGAAATAGTAAAGAATTAATACAAGTAGCTGGTAAGTTTATTATGAAAAATAAACATCAAATAAAAAAAGAACTTTATTCGGAAAAAACATTAAAAAGTCCTATAAAAATATTGAAGTATAAGAATATAAAAAAAATTTTTTTAGAAGTAATCAAGGAATTATCTAAACATAATAATGAAAAAATATTAATATTAGGAAGAAATAATAAAGATATTTATTTACTACTAGATGAAGATATTAAAATAAGAAATGATAAAATATGTATTAAAAACTATGAATATTTAGATATTACTTATATGACAGTTCACAAATCAAAAGGACTAGAAAGTGATAATGTAATTGTGATAAATCTAGAAAACAAAATAACCGGATTTCGAAGAAAAATTAACAAGACTAGTAACGAAAGCAAAGGATAATTATCCCTATAGTGAAGAACGCAGATTATTTTATGTAGCCCTAACCAGAACCAAAAATTATGTGTATCTATTAGTACCAGAAAAAAATCCTTCTATTTTCATAGAAGAATTAGCAAAGTTATAATAGGAATATAATTAGTGAGAATTTTTATAATCGAAATCATTTTTTTTGCTCGTATTACGCAATAATATTACAACTGGTGCCGAAAATAGTATTACTAAGCCAATTCCAACAACCAATAGGATAACATTAACCGGTTCACCTTTTTTTATAGATTTATTAGGATTTTGTTCATCATAATATAACTCAAAAGTATCACCTAATTTATCATTTAGTGTTCCCTTTTCAAAATAGTTATTAACATATAGGTATTTATTTCCCTCTACAAAGTAATAGGCTACTGCTTTATAACTATGAGAAGTACTTCCTTTGATATATATATCTGAATATATAGTAGCCACTGTTACATTATTTTTATCTTTTAAACTAAAATAATCAATAGCCTGAGATACTTGAGAACTAATAAACCCTATTCCTAATATGATTAAGAATATAAAAATTGGAAATACTGCAGGCAGCTTATACTTTTTCCCATTTATCTCTTCATACGTTAATATAGAAGTTAATCCACTTGAAATAAAAAATAGTATAACAAATATAAGTAATATAGGATTTAATATACTTTGATCAAAGCTGTTATTTAAATCAAAGTAAATTCCATCAGTGATATTAGTTTTATCAATATACAGCATAACTGTTGCACGATTTGGAATATTTAATTTTATTTTTTCGTTGTGTGTATTATAAATGTTTTGAATATATACTTTTTCTTTATTTACTTCATAATACAATGTTCCAGATTCACTATATACATATTCTAATGTATAATTGTCTTTTTTTTTGTCCCAATTAATGAATAGAGTGATAAAAGTAACAATACATGAAATTCCTATAATTAGTAAAAACCATCCCACGATTTTGAAAGCTTTATTTTTCCGATATTTCGTTGTTTCTTTTTTTCTCATCTTAATACTTCCCCTTTAATGACAATAATAATTTTGAAATATGTTTTTTTGGTTGATTCACTTCTCATAATGGTTTGATAATTCATTCAAAAATTTATCTCGTGCTTCATCTTCATATCCTCTGAAAACAATTTCTTTGATATCTTCATGATTAAATAAAAATGTCATTCCAGGTCCTAAATTTCCTTGTGGATAAAGTACAGAAACATAATCATATTCCCTAGGTTTCCTAAATATTCCTCCCTTTCCATCTGATTGCATAATACCATAAATCATAAGTGGTTGCTCTCCATCTTTTAAAATGACAATAGAGCCAATTGGTAATAAATCTTTTATTTTCATAACGTTTCCTTTCCTATTTTAAGATTTTACTTGTATATATCTATACTAACATCATATTTCTAAATCTAAAACTATTTTTATTTCTAATTTACGAAATATTTCTGAAAAAATTAAAAAGTCCAATTAAAATATTAAAATAAAAAATGATAAAATATATATTAAAAACTATAAATATTTAGATATTACTTATATGACAGTTCACAAATCAAAAGGACTAGAAAGTGATAATGTAATTGTGATAAATCTAGAAAACAAAATAACCGGATTTCCCGAGCCAGATAGAAGAAGAAAAAATAACAAGACTAGTAACGAAAGCAAAGGATAATTATCCCTATAGTGAAGAACGCAGATTATTTTATGTAGCCCTAACCAGAACCAAGAATTATGTGTAGTATTAGTACCAGAAAAAATCCTTCTATTTTCATAGAAGAATTAACAAAGTTATAATAGGTTTATGATTTAGTGAGTAATTTTTTTAAATCTTCAGGAGTGTTTAATAAGTAATCGTAAGTAATACTATCGTCGTGATTATCCCAACTAGCATAGGCAAAGAAGACCCCAACAGATTTTGCTGCTAACATATCACTTTTGCTATCACCAACATAAACTGTCTCTCTTGGTTGTAAGTGATATTGATCTAAAATAGTTAAAATAGATTCTGGATTAGGTTTTGGCTTATCTACCTTATCAGAAGTGATAACACAATCGAAAATAGATAATATTTTCATAAGTTCATCAATCTCTTCTAATTCTTCCCAAGTTCTAGAAGTTGCAATAGCTAAAAAGCAATGTTCTTCTGTTAAAAAAGTAAGAATTTCTGGAATATCAGTAAACATAGTAACAGGGGTGTTTTTTAGTAATCTTCCCCAGTGATAATTAATTTGTTTTAACATTGCATCATCATCGATTCCAAGAAAATGAAAAAATTCATCAGTAGTAAGTACAGTAAGTTTGTCCATAACATCATTTTCATAATGCTTTCCTGTAACAAGGTAAAGTGCTTCTTGTAAAGTGGTAAGTTCAGGACGATAACTATCTACCAAAGTACGATCAACATCAAAAATAATATTTTTCATAAATCACAAATCTCCTTATAAGAAAAGTATTAGGTTAATGGTTTAATATTTTAGTCGCTTTCTTCTGTATTATCAGTGCTACTATCTGTTTTATTATTAGAAGTATTATCATTAGTAATATTAGTATCATCATCAGAAGTATCTTCCTCATCAGGGAGTTTTTTTTCTTTTTGTGAAACGGTTAAAGTAATACTTTCTGTATTATCAATCACTTTTCCAGAACGTATGCTTTGTTTTAATACTATATTTTCTTCCCCATCATTTTCCTGATAAACTACTTGGTAAGAAATATTTAAAGAGTTCAAAGATTCTACGGCTTCTTCCAAAGTTAGTCCGCGAACATCGGGAACTTTTACTCTTGTATCTAAAATGCCAACTGTTAAAGTGATAACAGCATTTTCATGCGTTTTACTTCCAGCTCGCTTACTTTGTTTGACAACAACATCAACTTCTTCCTCTTCCTTAGTTAAAACAGTTTTTTGCTGGTAACTTAATTTGGCATTACTAAGAATACTAACAGCTTCATCATAAGAGTATCCAACAACATTAGGAACTTTGATATTATTTTCTTCATAATAATGATAAATAAACAAACCTAGAACAAAGGCAAGACCAATCACTAAAATGAGTAACACAAATACTAAAAACTTAGAAAAGAATCCAGATTTTTGCTTTTCTTTAGGAGGTTTTTGCTTTTGTACCTTTGTTTTATATTTAGTTTTAGTTTTTACTTTTGTTTGCTTTTTAACTTTATGTCTATCTTTCTTGTTTACGCTATTATCATTAGAATCATCATAAAAAGGATGAGCACATTTTTTACAGTAAATAGCATCTTCTTCATTTTCAGTATGACATAAAGGACATATTTTCATTGTACCACCTCGAATAATAATATTATAACGCAAAGAAATGTTTCTTTCAAATATCACAGAAACATGATAAAATATAATCTGAAGAACATAATTTATATAAGAATAATTAAAGTGAGGACAATATGCAAGAAAATAAAGAAAGATTAACTCCAGAAGAGCAACAATTTATATTACAATATATAAGACAAGGGAATATTGATTTTGTACAATACTTACCATTTTTCTACTCTAAAAGCCCTAATCACCTACAAGGGACAACGGCAGTGCAATTAATAAAAACTCTATTATATAAGTTTGATGAAGATAATCCTGATATCCAAGAACAATTATATTTAACTTTAGATAAAGTAATAGATGGAGTGATTAGATTAAAATATAGAGAAGAAAAACATAATTTTAGATTTAAAAGTGCAGATCAATTAGATTATCATATATTAAAAGAGTTCTCAAAAATTCCTAAAGGTAATGAAGAATATTATTTAAAAAATATAGCAGGAATATTAAACTCTAAGATTAATGATAGTAAATATTATAAAATATGTTTAGAAGGCTTAGAAAATTTATATCAGACATACCAAAAAAATAACCATACTCTATCTCCGGAGAATACAAGTAGCTTCTATAATCAAGTATTAAATACACAATATAATTTTTATCATCAACAACAAAAAAATCGTGCAATTAATCGATTAGTAGGAATACTTCCTTTAACGAAAAAAACAGAAGAAGGCATCATACGAGGATTAAAATTGAAAAAAATAGATACTCTTTTAGAAAATGGTGAATATGAAAGATTGGGAACAACAAAAGAAGAGTTACTGGATTCATTATCAAGTTATGATAGTTATTTAAATTCTTTAAAGAAATTAAGAAAAGAACAGATTATAATTAGTAAGAATCAGCTTCAGCAAATAAATGAATTATTTGTAACAGGAAGATTATCCGAAGAGATGTTGCAAGAGATTTTACCTAATGCCTCGCCAGAGATAAAGTCGGTGATTATAAATAAATACAGTCAAGAAAAAGCACAGTTTTTAGATAGGGTTTCAGTAGAAAAAAAAGAGTTGACATCAACTCATTTAGGATACAATTATAATAATTATAAGATAGGTTCACAAGAGCAAACATATCAAAATATACTAAAAATTGTTGGTAGTCTAAATGAAGAGGAAGCCCAAGATATTTTGGTACATGGACAAGTTCCAGATGGCTTAAAAAAACTACTTCCATTAGTAAGCTATTTTGATGAATTTGACTCTAGCGTAATGATTAGTTTGTTAAGAAACTATCCAAGAATATTACATCAGATGAAGCAAGATCAGCTTATTAAGGAAGAGACAATAGAAGAAGCTATGCCCAAATTATCCAATATGGTGGAGATGGCAGAAGCTTACGATGGAGCGGATGATATTACAATACGAGCTTTAGGACAAGATGTAATAGAAGGAATCATGACTGATAGGGTGACAAGTAGAAATCCACAAAAGTACTTAGAAACATATATAGAAATGTTAAAAAGAGAATATACAACTATCCCTCCAGTGGAAGGAGAATTTCTAAATTATTCTTATGAAACTGCACGTGATTCAGATAGTGATAGACTATTAATTGGAAAAAAATGTAATATGAGCTGTATAGGGCCAGAAGGGGATGGAGAAGAGGCATATTATGAGACCCTAAATGGTCATACGGCAGATGTCCTTATGATAAAGGATAAAGAAACAGAAGAATTTGTCGCAAGAAGTTTATGCTTCCGTAAAGGAAATTATATAGTTTTTGCTCCAATCTATAGTTCAGAAGGAATAGCTGATTATCTATATCAACCCGGCCTTCTATCCAGTATTGCTAATCAAATGTTAGAAAAAGCAAAAGAGGCCAATGACACACTAGAATATATTTTTATAACTTCTTATTCAAGTTTAAATGATTTTTATCCACTAATAGAGAATAGTTATTTATCAGATCCCTTTCCACATGCCGATTTAGAAGAAGAAGCGTATTTAATAGGTAATATGAATCCAAATAAACATGTAGAAATTGATTCAACGATAGATATGCCAATAATTTATAAGACAAAACGAGATCATATAAAGCATAAAGCAGAAATAACATCTACTGAATTAACTAAAATAAAAGCTTTAGATATATTACTAACAGCAGATAGTGAAAAAAAAGAAGACCAAGCGAGAAGATTTGAAGAAGTAAATAAAGAAAACTATGATGAAGTATTTAAAGGACAAGATTGGTATATTGGCCTAAAAAATGGAACAATTGTAGAAGAAGTGGTTTTGCCAACAAATAGCAAAGAACAAATAAGAGAAGTCACAACTTTAAAAACAGAATTGTCAAAAATAGAAATGATGAAAGATTTAGAAAATAGTAGCACAAATATAGAAAGATATAGTAGAGGTGGAAAAAGTTGAAAAAGACAGGAAAAATAGTAAAATTTGACGGGCGATTTGGAATAATCACGGATGAGCAATCTGACTTCTATTTTCATGTATCAGATTTGAGTAATAAAAAGATAACTCACCCGTTACAAGATGGAAATATAGTGGAATTTAGGTCTGAAGATAGAACTTATAATATTAAACGAGCAAAGAATATAAAAGTATTAAGAAAAACAATATTATCAGATGAACGTGAGAAAATTAAATAATATAATAAAAAATCCTCTATCAAGAAAATATGCTTATATATTATGAGCTATATAAATGATGATAGAAATAGATTATCGAAAAGTAAAAGAGATAATCTATTTTTCTTTAAATAGAGAAAAATATATGATACAATAACATAAAATAGGGAGAGTTGGCTATGAATGAGACGCAAGTAATGATAGATGAATTGATGAACCGGGCAAAGATTGCTCAGCAAGAATATAGTAAATTAACACAAGAAGATGTAGATAGAATTGTAAAACAAATGGCAATGGCAGTGCTAGAAAACCATATGATGTTAGCTCGTCTTGCAGTAGAGGAAACAAAACGTGGAATCTACGAAGACAAAATTACCAAAAACATTTTTGCATCAGAATATATCTATCACAGTATAAAACATAATAAAACAGTAGGAATAATTCAAGATAATGAAGAAGAAGGATATATGGAAATTGCTGAACCAATAGGAATTATTGCCGGAGTAACACCAGTAACCAATCCTACTTCAACGACTTGCTTTAAATCACTAATTGCTGCTAAAACAAGAAATGTTATTGTCTTTGGATTTCATCCGTCTGCTCAAAATTGTAGTGTAAAAACAGCTCAAATTCTATTAGAAGCAGCAGTAAAAGCCGGAGCACCAAAAGACTGTATTTTATGGATTGATAAACCATCAGTAGAAGCAACAAAGACGCTAATGAATCATAAAGACGTAAGCCTAATTCTAGCAACCGGTGGAAAAGGCATGGTAAAAAGCGCTTATTCCTGCGGTAAACCAGCACTTGGTGTAGGACCAGGAAACGTTCCTTGCTATATTCATAAGGATGCAAAATTAAAAACAAGTGTAAATGATTTAGTAATGTCTAAATCGTTTGATAATGGAATGATTTGTGCCAGTGAGCAAGCAGTAATTGTAGATAGAGAAATTAGTCGGGAATTTGAGGAACTAATGAAAAAAGCCGAATGTTACTTTGTAACAGAAGAAGAAAAAGAATTATTAAAAAACTACATGTTTACAAAAGAAGAAGACGGTTATGATTTAAACTCAGAAGTGGTAGGAAAAGACCCTTGTGATATTGCTGAAAAAGCAGGCTTTATCATTCCACTAGAGACAAAAGTAATTGTAGTAAGAGAACATGGTGTAGGAAAAGAATATCCATTTTCAAAAGAAAAATTAAGTCCTATCTTAACTTATTATATTGTAGAAGATGAAGAGGAAGGAATCAAATTAAGTGAAAAATTAGTAGAATTTGGAGGCCTTGGTCACTCTGCAGTAATTCATACCGAAAATGAAGACACAATTAACCATTTTTCAAATGTGTTAAAAGTAGGTAGAATTATTGTAAATTCTCCATCTACCCATGGTGCAATAGGAGATATCTATAACACCAATATGCCATCTCTAACTTTAGGCTGTGGAACTTTTGGAGGGAACAGTACTACGGATAATGTATCCAGTGTAAACTTAATTAATTTAAAAAGAGTTGCTAAAAGACAAGTAAATATGCAATGGTTTAAGGTGCCTCCTAAAATTTATTTTGAAAGAGGCTCTATCCAGTATTTATCAAAAATGCCAGAAATTACCAAAGCCTTTATTGTAACAGATGAATCCATGGTAAAATTAGGTTATGTAGATAAAGTAATTTATCAATTAGAAAAACATGATAACCATATTCATTTTGAAGTATTTAGTGATGTAGAACCAGATCCTTCTTTTGATACTATCGATAGAGGTGTAAGTGCCATGGGACAATTTACGCCAGATGTAATTATTGCATTAGGCGGTGGAAGTGCCATTGATGCCGCTAAAGGAATGTGGCTATTCTATGAACATCCAGATGTTGATAAAGAAGGTCTAAAATTAAAGTTCTTAGATATTAGAAAAAGAACTTATAAATATCCTAAACTTGGTCTAAAAGCAAAATTTGTTGCTATTCCAACAACCTCAGGAACTGGTAGTGAAGTAACTTCTTTCGCAGTAATTACAGATAAAGATAATAATGTAAAGTATCCTTTTGCTGATTATGAATTAACACCAGATGTCGCAATCATTGACCCGGAATTAGTATTAACACTACCAAAAGTATTAACAGCAGATACGGGGATGGACGTACTAACTCATGCTATAGAAGCATATGTTTCCAATATGGCAAGTGACTATACAGACGGACTAGCCGAAAAAGCGGGAGAATTAGTACACAAGTATTTAATCAGAGCCTATGAAAACGGAAATGACAAAGAAGCAAGAGAAAAGGTTCACAATGCAAGTTGTATTGCTGGTATGGCTTTCACAAATGCTTTCTTAGGAATCAATCATTCCCTAGCCCATAAATTAGGAGGAGAATTTCACATTGCTCATGGAAGATGTAATGCCATATTGCTTCCCTTTGTGATTAGATATAATGCATCTACTCCTACTAAATTCGTATCATTTCCAAAATATGAATATTATATTGCTGATGAAAAATATGCAACTTTTGCTAAAAAGATTGGCCTAGAAGTGGAAGATATAGAAGATGGTGTAGATAAATTAATAGCTATGGTAAATAGAATGAATGAAAAACTTGGTATACCAAAATCATTCCAAGAATATGGAATCGATGAAGAAACGTATATGAGTAAAATAGACGAACTAGCAAATAGAGCTTTTGAAGATCAATGTACAACATCCAATCCTAGACTTCCATTAGTTACGGAGTTAAAGAAAATTTTAGTGGATGCGTATTATGGAATAAATCTTTAAATCCACAGATTCTGTGGATTTTTTAGTAATTAACGTAAATAAAAAATAAAGTTAGCTAAAAATGATTTAAAATGAAAAATTAGTGTTAAAATAAATTTGTAAAATAGAAGGAATGATGAAATTGGATTTAAAAAAAATTATTTGGATATGAAGGAAAAAAAGTAGTAATTACAGGATCAGCATCAGGAATGAGTAAATCAGCAACAGAATTATTACTAGACTTAGGAGCAGAAGTATATGCTATTGATATTAATCCTATTGATTTACCAGTAAAAAAAGCTTATCAAGCAGACCTAAGTAAAAAAGAAGATATTGATAGAGTAATAGCGGATTTACCAGAGACAATCGATGCTTTATTCTTATGTCATGGAATTGCCGGATTTAAAGGAAAAGAATTACTAGTTCAAAAAGTAAATTTCTATAGTCAAAAATATATGACGGAACAGTTACTTAATAGAATCTCTGATCATGGTTCTGTTACCTTCATTGCTTCTGTTGGAGGTTTTGGATGGCAACAAGTCTATCCTAAAGCAGTAGAATTAATTAATTTAAATTCCTGGGAAGAAGCAATGAAGTGGTATGAGGAGCATCCAAAAGAAATTGAAAGTGCTTATGTATTTGCGAAACAATGCTTACTATCATATGTAACATATAAATGTATGAGCCCAGAATTTATTAATAGAAGAATCAGAATTAATGCTATCAATCCAGGAGACACAACAACAGGACTAACAGATGATTTCAACAAATCAACAAGTCCTACTGGTAATGCAGAAGAAGGAGCTAAAATGATTGAAAATATCTTCTTAAAAAGTTGGAATGGTTATGCCGCTGAACCAGAAGATATGGGATATCCTATGGTAGTAGTAGGAAGTGATATCTGTTCTTACATGTCAGGACAATTAATCTATATTGATTTCGGATTAACCTCAAACTGGACAAATATGGCACTATTAAATACCAATAATAAAACAATAGAAGAAATATCACATGAATCAAATGCTTAATTTAATATACTGAAAATCCACAATTTCTGTGTTTTTTTTCTTATAAAAATTGCTTTATATATACATTAACAGTAATCTAAATAGAAATAAAAAACTTATAGTATCAATGTATATTAAGTTAAAATAGATGTGAAAGAACGAATACATTAGTAGGCAGGTTTATACTAAAAAAAGTTCAATGAAGTATGTTAACCAATAATACCTTAATGATATTTGTTTTAAAATAAACAGTATGCCCAGAAAATTATTTGACTATAAATGCTCTTATGATATAGAATTAAAATATAAATAAAGTGGTGCGGTTGAAATTACAATAAAGAAAAAAATAAGTTCTAACACAAGAACTTATTTTTTTGGATTAACTATATTAACTTTGTTTATTCCTAGATAATCCTAAATATTTAGGCCATTCTTTAGGAGATTTAAAAACATCTAAAGAAGTATATTTATCTGCCATAGTAACAATCCAAGCCTCTCGATATTTAGGAGGAACAATATTTAAAGGGAACATATGTCTTCTAATAATATTATCCACTTTTTCTGTAACAAGCTCAGGAAAGTAATAAGCAGCATTTTTGGCTGCTTGTCTAGCATGAACAAAACCATGTTTCTCCCTCAATTTCTTTTTTCTATTAATAGCCTTATGGTCAGCAGTTTGCCATGGTTCATCATAAAAGTCATGCAATAATCCACCTATCGCAGCACTTTGGTAATCCCAATTTAATTTCTTTGCCCAGAGATAAGAGAGAATAGAAACCGTTAAACAATGTTCATAAACACTACAACTTTCATGATGTACAAACGTTTTTCTTTTAATAATTTCTGGATGTTCTAATATTGGTTTTACAATTTCATAATATTCGGTATCAGTACTTAAAAAAAATTGAATCTTACTTTGTGTCTTAGTCACGAAAATCACTCCAACTTGAATATTACTATAAGAAAGCACTACAGTCAATAAAATAAGAGAGATTATAAACAATAAAATGAATAAGTGACTGTAAAGTGAATAAAAATATCATCAATTTATGTAAAAACAGTGATATAGTTAAATAAAAGGTGGAGCTTAATATGGAATGGGATAAAGTAAAGTTTGAATCTTTTCGTCCTTCATACGAAAAGTATTTTGATACATATTTAAAAGATAAATCAATTACAGAATATGTTAGTTTTTCAAAATGGGATTCTTCATTAATATTTTATAAGGATGATTTTGCAGGATTTTATAAGACAATAACGCCAGATGAGGAAAAAAATGATAAAGAAATATATATAGCACTAGTTCCTAAATATCGAAAAAAAGGTATGGCAAGTTATGTAGTAAATACCCTAACAAATAATATCTTTACAGCTAGTCCTGACTGTGAATACGTGCATTTATCAATTGATAAAGAAAACACCTCATCAATCAACTTAGCTAATAACTGTGGATTTATAGAAAACTCTAGACTAGAACAAGAATTAAGAGAAACTGGAGATAATCGTACGCTAGTATTCTCAAGAAAAAATCCCTTTTATGTAAAAGAAAATCAAATAAACCATCTCTCAAAATAGTTTAAAAAATATAAGGCAATCGCATAAAAAGTTGACGTAAAGAGCTAGATAGCAGAGATAACATTAAAGAGAAGATTTTCGATGTTTTTAAAGTCAAATGAATATCGAGTGAGTTTTTTCTTTAAGGTAAGATTTCCCATAGATGAATCTAGTCTTGCTAAGTTAAAGACAATTTTTCTGATAATTGCTAGATTATCAATTGAATTGTCTTTTTTGTTTGTTGAATGATCTTCGTCTAAGATAACATCTAATCTCCAATGAAGTGAACATTCTATATTCCAGTGTGCCCTTGTAATATTCTTAAACGTTTCAGTAGGAAATTGTTGGCTAAGAATATAGTAGTTTTTGGTTGTAGTAATTTTGCCATTTTCTTCTCGATAAACGTCCATTCTTCCAATAGCCTTAACAGATTTCCATTTTTCTTTATTATGAATACATTCTGTATTATAAGATATATAATAAGTTCTTTTTTCAATTCGCCCATGATTTTTTTCAAAATTTGTTTCTAAAATATCTATTTCAGTAGAATCTCTTTTTAATTCCAAATCAAAGTATGTTTTAATGTCATCTTTTAAATCTTTCTGATTATCTTTGACTTTTAAGATATAGGCAGCTTTTTTTTCATATACAATTTTATTAGCAATTTCTTCTTGTGTTCCAATAGCATCTATAGTAATAATTTTCCCTTTTATATCAATCAAATCCAAAAGATTTGGAATAGCAGTTATTTCGTTAGATTTATCGTCAACTTTTATTTGACCAATAGAAATACCAACATCACAAAGAAAGCCAGAAAGAATATAAGGAATATTACCATTATTTACTTTATCTCTAGCGCTTTTTATGGCTTTGCCATCAATTGCAACATGAAGTCCTTTTTGATTTGTTATCTCTTTAATCCAATTAATAAAAAGATTCATAAATTCATTAGGGTTGATGATAGAAAATACTCTAGAAAATGTATCATGAGAAGGAATACCGTACTTAAGATCTAATAAATCAGAAAAATAATCTTCATGCAACATTAAAAAATCTACCATATTAACAAAATCTGTATAACCACATAGTGTACCATAAATAGTTAATAGCAAAATATTTTTTAATTCATGCTTTTTACCTCTGATATCCCTAGGATCTTCTAAAACTTCAAAATGATTTAATAACGTTTTCATATATCACACATCCTTATATATAAGGATACATGATTTTATTTACTTAAAAAATATATTGTACCATTTTTTACATATTATTTTTTATGCGATTGCCATATAAAAAATAAGTAAAAATATACTTTATATGATTTTTATGATATACTATAAAGCACGGAAGTGATGTTATGATTGATGAGCTAGAAAAATACGTTAAAATAAGTGATCTAAGAAAAGGAATGGATTATGATAATAGAAAAGTAAAGTATGTAGGAACTGCCGGATTATTAAACGGAAAAAATCATAGATTTATAGTATCTTCTGAGCATACTACAAGGTCATATGTAGTAAGAATTGATATAGACGAAGAAGATGAAATAATAAATACAAGTTGCACATGTCCTCAATTCTTATTAACAGATTCTTGTAAACACGTTGCAGCAGTATTAGTTAAATTTCAAAATGATCTTTTTCTAATCGATAAAAAAGAGCAAAGCCAAAGAAAAGTAATAGAATTTTTAAATGAAATAAAACAAGCATCTTTAAAGAAAAATATCATAAAAAAAGAAGCTAAAATAGTTCCTTATTTAAAGCTAGAAAAATATATGAACTATTATGATTATGAAGAAACAGAAGAATATGATTTAAGATTCAAGGTAGGAGATAAAAAACTTTATGTATTAGGAAATAAAGTAAATAGCTTTATTGAAAGTTACCATAATAATCGTTCAGTAAAATTTGGAAAAGATTTTATCTACAATAATCAAGATTATTATTTCAATGAAACTTCTAAAAAACTATTGAACTTTATAGAAATGTGCTATTATAAAACCTATCGATATGACTCTTCTATAACATTAAACAAAAATAAATTAGATAGCTTATTTTCAATTGTTGATAGTATATATGTAGAATCACCTTATATAAATAAGGAACTATCCGTCATCAAGGGACTACCATTTAATTATAAGATAACAAAAGAGGATGATATCCACATATTAAATATAGACTATGATTTAGCAACATTACAGTCACTGTCTGATGATTATAGTTATTTAATAGATAATAAAGGAATTTATCAATTAAATGAAGTGGAAAAAATTATTGCTGGTAAGATTTTAGAAGAAAACTTAAATAGTCTATCATTTCCTTCTGATAACTTCTCTGAATTCAAAGATTATCTAATTCCTAGTATTAAGGATAAAGTAATATTAGATGATACTGTAGATGACTTAGTGATTGTAAAAACGCCTAATGTAAAACTATATTTTGATATATTGGAAGAATATATAGAATGTAAAATTATTTTTAATTATGAAAATATAGAAATTAATTATTTTGATAAAGATGATAAACAACTAGTAAGAGATAGACAGTTAGAAAGAAGTGTTTTTCTAGAAATCCAAAAATATGGTTTTGATGGGAATCTAATGCTTTATGATATAGATGAAATAGTTGATTTCATGGAAAATGGATTAGAAGAACTTGCCAAAGAATATGAAGTGTTGACTAGTGAAAAATTAAAAAATACGAATCTAATTCGAAAAATTCAAGGTACTACTAGTTTTAGTATAGGAAAAGATAATATCATAAATTATGAATTTAAATTAGATAATGTTAATACTGATGAGTTAGAAGATATTTTTCTAAGCCTAAAGAGTAAGAAAAAATATTACAGATTAAAAAGTGGAGATATCTTAGACTTACTTGATCCATCGGTAAAAGAATTAGAAGAGTTAAAAGAAGATTTAGAGCTAGAGGAAAATAGTGGTGAAATTCCTAAATTTAGAGCACTTTATCTAGACAGTTTAAGAAATAAAAATAGATTTATTAGAACTAATACTTTATTTGATTCATTTATTAAGAATTTTAAGGAGTATAAAAATGCTCCAGTAGTTTTCTCTAAAGAAGAAGAAAAATTATTAAGAGCTTATCAAAAAGAAGGAGTAAAATGGCTATATAATCTTTATAAATGTAATCTTGGAGGAATACTAGCTGATGAAATGGGCCTTGGTAAAAGTCTACAAACAATTATATTTATTAAAAAGGTATTAGAAGAAGTAAAAGACGAGAAAGCTAAAATATTAATAGTAACACCAACAGCACTAGTATATAATTGGGATAATGAATTTAAAAAATTTAGTGATGATATTAAAAGAAGAATATTTACAGGAGTAAAGAAAGAACGTCATAAACAATTATCTTGGTATGAGGGGAATGTATATATCACAAGTTACGGGCTATTAAGAGAAGATTTAGATATCTATAAAGAAATGAATTTTAAAGTTATGATTATAGATGAAGCACAAAATATAAAAAATCCAACAGCCATGTTAACAAAAGCAGTAAAAAGTATTAATAGCGAAGTAAAACTTGCCCTAACAGGAACACCAATTGAAAACTCTATTTTAGAATTATGGAGTATATTTGACTATATTATGCCAGGATTTCTTTCTAATAAATCAAAATTTAAGGAAAAGTATAAAATCGGAGAAGAGTTTGATGATACTACAAATTTAGTTCTTAGTAAATTAAGAAATCAGGTGGCTCCATTTATTTTAAGACGAAAGAAAAATGAAGTATTAAAAGATTTACCAGATAAAATTGAAAATAATATTTATATAGATTTGAGTGAGGAAGAAAAGAAAATATATGCTGCATTAGTTGAACAGACAAAAAAAGAAATGGAAGAACTAATAAAAGCCGGTTTTACAAAAAATAAAATGCAGATTTTAACGCTGTTAACCAGACTTAGACAAGTATGCATTGATCCCAAAATTATATTTGATAATTTTACAAAAACTTCATCAAAAATAAATCACTTAATAGATGTAGTTAACGAAGCAATAAGTAATGGACATAAAATATTACTGTTTACAAGTTTTAAGACAGCATTAAATATTGTTAAAAATGAGCTAGATAAAGAAGGTATAACAAACTATGTAATAGATGGTTCTGTTAGTAGCAAAAAGCGCCAAGAATTAGTAGATAAGTTTAACATGGATGATACCAATGTGTTCTTAATTATGTTAAAAAGTGGCGGAACAGGATTAAATCTTACAAGTGCAGATATCGTAATTCATCTAGACTTATGGTGGAATCCACAAGCAGAAAATCAAGCTACTGATAGAGCACATAGAATTGGACAAAAAAACACTGTAGAAGTAATTAAATTAATTACAAAAGGAACAATAGAAGAAAAAATATTAGATTTACAAGAAAAGAAAAAAATACTGAGTGATAAATTAATTGAAAATGATGGTGATGAATATCAAAGCTTCCAAAATTTATCTGTGGACGACATAAGAGAATTACTAAAATTTAATAATGAATAAATGAATAAAAAAACTACTAAAGAAGTAAATATAATCTTTAGTAGTTTTTATTTTATAGTTTATTATGTAATTTCAATAATGAAATAAGCATTTTATCACGATATTCTGCAAGGCTTTGATCATCATTTCCAATTTCTTGAGGTCTATTTTTTAAAGCTTCTTCAACACCTTTTCTGGCAATTTCTGGAAATTCTTCAGGGAAATCTTTAAAATCTGCCATGTCATGAAGCCATAAACTAATAGACGGATTTAAATGCTTCATAAGTCCATCAATATGACCTTCACCACCACCAAGTTCAAAAACTAAACTAGGTCCCATGATAGCCCAGCGTAAACCAGGACCATAAGTGACAGCCTTATCTGCATCTTCTATAGTACAAACACCTTTCATTACTAGATTACATACTTCTCTATATACAGCCATTTGAATACGATTACAGATAAATCCTAGTGCTTCTTTTTGTAATACAACAGGCTCCTTATCAATCATTTGATAAAACTCTTTTGCAACTTCCAAAACATGGTCATCCGTCTTTTCTCCTCTTGTAAGTTCTACTAATGGAATTAAATGTGGTGGATTATAAGGATGTGCACCAATAAACCTTTCTGGATGTTTTGCGTTCTTAGCAATTTCTGTAACCAATAATCCTGAAGTAGAAGAGGCGATAATAGTGTCACTAGATGTATATTTTTCCATATCTTCCGCCATTTTTCGTTTTACTTCATAATTCTCAGGACCAGACTCAGTAATAAACTGAACATCTTTTACAGCCTCTTCCATAGAAGTAGTATAACTAATTCGACTTTCAATTTCATCGATTTCATTTTCGTTAACTACATCATTTTGTTTTAAGTTAACTAAACTTTCATGAATTCTTTTCTTAGCAAGTTGAAGCTTCTCATCTGTTAAATCATAAACGGTAACAGATAACTCCTTTAAAGAATAATACAAAGCCCAGCTATAACCAATAACGCCTGCTCCTACACAAGCTACTTTTCTTATATCTTTTGCTTCCATATCTTACCTCCACATTTATTGTAAGGCTAAAATAAAAAATAGAACCAAAAAAGATGAAAAAATAGTGTTAAGGAGTGTCCAATTACTAGTCTTGATACCAAAAGGTCAATTATTTATTATCAGCTTGTAATAACTCCGTTAAATATGTTCGTTTTCCTATTATTGATGTTGTTGACCTCAACATTATCTCCAAATCATAGGGAAAAGAAGAAAACTTGGACATTTCTCCAATTAGACAGAAATTATCACTTGTTTCTAATAAATCTATCTAGTGATGTGATAAGCAGTCGCAAATATTTAATATCAAATTCATAATCTGTCATAAAAAAGTAGATAAATATAATGGCATATTTATGAAAATGAATAATTTTTAATAGATACACTAAAGATAACGCAAACTATTTTAACAAGAAGTATTTATAAATATATGAAAAGATATGATATAATTAGTCTTGAAAAAGAGGACTATCATGGATGAAAAAAATATAGAAAAAGTAAAAAGAGATGCAAGAGTTAAATTTAACTATTTAGTTAATAATAAGATAAACACTTTTAGTGCTATACCTAAAGATAGTATGAATAAAATGATAATTTATTGTCACGGGTTAGGTAGCAATAAAACATGGGCAGCTAGATTTTATAATGATTTATTAAAGAATAAAATTGGTATAATTTCTTTTGATTTTCCAGGCCATGGAGCCGATAAAACGGATTTTTCATTATTTAATTTAAGTTTATGTATAAACTATTTAGAAGAAATAATTGCCTATGTAAAAACAAAATATAATGTGCCTATATATTTGTTTGGATGTAGTTTCGGTGGATTTATAGTTTTGAATAAGTTAATACAGAATAGTATAAATATAGAAAAAACAATACTAATGTGTCCTGCTATCAATTTTTGTGAGATTATGGAACGTAAATCAGGAATATCACTTGATTATTTTGAGACTAATACGTCTATGTCTTTATATAATAATATTAAAATATATAAAGATGCTTATCTTGAATTTAAAAATGGTGATAATGCTATTAAAAAGTATAAATTTCAAAATATTTCAATAATTCATGGGACATCTGATAAGACGGTACTGTATAAAGATATTAGTGATTTTTGCAAGAAGAATAATTTAAAATTAACGACTATTAAATATGGAAAACACGAATTATATAATTATGATAATGAAATTATTAAGTTTTTATTGAAAAGCATTAATGAAAAAGGAAAATTGATAGATAAATATTAATTGATTATATAGTTTCTATATTAAAGTTGAGAATGTTTGCAAGAGAAGAAAAGACTAATAGTATTATTACCTCATATAACATAGAATGAATAAAAAATTATATACATTGCACAGGTGATTGAAATATCTAAACAATTGATAATGAGATTCAATCTATTAGTACAAAGTTGTAAGAAATACAATTAAAAGTAACTGGGATAAAATATCATAATTAGTTACGAACAATTAATATAGCTATTACAAATTTTTCGTAATGACATAATAGAAAAAGTAAAAAAGAAAAGAAATTTCAATCTTAAAATATATTGTAAATTATGTTTTATAATAATTTTATCTATATTAGTATTTATCTATAACAGAGGTCGAGAAAAACGAACTCCCAACAGTGGTTTTGGAGATGAAGCCCTAATTACCACAGTCCCGTTTCTAATAAGCTTTCCATGGTAGTTCATGATCTGTTATATAAATTACTCATCTTTATTATACGAAAAAAATTTCGGGCTTCGCTTAAGGTAAATAAGACTTTTTAGATTCTACTTTTTCTAAAAGTATATAAATAGAAAGAAAAATCAAAACAAAAGAATCGCCAGGGGTGTGGGGAAAGCGATTCTTTTATTGTAAAGTGCATAAATTTATGGAAAATAAATATGAAAAATCAAAAAAGTATTGTATAATACAAATAGAAAGAGGTGGAATATGTCATATACAACGAGGAAAGATTTATACAAGCAACTTGAGGAAAAAAGGAATAAGCCTTTAATTACGTATGTTACATCAATTAGACCAGGTTGTTCTGCTGAAATGAGCCAAGATGTAATACCTGAATTTATAAGACAAATGAACCTAATAGATTCTTCAAAGAAAGAAGTAGACTTATTAATATTAAGTAACGGTGGAGACCCAATAGTTTCATGGAGAATTATTTCACTTCTACGTGAAAAATTCGATAAAGTATCCATATTAATCCCATACACTGCATATAGTGCGGCAACACTATTAGCATTAGGAGCAGACGAAATAATAATGCATCCATATGGAAATTTAGGACCGTTGGATCCACAAATTAATATAACTACAGATAAAGGGCAGACAATGACTCTAGGGTATGAGGATATAACTAAATATATAGAGTTTGTAAAAGGAATAGGTATTACAGATCAAGAACTTGTTCAGCGCGCTTTTGATAAATTAACCTCAGAAATTCCTCCGACATTGATAGGATTTGCAAAAAGAAGTTCTCAGTTAGGATTATCAATGGGCGAAAAATTATTAAAAACACATATGAAAGATGATAATAAAATAAAAATAATATCAGAAACATTAAATACAAAGTTTTATCACCATGGTTATCCATTAGGAAGGAATGAAGCAAAAGAAATAGGGTTACCTATTAAAGACGAAAATGAAGAAGTGACAGATTTAATATGGAAAATTGCGGAAGATTTTATGGATGAACTAGAATTTAATAAGCCATTTAATCCAAATTTAATAATACAAGAAAAATTATCACAAACTAGGCAACCAAAAGTAGGGGAACCACAAATAATAAGTGAGCAAGTAAAGCAAACCTGTCTTGAAAGCACAAAAATGAATAGTTATACAGCACTTAATATTGTTGCAACTTATGTTATGCAGCCGGATACCAGTTTGAATACGAATGTAATGGTAAGCGGTGGCTCATGGATTAATGAGAAAGGTGATGAATAATATGATCGTTAACTATAATAATGCATATAATATTAACACTGTTCAACATGTTGAAAATAATACAATTATGAGTACAAGAAGTCAGGCACAAAACATACCATTTTTTTATAAAATAGTAGGAGAGCAAAATAAAAAAAATAGTAATAAAAAAAGAAAAAAGAATACTAGTGACAAAAAAAATAGAGTAAGATTACAAAAAATGACATAAAATATGGAGTTGATATAATATCATTAAGCTTGAGGGTGATATTATGAACAACTATTTCACATCTAGTATAGGTTATATAACAAATGGTCCTAGATATAATAACATAATTTATCAACTGTATAGTACCACTTATTATCCACAAAAAATGATTGTATATTGGTCTAACAGTTAAGCCATACTTTATCATACAAAGTATGGCTTTTATATCAAGTCTTTATTTTATTGACTTCCTTTTTTATTTTCCCCGTAATATTTTAACCATTTTATATTTATAAATAGAGAAAATAAAGAATGTAAAATTAACTCTCCTTTTGTTTTTGTTTAAAATAATATATAATATGTATAGGAAAAAGAAAAAGTAGGAGGTAACATTATGTTGAAAGGAAAGCCATTTGTAAAATGGGCAGGTGGAAAAAGGCAAATAATTGATAAATTAAAAGAATATGCTCCAGATACCTTTAATACCTATTATGAACCATTTGTTGGTGGAGGGGCTTTCTTATTTGAACTTTCTCCAAAAAATGCAGTAATTAATGATTATAATAAAGAATTAATGAATGTGTATGAATGTATCAAAGATGCTAATAAGTTTGATAAAATGTGCAAAGAGTTAAACCATCACGAAACTGAGCATTCAGAAGACTACTATTATAAAATCAGAAATATGGACAGAGACAAAAAAAGATTTAATAGAATGGCTGATTACAAAAGAGCGGCAAGAACTATTTATTTGAATAAAGCTTGTTTCAACGGTTTATATAGAGTTAATAGTAAGAATGAATTCAATGTTCCTTTCGGAAAAAAATCAAAAGTAAACACATATGAAGGACAAAACCTTGGAATTGTTTGTGGATATTTAAATTACAATAATATTAGGATTTTATCAACGGATTTTGAAGAAGCAGTAAAAGATGCTAAAAAAGGTGATTTTATTTATTTTGATCCTCCTTATGATTCTGATACTTCCACTTTTAACAGTTATACGGAAGAGGGATTTGGTAAAGAAGAACAAAAAAGACTTGCTAAAGTTTTTAAAGAATTAGATAAAAGAGGATGCTATGTAATGTTATCGAATCATAATACAAAACTAGTAAACGAATTATACAAAGCGTTTAACATATATGTGATAGAAGCAAAACGTAATATTAATTCTAATGGTAAAAAGCGAGGCAAAGTAGAAGAAGTAATAATTACAAACTATAAAAATGACAGAACTTTTAATAATTAGGAGGTGCGGATTTGAAAAAAACAGTTGCCCAACTTTGGGAGGAGATATTTACTGACTATAATATTCTAAATGAAATAAAAGAAAACGGGTACTTTAAAATTACAGCTGATCAAATTAGAGTTTATAAAGAACCACGATTAATGGCCAAATTTGATTTTTCAAAGCAATTGCCCAAAGTATTTAAAGAAAATGATCTAGGTATTCTACCAATAAGAAACGGGGAATACGTTATCGGAAAGTTTAACCTATTTGAAACTATTAAAAATACTAAATATGAAGAAATAAATATTAAAAAAGTTGAATTACCAAGTTTTATTGAAACAATAGATCCAGATAATATCTATTCGGAAAGTAATGCTTTAAATGTTGCCTCCTTGTCAGGAATGTTTAAAGATGCTTTTGGTGAAGAATTATATGAAACAATTCAAGGAAAAATGAGAACTAACACTTTTGATTTTATTATTTCTTCAAATGAAATCGAAAATAGCATTGAAGTAAACGGAGCAGCAATCGAAATTGATGGTGGCTATGAGAGTAAATCAAAAGTGGTCTTAGTAGAAGCAAAAAATTCTATGCCAGAAGATTTTGTAATTAGACAATTATATTATCCATATAGACATTGGAAAGATAAAGTAACAAAAGAAATTGTACCAGTTTTCTTTGCTTACGATAATGGTGTATATAATATGTTTATATATTCATTTGAAGACTTGTATAACTATAATTCATTAAAGATAAATAAGATAAAACGATATATGATTTCAAGTAAATCGGCTGAAACAGTTAAGAAAGAAATATTTCAGAATATAGAATTAGTGAATGAATTACCTCAAGATGAGGTTCCACTTCCACAAGCAGATTCATTTTCAAAAGTCATAGGAGCATTGGAACTTATCAGTAACGATGTAAACACTGCAAATGATATAGCTAACGAATTAGAGTTTGATAATAGACAAGGGAAGTATTATATTGATGCACTTAGATATCTAGAGTTAGTGCAAAAAGGTGATAAGTATGGTGAATACAAATTATCTCCGTACGGCTTTGCATTAGTTAACGTTGATATAAAAACAAGAAATGAAAAAATAATAGGGCTAATTTTAAAGCACAAACCATTTTATGATGTATATAAATACTTTATAGAAAATGGAGAGCTTCTATCTAGGAAGGATATAAAAGATATAATAAGGAAATATATTCCAGAAATGGCTGAGGAAACAGTAAATAGAAGAGCGAGCACTATTAGAGGATGGATTCAGTGGATAATTGGTGCACAAGTATAAGATATAAAAATGAAACTAGGAAGATTAAAATTTTCTAGTTTTTTAGTTTAACAAGTATAAAAAACACAATAATACTGAATTATAAAATAAAACAACCGCTTTCCCCACACGATAAAAATTACCTTTTGATTTTTCTTTCTATTTATCTATACTTTTAAAAAGAAGAATCTACAAAAGTCCCAACCGATGGCGGGCGAAGCCCGAAATTTTTTGATGACTTTTTCGTACTCAAATTCATCAAAAAAAGTTTTAATTTTACTGGTGTAAAAATCATTTTCTTCGTATAATAAAGATGAGTAATTTATATAACAGATCATGAACTACCATGGAAAGCTTATTAGAAACGGGACTGTGGTAATTAGGGCTTCATCAGTTAAATGGTATAATAATGGTCTCCAAAACTTACGTTGGGTGTTCGATATAGGCAAGCGGTGCCATAGACGAAAAAAGACTCAAATCTTTTTTAGATTTGGGTCTTTTACTTTCGTTATAATCAACTTATCTTTATACTGCTTTATTTCGACAGTATCATGAAAATGAAAGCCAAGTTTTTGTAACCATTTCCCTTTAAGTAAAAGATAAGGAGTATTATGAAAGTCTTCGTATACGAGTATCTTTCTATTTTTCATGATACTCACCAGCTTGTCTATCATTTTCTATATTAGAGATAATAGAATGTTTAGCGTGTTTAGTTTTAAGATCTTTTGGAGACATATCTACATAAATCTTGGTAGTTTCAATATTAGTATGTCCCAAAAGATCACGGAGAGAAAAAGGGTCACCTCCGTTAATAACAAAGTGAGTCGCAAAAGTATGACGGAACTTATGTGGATTCATACGAAATCCAGGGCCAAATATTTTCTTTGCCTTACGACTAAGTAATCCATAAACCATTTCTGTATTTAAAGGTGAATCCAAAATAGGTTCGTTATACTGGCGATGAAACTTTACAAATAGTGGTCCTTTTTCTGCTCCTTTTAAAACTTCACGTCTATAAACATTGTATATTCTCTCTGTTTCTTTCGAATAGTACACGGTGCGAAAAGTATTTGTCTTAGTAGCATATATGTAGATACTTCTTTCTTTTGTATTAATATCTTCCAGTTTGATACGCACAAGTTCGCTATTTCTAATACCAGTATCCAAAAGTACCATAACAATTAATAAGTTACGAAGTTCGGACTTGTAGCGTAAGTCAAACGAAGTAAGGAGCTTTCGCACCTGTTCTACCGTAAAGTAATCGATTTTTTCTTTTCTAACTTTTTTAGGTTTAACATTACGAGCAGGATTGGCAATTAAATAACCATCTCTTTCTAGATAGTTAAAGAAAGCTCTTAGTGCTCTTGCATGACAATTAAAAGTATTAATCTTATTCTTGGAATACTTACTTTCAATATAATATTCTAGTTCAGAAGAAGTAAGGCTCTCTAAAGCTTGAACTTTCCTAATCTGCACTAAGAACTTTCGAAATGCATTAAGTTTGTCCTTATAAAAATGTTTGGTCTCACTTGCCAATCCTCGCACTTCCATATTCCTAAAAAAGTAGGTTACAGCATCATCATAAGTGAGATTACTTTGCGGTGGTTGTTTTGTTTCTCCTTGTTTAAATGTTCTAAAAAAATCTGCAAGTTCATTGATGGTTTGTTCAGTCATATAAATTCTCCCTATAATTAAAATATTTCGTAATTTATATAACAAAACAACTGAGAAAGAAGAGAGTATTGAAAATCTTTTAAACTAGACAAAAGGACTACCCGGCTGGCAATAGGTCTAGTTTAAAAGTCATCACCTGCATATCAATAAAAAAAGCAGCACCACTGCTGCTTATAATTCTAAATGGCAGGGGATGAGAGAATCGAACTCCCAACAGTGGTTTTGGAGACCATTATTATACCATTTAACTAATCCCCTGTATGAGATTAATAGCTTATAAAATATAGAACTAGCTATTTGTAATTCCATGGTAACCAACATTATTATACCATTTAACTAATCCCCTATGTCATTAAAGACATTACTAATATATCATATGCAAAAAAAACTTTCAATATAAACTTACATTTTTAGACGAAAATTAGACAAAAAATTACAAATCTCAAAATATAAGATGACAAAAAATAGACACTTTATTTTACGAAAAGTGTTGTAAAGATACTTTATTACTAATTTGATAATAAATGTGATAAATGATAGTAGCAAACACAGTACCAGCAAGAGAACTTAAAACATAAATCCATATTTGACGTAAAGAATCAGCATTGACAAAAATATTGCTAACAAGACTTCGATTAGGATTTACACAACCTCCAGTATATGGAATAGAAAAGAATAAAAGAACAAGAATAAGTAAACTACATAAAATCCCAGATAATGTAGAGGATAAGCTCTTATCTTTCATAGTAAGATAATAAAATACTAAAATAAATGAAAATAGAAACTCAATTAAAATAACATTATCCAAAGAAGCATTAAGCATACTAAACTCTCCGTAACCAGCAACAATATCACTAATTCCATCATGAAAAGCAGAGGACAAAACAAATCCCGCTAATATTGCTCCTAAACCCTGAGATAAAATAGTAACAAAGGCAATTTTTCCAGAAATTTGATTACGTAACCATAGAGAAAATGTAAAAATAGGATTGACTTCAATTTTTTCATGCAAGTTACCAAAGATATAAGCAATAGCAAATGAAAAAGCAAATAGCATAGAAATCAAAAGAATCTCTATTAAAAAATTATCCCAGGGAAAATACTTTAAAACTAAAATCTCGAATAAGCATCCAATAAATAGAGAGAAAAAACTAGTAAAAAACTCTAATCCAACTTTTTTCATAATCCCTCCTAAAACTAGACGCTATTATACCATAAAAATGCAAATAAAAAAAGTCCCTAAGGACTATTTAGCATGATGTTGTGACTTTGAATCAGCAATTTCCACATGTTTACTATAACTAAAAGAACCAGCAGCAAGGATTTGTTTATCAAAATAATAAGAATTGTCATATTCCGCATGCACACTATTAGGTTCTGAAACAATTTCCACATGCTTTTCATCATTTATTAAATAATTAGAATATCTACCTAGAGCAACAGTAACATCTTTGACCAACTTATCTATAGTAGCATCAGCAGGCATAGTTCCAATAGCTAAAGTAATTTGTGCATCACTTTTAGTAGCAGCTTGCTCAGTAGGAGAAGGAACAGTAGTATAAATAATATCACCATTATCTAACGATTGATATTGTGGAATACCAGCAATAGCATTAGCTTCCCAACCATCATTATGTAATGTAACTAACATCGACATAAGCAATGCTTCAGAATGATTAGCAGTACCATCTTTTTGAGGCCCTACTAACGCAATCCCTTCACCGGCTACCATTTGTTGATCTAAAGTAATAACTGTAGAGTTCTCATAATCAAGATTATCATTAGATCGAGAGGTACGAAATTCAATTCCTTGTTCTTCTAAAGATTGACAAAAATCTTCAAAAAAAGCATTTCCACAATCATTATCATTAATAATTAAACTCAAGTTATCATTAATATCGTCTATAGAAACTTCTAAAGTATTATCAGAAATCATAGAATCCAACTCATTATCTGTCTCACTCGCATTCTTTTGCCCGCTAGCAATAATAACACCAGCAAGAACACCAATAGCAACAATTCGCCCTATTTTACTTTTAAGTTTTATATCTTCTTTTGGAAAATTTTCAGGATTTACCTGACTCATAGTACCACCTCTATTAAAATTATAATAAATAAACTAGGTAAAGTCAAAGTGCTTGACATAACTTGTCGCAAAAAAAATACATCGCACCTATATAATATGAAAAATATGATAAAATAAGGCTATAAAGGAGTGTTTATGAATGAAAAAAGAAAGGAGAAAACTGTCTAAAAAGGAACTGGTAATAACAATTTCTATCATAATACTAGGGTTAATAATAGCAATATTCCTCTGGATATTTGTAATTGATAAAGAGCCAGTTGAAAAACCACCAACAAAAGAAGAAAGTAAGCCTACGATAGAAGAGCCAGAAAAAAAGTTGACAATAGTAGATGAAGATAGTAATCAAAGGCCAGTTGCTGTAATGATTGACAACAATATTGGAGATGGAAAACACGCAGGACTTCAAGAATCCTATATTAATTACGAAATCATCGTAGAAGGTGGACTAACTAGAATCATGGCCATGTATAAAGATAAAGATGTATCACTCATTGGTCCAGTAAGAAGTTCAAGACATTATTTTTTAGACTATGCATTAGAAAGCGATGCAATTTATGCACATTATGGATGGAGTACTTATGCTCAAAATGATATCAGTGCATTAGGTGTAAATAATATTAATGGCTTATATGATGATGCTCCCTTCTGGAGAGATAGAACAATATCAGCTCCACATAACGTATTTACAACAACAGAAAAACTATATTCGTATGCATCACAAAAAGGATATCAGGCAACGACACAAAACTGGAAATTACTAAATTATACAACAGAAGAAGTAAATTTAAATGAACCAGTATCAACTACAACAACAATTAATCCAGAAACAGGAAAGGAAGAACAAACACCAGTGACCAAAGATGGATTATTAACAGCAAATACGATTTCAATACCATACTCCTATTATCAAACAAGAAGTTATACTTATGATGCCACAAGAAAAGTTTATTTAAGATATATGAATGACATACCACACATAGACAAAGTGACAGGAGAGCAATTACACTATAAAAATATTATTATTGAAAAAGTGAGAAATTATCAATTAGATAGTGCTGGTAGACAAGACTTAGATACAACAGGCACAGGAGAAGGATACTATATTACCAATGGATATGCTCTACCAATACACTGGACAAAATCTACAAGAAGTGCTAAAACAATATATACATACAGTGATGGAAGTGAAGTTGAAATAAATGATGGAAATACATTTATCCAAATCATGCCAAGTTCATATTCACCAACCATTAATTAGAAAGGAAAAAACATGAAAGTAGGATTATTTGGATGTGGAGCCTATGGAATGGCTCTAAGTAGTATCATGATTGAAAATAATTGTGATATTACAATGTGGACAAAATTTGAACAAGAAAAACAAGAGTTAGAAAGAACAAGAAAAAATGAAAGGTTAATTCCCAATTTCTCAATTTCAGAAAAAATAAAATTAACAACAAGTATAGAAGAATGTATTAAAGATAAAGACTTATTAGTAATAGCTATCCCAGCAGCTTTTATAGATTCATTAGCAGTTGAAATGAAACCATATATTAAAGATAACCATATATTAATAGCAACCAAAGGAATTGAACAAGAAACAGGATTATTTATTAACCAAATTTTAGAGAAATACTTAGATACAAAAAATATTGCTGTAATCAGCGGACCATCTTTTGCAGTGGATTTAGTAACAAAAATGCCAGCTGGTCTATCACTAGCAACAGAAAACGAAAAAACAGAAAAACTTGTAAGAAAAGCACTTGCGAATCATTATATTAAATTAAGAACAACAAAAGACATCATAGGAACAGAAATTTGTGGATCAATAAAAAATGTAATAGCCTTATCAGCCGGAATGCTAGAAGGTCTAGGAGCAAATGACTCTACAACTGCAATGCTATTAACAGAAGCGATTCATGACATGAGAGAAATTATAGATGCATTTCACGGAGATAAAAAAACTGTCTTATCATTTGCAGGTTTTGGAGATTTATTATTAACATGCACTTCTGTAAAAAGTAGAAACTTCAGATTTGGTAAATTACTAGGTGAAAAACGCTCAAAAGAAGAAATAAAAGAGTTTTTAGCAAACACTACAGTCGAAGGCTTTTACACACTAGAGTCTATTTATAAATTATTAAAAGATAAAAAAGTATCAATTCCAATAATTGATTTAATATATGATATAGCAGTAGAAGGAAAGAACCCGGAAACGTTATTAACATTTCTTGTGGAAAAAGAATAAAAATTGCTATCGAATATGTCAAAAACACTATCTTTATAATCATCAAAACAGGGGAAAATCCTGTTTTTTAAATTCAAAAGTCATGATATAATGAATAAGATTAAGGAGGGGAAATATGTCTGCTTATAAATTACCTATTGCAACTGCTTTTATTTTCTTTCCAATCATAGCATTTGTTTTTACGTTACCATTTTTAATTTATCAGTATAGAAAATATGGCTCTATTCCATTTTTAAGAAGTGTTATTTTTTATAGTTTTATACTATATTTATTATGTGCTTACTTTTTAGTAATACTTCCTTTACCAACGATAGATGAAGTTAAAAACTTAACAACCGAAACAACACAGTTAGTTCCTTTTGATTTTATAAGACAATTATCTAATACAATCTCTTTCCACTGGAATGAACTCTCATCATATTTAACAATCATCAAAAGTCCAACTTTCTATATTGCAGCATTTAATATTTTATTAACACTTCCTTTCGGAGTATATTTACGTTATTATTTTGAATGTAAATGGCACAAAATAATATTATATGGATTTTTATTAAGTCTCTTCTTTGAACTCACTCAATTAACAGGTTTATATGGAATATATCCTAGACCTTACAGATTATTTGATGTAGATGATTTAATATTAAATACAACAGGAGCCTTACTAGGTTGTTTATTAACACCATTAATATCTAAAATACTACCTTCTAGAAAAGAACTAGATGAACATAGTTTCAGGCGAGGAAAAAAAGTAACATTTTTTAGAAGAGCACTTTCCTACTGTATTGATTTCTTTTTTCTTGTTATAATGGTAATGGTAGTAAGCATCCTATCATATAATACAAAAGCATCAAAATATAACTTGCTATTTAGTATTATTCTATATTATATAGGAATACCGTTATTTACTAATGGAAAAACATTTGGAAAAATGATATTAAAACTACAAGTAACATCAAAAAAGGAAACAAGTAACATCAAAAATAAGATAAAAGTAACATTAAGATATCTACTAAGCTATGTACTCTTTTACTATCAATTTATAATAATAAAGTGGATAAGAAATATGTCTGTAGATAATGGGCTCACATCTATAATAAAAAATAGCAGTATTTTGATATTAAAAATATATTTTTGGTTAAATATAATATGGATAATAAAAAGTTTAGTAACCAAAGATAAAAGATTTTTATATGAAAAAATAACTGGTACAGAAAATCTTTCAACAATTGAGTATGAACCAAAAGATGATAATGAACCAGAGATAAATCAAAAAAACAATAATTATAAAGAAAATAAAAAGGAGGATGAAGATGTTAGAAATAAAAAAGATAAGTAAAAGTTATAAAACTGGCAATTTTGTTCAACAAGCACTAGATGAAGTCAGCTTACAATTTAGAAAAAATGAATTTGTAAGTATTTTAGGACCAAGTGGCAGTGGAAAAACTACTTTATTAAATATTATAGGTGGACTAGATCATTATGATTCAGGTGATTTAATTATCAACAACAAGTCTACCAAGAATTATAAAGAAAATGATTGGAATGCCTATCGCAATAATTGTATAGGATTTATTTTTCAAAATTATAATCTGATTGGTCATATTTCTATTCTTGAAAATGTAGAGATGGGAATGACTTTAAGTGGTGTTGGAACAAAGGAAAAGAAAAAAAGAGCACAAGAGGCTTTGGAAAAAGTGGGATTATTAGAGCACGCTCATAAAAAGCCAAATCAACTATCTGGAGGTCAAATGCAACGTGTCGCAATTGCAAGAGCACTAGCCAATAATCCAGATATCATTCTAGCTGATGAACCAACAGGAGCGCTAGACACCAAAACAAGCGAGCAGATTATGGACTTAATTAAAGATATATCAAAAGACAAATTAGTTATTATGGTAACTCATAACCGTGAACTCGCAGAAAAATATTCCACAAGAATTGTGGAATTAAAGGATGGAAAACTAAAAAAAGATTCTAATCCTGTGGAAAGAGAAGAAAAAGAAACCAAGCCCTTAATTATCAAAAAAACAGCAATGAGTTTCTGGACAGCTTTAAAATTATCCTTTAATAATATAAAAACAAAAAAAGGTAGAACTGCTCTAACAGCTTTTGCTTCTTCTATTGGAATTATAGGAATTGCTTTAATACTATCCTTATCTAATGGATTTCAAGCAAAAATTGATGAGTATGAAGCTGATACATTATCACAAATGCCAATTACTATCAGTACTCAGGCGATGAGTATGAATGAAGATACCATGCAAGAAATTATTAAAAATCAACAAAAACATAAACAATATACAAATAAAAAAGTGATATATCCAAAAGAAAATGGTTTAGAAACAATGTTACATATTAATAAAATAGATGAAGACTATATTAATTACATTGAAAATATGGATAAAGATAAATTAAATGCCATTGGCTATGAATATGGAACAACATTAAATGTAGTTACAAAGAAAGCAGATGGAAACTACGCAATGGTACCAACCGCAACCAACTATTCAATGTCCACCACATCAATGACTGGTGTAATGGGATGGACACTATATCCGGAAAGTATTAGTGGAAAGAGTATGTTGGAAAAAGATTATGATGTATTATCAGGAAACATCGATGATGAAAATCCAGGAATCATCTTAGCAGTAAACTCTAGAAATGAATTAGATTCAGCAACATTAGAACAACTAGGGTTTGATACAGATAACAAAATATCATTTGATGAAATATTAAATAAAGAGTTTAAAGTAATACCGAATAATAGCTACTATGAGAAAGTAAATAATTACTTTGTACCAAGTCAAGATTATGAAGAAATGTATAATAGTAGTGATGCAATTGTAATTAAAGTGCAAGCAATTATCAGAGGAAAAGAGGATAAAAATGAATTAACGCAATCGGGAATTTATTATAATTCAGCCTTAGTAAACCAAATAATTGAAAAAAATAAAAACAGCGATATTGTAAAAAGACAACAAGAAGTAGAATATAACGTCCTAACAGGGCAACCATTTGATGAAACAACATCAACAGTAACAAAAGACAATATTTTAGGAGTACTAGGAGCAGAAGTCACACCATCTATCATTTATTTATATCCAAAAGATTTTGATACCAAAGACTATATTACCGACTATTTAGATGAGTATAATGATGGAAAAGAAGATCAAGATCAAGTTTTATATACTGATTATGCCGCTATGATTAGTTCCTTATCAGGAAGTATAATGGATGCGGTAGCTTATGTATTAATTGCTTTTTCCTCAATTTCATTAGTAGTCTCATGTATCATGATTGCTATTATTACTTATATATCTGTATTAGAAAGAACAAAAGAAATTGGTATATTACGTGCCCTAGGTGCCAGAAAAAAAGATATAAAACGGGTATTTAATGCAGAAACTTTTTTAGTAGGAATGTTTTCTGGATTATTAGGAATTATAATTGCTGAAATATTGACATTCCCAACGAATCAAATTATAGAAAATTTATCAGAATTACCAAATGTTGCACAATTAAACCCAATTCATGCTATAATACTAGTAATAGTAAGTGTAACTTTAACAGTAATTGGTGGATTAATACCAGCTAGTATTGCATCAAAAAAAGATCCTGTAGAAGCACTTAGAACAGAATAAGGGAGATATTATATGGAAAAACTTATGAAGCAATTTGTAAAATCATCAATCATAACATCAACAATATTAGTGATATTAGGATTTTTACTAGTCTTTCAATCAGAGACAACAGTAATGACTATTTCCTATATAATAGGAGGAATTTTAGTAGCAGTAGGGGCACTGGCGTTAATCCGATATGTAAGAAATGCCCAGGGACCTGAATTTCGAAATGAATTGGATATTATATATGGAATAGTAACCATTATTTTTGGAATTATCGTCATAAAAAGTTACCAAGCGGTAGCGAGTATTATTCCAATCGTAATTGGTATAGGAATTATTATAAGCAGTGCAGGAAAACTAAATTATGCCTTCCAGTTAAAAGCAAATCAAAATGAATTGTGGAAAACCACAATGGTAATATCTATTATAAGTACTATCTGTGGTATAATTCTGTTATTTAATCCGTTTAAAGCAGCATTAGGAATAATGAAAATTATAGGAATATTTATTATTATTTATGCAATACTAGATTTAATCTCTACAATTGCAATAAAAAGTAGTGTAGTTAGAATTCACAAAGCAGTAGAAGAGACAATAGCAGATGCAGAAGTAGTGAGTGAAAGTGATACAAAAGAAAAGAAACCCAAAAAAAAGAATAAGAAAAATAAATAAAAAAATGAAAAGAAGGTAATATAATGTATAAACTAATATTAATAGCATCAGGATTGACAAAATTTATTGAGGAATGGAATGAAAAATTAGATGCATTTGCAGCAGAAAATCTAGATAGTCCATGGTTTGGTGCATTAGCACTAATCGTACTATTTGCATTTGGTTGCTGGGGAGTATCCTATTTTTCTAAAAAATAAGAATGTAAACGGAAACGTATACATTCTTTTATTATGTTGAAAAAAGAATAAAAAAAGGGTATAATACAAAAGAAGCGAGGTAAAAAATGGAGGAAGAAAAACTAGAAATAGGAAAAAAGTACCAGATTCATAGTTATAAACATGATAGTAAAATTCACCGAGCTTGGGATGAAGCTGTACTATTAGATATCAAAGATGATTATCTAGTTTTTGGAAATGAAAAAACAAAGGTAACAGAATCAGATGGAAGAACATGGCATACGAAGGAACCAGCAGTGTTGTATTTTTTTAAAAACCAATGGTTCAATGTCATCGGACAATGTAAAAAAAATGGTATCTATTATTACTGCAACATTGCATCGCCTTATATAATTGAGGAAGGGACAATAAAATATATTGATTATGATTTAGATTTAAGGGTATTTCCAGATGGCAGTTTTAAAGTATTAGATCGAGGAGAATATAAATATCATAAATCAACTATGCATTATTCAGAAGACTTAGATATGATTTTAAAATCAGAATTAAGTGAACTGATAGGAATGGTACGAAAAAAGGCTATAATGTTCAATAAAGAAAATATTGAAAAGTACAATAAGGTTTATAATGAAATAAAAAAAGCAAAAGCTCAAGATGAAAGTAGTCAATAAATGATAATGAAGTTATCTTATAATTATAGATATAAGATAATTTGATTATCTTTTTTTATAAAGAATAATATAATTACAAAAACCAAAAAGATAAAATAGAAAATAAATATTCATGGAAAATGCAAAAAACTACTTATAAATCATAGAAAAATACACAATAAATAAAAAAAATAAAAAAAAGTGAAAAAAATGTGAAAAAAATGTTGACTTTGTCATTTTTATTTGATATATTAACAATGCAACTCGGAAATAACACACAAAAAAAGAAAAAATGATCTTTGAAAACTAAGCAAAACGTCAACTTTGAGACAGTTAGGATTGAACAATAAAACAAACTAATTAAAATATAATTTTTATGAGAGTTTGATCC
>CASEGV010000006.1:0-49465 GCA_949287595.1 uncultured Mycoplasmatota bacterium
GATAGACAACATTAAAATAGAAAAAATTTGACATAAAAAAAGCCTTATACTATAAGGGGTGTTTTAAGATTATCAAATACTCAAACTGTCAAACTTCGGCATAATTACCTCCCGTATGAAAAATACTCGTCTAGCTTTTATTATTATATCTAAAAATACTTATTTTATCAACCCAATACCAGGAATTAGTAATAAAAAAATGCAATGTAAAATAATGTAAAAATTGTCGAAAAAATAAAAAATTAAAAAGGAAGACAGTAGATATATTGTATAATATAATTGAGAAACTATAAGGAGGGTAAAAGATGAAAAGGAAACTATGGTTCTTAAGTCTAGTAGTATTAGGGATATTATTGTATCCAAAAGACACATATGCTTTTTCCCAAGCAAATTATGAATATAAATCTTTATGTGGAAATTTTGAAGTTGCAGGAATGCATACTGATGGAGTAATAGATCCCGTAGGTTGTTTTAATACCTTTGATGAAGCTAAGAATTTTATGAGGAGTAATGGTGCAGATGACTTAGTAGTCTTTGGTAAAGTAGCAGGAAAGACTAAAATATTAGATGCTAATGTGGCATTATTAGATTTGAGTGTAAATCCAACAACACTAACCTATTTTTATACAAATAGTAATTTAACAGGTTCGTCTTATACATATATGGATACAGGTTCTCTATATGGAGGCGTAGATGGAGCATTACTAGATTCTAGTTACTCTAGTACAAAAGGAGTGTATACAGCCAAAGTAAAAATAGGAAATTTTACTGGCTGGATATCTCAAGAAGCCTATGAAGTAGTACCAGTTACCTGGGTAAAATCATCAAGTAGTTATACAGTAACAGATGAAAGTATTAAACATAATTATGTAAATAAAATACAAGAGACGTTTACTGGTAGTAAAGGTAGTATCATAGGACCAAAACCGGATATGCTATCATCAGGAACTTATTATAGTTATGATGGAAAATATTTCTATACTGATAGAACAACAATGATAAAAGATTATAAAAATGGAAACTATAATAACGCAGTAAATAAAGATAATGAGTATTACAACTATTATATGTATTTATCAAATCATACAAGAACAAGTTACTCAAGTCAAAATATCGATGAATATATCAGAAATAACATGGGAATATCACAAGATGTCTATGGAAATGCCAGTAATGGTTCCAATTCTAGACTTTATGGAAAAGGAGTATTTTATTATTATGCACAAGAAAAATATGGAGTAAATGCTATTCTTTCTCTAAGTTTAAGTAGAAATGAAACTTCTCATGGACGAAGCAATCTAGCAATTAACAAAAATAATGGATTTGGCCTTAATGCGGTAGATACTTCACCAACAGAATCTGCAAACTGGTATGCATCCTACGCAAGTAGTATCTTAGGATATGCTTCTAAATGGATTACTTATGGATATGCTCATCCAAGAGACTGGCGTTATTTTGGTCCACAATTTGGTGATAAATGGATAGGAATGAATGTAAAATATGCCTCTGATACTTATTGGAGTGAAAAGATGGCTGCTCAATACTATTCTTTGGATAAAGCAAAAGGATTACAGGACTATAACTTCTATCAATTAGGAGTAGTAACAAGACAAGTAAATGCCATGAGTGATACTAATAACGGTTCCAAGTTTGTCTATTCTTATCCAGAAGCAGAAGATGCAGTAGTAATTATAGGAGAAAAACAAGGAGAAGCAGTAGAAGGAAATACTACTTGGTATAAAGTAGTAAGCGATTTAAATATAGATAGTAATTTTAATGAAATAACATCAGGAGACTACAACTGGGATGGTTATGTATATATTCCCGCTGTTTATGTGAAAAAGATAAATCAAGGTAAAAATGGATATATTTCTCCAAATGACGTAACAGAATATCAAGATAAAGATTATGAATACGATTTATATGTTGAAGAGACTACTCTAAAACCAAAAGTAGCGAAGACTGTAAAGCAAACAGATTATTACTATGATTCCGCATTAACTGTAAAAAGAGATCAAGTACTATTAAACGATAGATATGTTATGGTCTATACGGCAGCCTATGATAAAAATGGAGTAGCTGTATCCTACTTAGTAACATCAGATTACTGGTATGATCAAAAACACTGGGTACCAGCAGATAGTATTAGTTTTGTTAGTAGTGATTATGGTAAATTCTCAGTAACAGCAACAGGAAATCAATATACCTGGGTAAACTCAACAACACAAGATACTAAGGCAACATTAATAAGCGGACAATATCATAATTCTTATGCCCCAATATTAGAAGAGACGGTAGTAGATGACTATACTTGGTATAAAGTACCAGTAAACCTAAGTGGAACAACAAATGAATTTGGTTGGACTTTAGCATCTGCTCCAAATGTACATGTCGAAAAACTTCATAGTGAAAGTGTAAATACACCACCAGTAATTATTGCAGAAAATAAGACAATTGTACAAGGAACAAAATTTGATTATAGAAAAGATGTAAGTGCTACAGATACAGAAGACGGAGACTTAACCAAAGAAATTGAAGTAGTAGAAGAAACTGTAAAAATTGATGAAGTAGGCACATATGAAGTAACATACAGAGTAACCGATAAAAATAATCAAACAACAACAAAAACGATCACGGTAACAGTAACAGAAAATAAAAAGCCAGTAATCACAGCCGAAGATAAAGAAGTAATTCAAGGAAGAAAATTAGACGAACTAGAAGGTGTAAGTGCAACTGACGAAGAAGATGGTCCGCTAGAAGTAAAAGTAAAAGATAGTACAGTAAACTTAGAAGAACCAGGTAGTTATACAATTACTTATGAAGCAACAGACTCTTATAATCAAACATCAGAAAAAACAATTACAGTAACAGTACTAAAAGATGAAGCTCCAGTAATCAACGCGGAAGACAAAACGATTACACAAGGTACAAAGTTTAAACCATTAGATGGAGTCACAGCCGAAGATAAAGAAGATGGAGAAATTAAAGATATCGAAGTAGTAACAAACAATGTAAAAGAAAATGAAACAGGAGAATATGAAGTTACTTATAAAGTAGTAGATAGCTTCAATAATGAAACGAAAAAAACGATTACTGTAACCGTAGTAGAAAACCAAAAACCAGTAATAAACGCTGAAGATAAGACTATCTACTTAAATGAAGAATTTGATCCATTAGAAGATGTAACCGCTATAGATCCAGAAGATGGAAAAATAAAAGATATCGAAGTAATTGAAAATAATGTAAAAACAGAGGAAATAGGAGAGTACAAAGTAATATATCAAGTAGAAGACTCTTTTGGTAATGTAGTAACAAAAGAAATTACAGTAACAGTAGAAGAGAAAAAATTAGAAGAAAGAGAGGGAGAATTCTACTTAGACTCATTTAAGTGGAATACTTCAAAAAAACGATTTACAATTAGTGGTTATCTAATTATATATGATATCAACAATATTAATAAAAAATATGAATTAATATTAAAGGATAAAAATTCTGATAAAGAATACTCTGTAAAAGTAAATGCTTGGACAGAAGATACACCATATGAATTAGGAGAAGAAAATGGTAATAGTTATAATGATTCATGGTTTAAAGGTAATCTTGACATGAAAGATATTCCAAATGGAGATTATGAACTATATATGAGAGCATCTTCTGATAAATATTATACAGAACAATTATTTGATAATGTTTTTAACACCGATATGGATAAAAGAGGAGAAGACTCAACTCATGGATATAATTTCAAAGTTTTACAAAAATACAAAACAAAAGCTGTTGAAGTAAATATTAGAGATGAAATATATACGACATCAAGTGCTCCAACATACAGAAATATGATTAATGACTTTGATACCATTTCTTTCCAAGATAACAAACTATATGTGTTAGGCTATTCTTATAATTATGATGGAACTTATGAAAAAGAAAATGATATTAAGCGAACTTTAATACTTGAAAATCAAGAAGATTATACTCAAGAATATATAGATTTAGGAAGTGCTCGAGGTCCATACGAAATTACAGCACAAGATAATAAAGATAAGACCTATGTATGGTATGAAAAATTAATTGATTTAACAGGTTTAGAAAAAGGAACCTATACACTACAAGTTTATACCAAAACAACAGATGCTGAAGATTATGGAGAAATAACAGATGCCTTTGGAACATTTAAAACCCGAGAAATAAAAATAGGAGAAAAAACTTATCAAATAAGAATCAATAAAGATAAAGAAAATAGAGTAGAACTCATAGTTGAGTAAACACTCTATTTTTTATTTATATATAAGTAGTACTCACAAAGATAAAACATATTATGATAGAGATGATAATGCCAGTTATAATATTGTGTTGGAAGATGAAAGAAATATACGGTAAAATTAAAGTAGCAGAAAGAAACAAAAGAAAAACTACGGTAGCGACTATCGGATGTTAAGTCTGTGGAGAAGTAGGGATGCCTAGTCTATGAAGCAGGAAACTTGAAAGGCGACGACCAAGACAAATTAAGTTCACTTAATTCTTTTGTTCTACAAAAATTCCGGTTAATAATGAAAAAAGTCCGGTTATAGGCGGACTTTTAATGACTATATTATAAAAAATTCCGGTTAAATAAATAAAATTAGGAGATATAATAGGAATTGACAAAATACGCTAAAATTGTAAATTATAATATAAAACAAGGAGGAACGAATGCGATTAAAAGAATATGAAAAAATAGAAAGCAGTAATATAGACTTTAAGGAAAAAGTAGAAGCAAAAAAACCTAAAAGTTGGTTAAAATCAGTATCAGCATTTGCCAATTCAAATGGAGGAATATTATTATTTGGAATAAGAGATATTGATAGAAAAGCCATTGGTTTAAAAAATGTTATTGAAGATTCCGAGATAATATCAAAATTAATAAACTCCAAAATAGAGCCACTTCCTCGATATGAGTTAAAATCCATTCAAGAAAACAAAAAGGATTTTTTGGAATTAAAAATTGGTGACGGGCCAAGAACTCCATATTACTATAATAATGATGGAAGAAAAGAGGCTTTTATTAGGGCAGGAAATGAGTCCATACCTGCTCCAAAACATATTTTAGATAATTTAATACTTAAGGGTAAAAACACAACATATGATGAATTACCGAGTCAATATGAAACAACAGATGTAAGTTTTACATTATTAAATGCATCATTAAAAAAAGAAACTGGAAAAGAAATAAATAAAGATAAAGATTATTTATCTTTAGAACTTGTTACAAGAGAGGGAAAAGTAACAAATGCAGGATTACTATTATCTGATCAAGGATTACTAAAGCAGTCAAAGATTTTTTGTACGAAGTGGAAAGGATTAGTAAAAGGTTCTGTAGAAGGAGATGCAATTGATGATAAGGAATATAGTGGCAGTATTATAACATTATTAGAAAATGCTGAGATGTTTATAAAAAATAATTCTCAAATAAGTTGGGAAATAAAGGAAATGAAACGCATTGAAAAAAGTGATTATCCATTACGTGCTATCCGTGAAGCGATAGTTAATGCAATTGTTCATAGGGATTATCAAATAGCGGGATCTGAGATACATGTTGATATGTTTGATAATAGACTAGAAATCACATCTCCCGGTGGAATGTTAGATGGTAGTTTTATTCAAAATTTAGATATTACTAAAATATCTTCTATGAGAAGGAATAGAGTGATTTCAGACATATTCAACCGTTTACATTTAATGGAACGTCGAGGAAGTGGATTAACAAGAATAATAGAATCGTATAATGATGTTGATATAAAACCAGAATTTAGTTCAGATGTATCATCTTTTAAAGTAGTTTTTCCCAATAAAGGATATATACAAAAAGTTCCGGTTAATGGTGAAAAAAGTCCGGTTACTAGTGGAAACTTTGTTACTGATGAGGATTACTTTATAATAAAATTACATAGAGTATTACCAGAGAATACAAGAAAAAGTACTTATAATCAAGTATATAAAATATTTCAAGAGTTCAAATATAATTATGAGTTTAATAGAGATAATATAGAAAAATTATTACAATTAAAGAAGTCTAGAGCATCTGAAATAATAGCATTATTACTAGATTGTGATTTAATCGAACAAGCAAGTCCCACTAAATATAAATTTAAAAAATAAAAAATCGTAATTTGAAACGATTTTTTATTTTGCCAATGTAATATTAATAGTATCACATGAACTAAAGGATCCGCCTTCAAATCCTCCAACATAACTACCTGGTGTAAATCCTGAAGAGGAGTCACCAGAAATATTAACTGTAACACCAGGACATTTACCTGAAATAAAGTTTCTTACTGCATTAGCAGCACTATCAAAACTACCTGTATTATTAAGAATAACATTTTTTAATTCTCCCGAACGGATAGAGCAACTATTACATACTGGCTCTGGATTAGGTGTAGGTGTAGGGCTAGGATTATTATTGGAATTAGAACCAGAACCATGATTACTACTAGAAGAACTACTACTAGAACCAGAATTAGAACTACTAGAATGGCTCTCTTCTCGATATTCCGTTTTTTTACCATTACTTAAGGTAACAGTAATCGTAGTGCCGTCACTTACGGTACTACCAGCACTAATAGATTGCTTAATGACAGTATTTTTTTCTTTAGTACTATTTTGCATAACAAAGTTATAATTTAATCCTACTTTCTCTAATGCTTCCATCGCTTCTTTCTTACTCATACCAATAATATCTGGAACTTTTCGTTCCTCACCATCTGAAATAGTAACTAAAATACTATCTCCATTTTTAATAACATCACCTTTTTTATAAGAATAAGAAATAACTTCTCCCTGAGGAACGTCTTTACTAAACTCATGTTTTTCTTCATAAGAAATACCATACTTATCAGCCCAGCTTCTAAATTCTTCTAAAGTTTTAAAATCTTTCATAACGAGACTACCTTTAGAAATAATAACCTTAATCACTGTACCTTGTTCTACCTCATCACCTTTATGATAATTAGCATCGATTACCTGATTTTCTTTAACAGAATCATCATATTGATCACTAAACTCTAATTTTAATTTATTTTCAATAATCCATTCTGTAATTTCTACCATAGTCATTTTTTTCAAATTAGGAACCTTAATACTTTTCCCTTTACTAATTGTAAGAACTAAATGATCATCACTATTAACAGGAACCATATCACCAGCTTCTATACTTTGATCAGAAACGTTACCACGTTCTATTTTTTTAGAAAAATCTCTTTCAATATCATAAGAGATACGATGTTGTTTTAAATAAAAGACTGCTTCAAACTCACTCTTACCAGTGAAATCACTAATAGGAACATCACTATCATCTAATTCTTCACCTAAAGAAAAGGTAAGCTTCATCTCAGCACTACGTTTCATACTACCACTGGCACTTTGTTCAATCACAGTATCTTTCGCTTTATCAGATTCTACGAACTCAACTTCAACATTAGTTAAATAATTATCTTCTACATAACGAATGACACGGTCACTATCCCAGCCATCCATATCTGGAACAATAATCTCTTTATCAGGATTAGGTCCCTCACTAACAGCAACTTCTAACTCAGAAATATCTTTAATCTTGCTATTACTATCATAGTTTTGAGAAATAATACTATAAGCAGGAACCATATCACTATATTCATAATCCTGTACTAAAGTAACATTATTTTTAGATGCCCAGGAAACGACATCTGTTAAACTCTTACCTGTAAAATCCTCTAAATAACCAAAAGAAGGAATAGTAATAATATTAGTTAACGTTAAACTTCCAAAAATATTAAATAGTAATAAGAAAAAACTTCCTAAAAACATACTACCTTTCTTTCTATTAGGATTTGTAATACAAATAGATACAAATAAAATAGAAAAAAAGACTAACACAATACTACTGATTAATGTAGTAAAAAAATTACTATGATTCTGTCCAAAACTTAACGTAATAAAAAAGTAAACCAAACTACTAAGCAATGTCAAAAACAAGAAAAAGTTAAGAACTGGATGTTTTTTTTCTTTACGCAAATTGACACCTCCAACTTTCTCGACTTTAACTTCATCTTTTGGATAAGTAGTCTCTTTATTTTTATCATATTTTTGATAATTATTTTTAGAACGACTTTGATATTCTCGTCTTGGATAATTAGTATGATTGGTATTATTATTTTTTTTATAGTTATTATTTTTATAATTCTTCTGTCCCATATTACCACCCTTATCATCTTATATATTTATTATATAATACCAAGAAAAAAATAGAAACAAATTACAAAAACTAGACTGTAAAGTATACAAAAAAAGTAGAGTATGTTAAAATGAATTAAAGGTGAAGTTATGAATACTTGGATAAAAAAGAATTTTAATATCATTTTACTTATTTTTATACTACTACAACCAATATTAGATGTAATTACTGGTATTGGAATTCACACATGGCATACTAATATCACAATAGGAATTGTGGTAAGGATGCTTTTTTTAGCATTTGTTTTATACAGTGTAATATTTGTCTATAAACGAAAAAAAAGTCTAATATTTTATGCGATTCTAGTAATTTATGGAATACTTTATATGGCAGGAATGCTTATTTATAAAGATGGAGTAGGACTATTCTCTGAAATACAAGGATTATGCAGAGTATTTTATTTTCCAGTATTATTAATCAGTTTATATAGTATTAAAGATGAAATAAAAATAAGTAAAATGGCTTTAATGGTAGTACTAATAACATATTTAGTATGTATCTTAGTCCCAAATTGTCTAAATTTAGGATTTAAAACGTATGAAATAACCAAAGCAGGTACCTTAGGATTTTTTAATTCTGCAAATGAAATTAGTGGAATTATATCGATACTAACACCAATCATGATTTTAATACTAGTAAATAAGAAAAAAATACTACTCACTTTAATAATAGTTCTTATCTATTTATATGTGATACTAACAATAGGTACTAAGACACCATTATTGTCTTTAGGAATTACCATATTTTTCACTTATCTATGGTTTATCCGTCAAGAAATAAAATTAAAAAGAGTAAAACGAGTAGCAATAAGCATCATTCTTCTACTAATATTTATAGCAGGAATGATAGTAATATTACCAAAAACTAATTTCTATAAAAATATTGAAACCCATTTAGAATTTTTAGAAGTAGATAACATAACAGAGGTATTTAAAGATAAAAAATTAATAGATCATTTTATTTTCAGTGAACGCTTAACATTCCTAGAAAATAGATATAAAGATTACCGAGATGAAAATAATTACCTACAACTATTTGGTATTGGTTACTTAAAAGATGGTAAGGACACGAAAGCAATAGAAATGGACTATTTTGATATTTATTATTCTCAGGGACTAATAGGATTTATTATCTATTTTGGAATATATGGATACTTCTTTTACTTAATTATGAAACGTAGAAAGAAGCTAGATTTTACACAGTATATGTTATATATCAGTGTAGTATTAAGTGTGTTACTATCGTTTGTAACAGGACATATTATTACAGCCCCAGCAGTTAGTATTTTATTAATAGTTCTATTGTTGATATTAGAAAAAAACAAGTATGAACGGATACTATTTATAGGACAAAATTTAGATATAGATAAATCATTAGAAAGTAAAATAAATAATTTAGATTTAGAAAAATATAAAGTAGAATTTTTATTAATAACAAGAAAAATAAAAGAAAAAAATAGGCTTTCATCAGAGATAATAATAAAAAAATATAAACCAGTAACGAATAAAAACATAATTATAGAAAAAATAATAAACTCACGAAAACTACTATGGTATCAAATAATAAACTATCAAATGTATGATAAATGTTATTGCTATCAAGAATATGACAAATTAAAAAATAAGATAGGAACAATCTCATCGTCTTACTATAATATTTATGTAGACAAAATAAATAAAAAGAAAAAAGACCAGATTGCCAATTTACCAATAGATAAAATAAAACACATCATATTTAAAACAGAAAAAGACCAAGAAGAGTTTTTAAAAAATAATGCTAAACTAACTAAAAAATGTCTAATAATAGATAGTCTATAAGGAAAGTGAAAGTAGGGAGTAAAAATGAAAAAAGAAAAAATATCAATTATCGTTCCATGCTACAACGAAGAAGAGTCATTACCAATCTTTTATAAAGAAATAACAAAAATAGCAGAGGAAATGAAAAAAGTACAATTTGAGTTTATTTTCATCAATGATGGAAGTAAAGATAATACCTTAACTATGATAAAAGAGTTACGAAAAAAAGATGATAGAGTACGTTTTATTTCTTTTTCTAGAAATTTTGGAAAAGAAGGAGGCATATATGCTGGATTAGAGTATGCAACAGGAGATTTAGTAGCCATCATGGATGCGGATATGCAAGATCCACCAAGTATGATCAAAGAAATGTACCACTCAATAAAAGAAGAAGGATATGATTGTGTTGCACTATATAGTCCAAAACACAAAGATTATGGTTTCATTAGAAAAATATTTACAAAGTGCTGGTATAAACTGATTGGAAAAATATCCTCAACACCACAAGTACCAGGTGCCAGAGACTTTCGTCTAATGAAAAGAAAAGTAGTGGATGCGATTGTAAATATGAAAGAATATAATCGGTATTCCAAAGGATTATTTAGTTTTGTAGGTTTTAATACAAAATGGATAAAATATGAAGCCCGAGAAAGAGTAGCAGGAAAGTCCAAATTTAATTTTTGGAAACTATTTAGATACGCCCTAGAAGGAATATTAGCTTTTTCAACAACACCACTAGTAATTTCAGCAATCGTAGGAATAATACTTTGTTTAATCTCCTTTGTGGTAATTCTAGTAATTGTTATAAAAACTCTTGTATTTGGAGATCCAGTAAGTGGCTGGCCAAGTTTAGCTTGCCTTATCATATTCATGGGAGGATTACAATTGTTTTTCTTCGGAATCATGGGAATGTATATGTCTAAATTATATTTAGAAGTGAAGAAAAGACCTATCTACATTGTCAGTGAGACCGAAAAGACAGAGGAGTAGGGTTGTCTAAACAACAAAAAAGAACTATAATAAGAATTGATGAAAGTGAGAAAGAATATGAGGAAAATAGGATTTGTTATTGTAAACTATAATGATGCGAAGACTACCATAAGGCTATTAAATCAATTAAAAGAATTTAAAAATATTGATAGTATTGTAGTTGTAGATAACAATTCGACTGATGATTCTTTCGTTCAATTAAAAGAACAAGAAAATGGCAATATTACTATAATTAAAAATAGCGAAAACAAAGGTTATTCATCAGGAATGAATACCGGTGCAAAATATCTAATTGAAAAAATAGGTAGATGTAATATTATATTTTCTAATTCAGATATTATCATAAAAAATGCCAAAGATTTAAACACTCTTTCATCTGATATTAATAATGAAGTCGCAGTAGCAAGTCCTGTAATAGAAGAACACGGGAACCTAAATCGTGGTTGGAAAAAAACAACTGCATTTACTGAAGTACTTCTAAATTTACCATATATTAGTCGTTATTTTAAAAGAAAAAAACTATATTATAAGGATGATCACTATAAAAAGGATAAATCTTATGTTGATGTAGTATCTGGATGCTTTTTTATGGTAGATAGTGAAGCCTTAAAACAGGTGAATTATTTTGATGAAAATACATTTCTTTACTATGAAGAATTAATATTTGCTAAAAAATTAGAAAACATAAAAAAGTCTTTAATAATTGATAACAGAGTAAGAATTATTCATGATCATTCAGTAACGATTGATAAAAATGTAAAGAAAATTAACAAATATCGGATATTAAAATCCAGTCAAAGATACTATGTAAAAGAGTATCTAAAAGCAAATTCATTTCAAATGGCATTATTATATATAACAAATAAATTATCGCTATTTATTCTATATATAAGATGTCTAGGTAGGAGGTAAAAATGAAAGGAATTATTTTAGCTGGAGGAAGTGGAACGAGGCTATACCCTATCACAGAAGGAATTAGTAAACAATTAGTTCCTATCTATGATAAACCAATGATTTATTATCCACTATCAACATTAATGCTTGCGGGAATTAAGGATATTTTAGTAATTACTACAGAAGAAGATCAAAAAGGATTTAAAAGACTATTAAAAGATGGAAAACAGTTTGGAATCAATATTGAGTATACGATACAACCTTCTCCAGATGGACTAGCACAAGCATTTTTATTAGGAGAAAAATTTATTGGTAACGATGAATGTGCAATGATTTTAGGAGACAATATTTTCTATGGCAATGGATTTAATGAAATATTAAACAGAGCAAAAGAAAATGCCAAACAAGGAAAAGCAACTATCTTCGGTAATCAAGTAAAAGATCCAGAACGCTTTGGAATTATGGAATTAGATGAGAATCATAATGTAATTAGTGTGGAAGAAAAACCAGAAAAGCCAAAATCTAACTATGCCATTACAGGATTATATTTTTATCCTAAAGGTGTATCAGAAAAAGCAAAATTAATTAAGCCATCAAAAAGAGGAGAACTAGAAATTACTAGTTTAAATGATTTATATTTACAAGAGAAAAAATTAAAAGCAGAGATATTAGGAGAAGGATTTACCTGGTTTGATACTGGTACTTTTAATAGTCAGTTAGATGCGTCCAATATGATAAGAACAATTCAAAATAATAAAGACAAAATAATATGTTGTCCAGAACAAATTGCTTATTATCGTGGATGGATAACAAAAGATAAATTACAAGAAAGAGCTGAACTATTGAAGAAAAACGCTTATGGAGAATATTTACAAAAAATAATTAAAGAAACAAAGTAGGAGGAATTATGAAAAAAACAGAAACCAATTTATTAGATTGCTATATTATAGAACCAAATAGATTTGGAGATGATAGAGGATATTTTTCTCCATATTTTATTCAAAAAGATTTTGACGAATTAGGCTTTGAAAGAGTAGTACAAGCAAACAGAAGTAAGAGTAGTAAAGGTGTAGTAAGAGGACTTCACTTTCAAAAAAATCCTAAATGTCAAGCAAAAATAGTAGAAGTAATTCAAGGAGCTGCTATCGATGTAGTAGTAGATATTAGAGAAGATTCTGAAACTTATGGAAAATGGACAAGCGTATTATTAACACCAGAGAATAATAAACAATTATATGTACCACGTGGTTTTGCTCATGGTTTTGTAAGTCTAGAAGATAATACTGTTTTTCATTATTTAATTGACAATGACTATGCCCCAGAATTAGAAGATGGAATTCTTTGGAATGATCCTGATATTGGTATCAACTGGGAAGAAATCTTTAAAGAATATGGAATAGAAAAACCAATTTTATCTGATAAAGATAAAGATAGACCTACATTAAAAGAATGTAAAACTAGATTTAGGAGAGAAAAATAATGAAATATTTAATTACAGGTGTAAAAGGTCAATTAGGATATGATATTACTAGAGAACTAGATAAAAGAGGTGAGACTGATTATTTAGCACTAGATGTTGCTGATATGGATATTACTGATGATGCCAAAGTAATGGAAGTAATTACTACTTATCAACCAGATGTAATATTCCATTGTGCTGCCTGGACTGCTGTAGATAAAGCAGAAGAGATGGAAGAATCTTGCAAAAAGGTCAATGTAGAAGGAACCAAAAACATAACTGATGCAGCAATCAAAGTAGATGCTAAATTAATTTATCTATCAACAGACTATGTATTTGATGGAACAAAAGAAGGATATTATACAGAAGAAGATGCAGTAAATCCAAAGAGTGTTTACGGTCGTACGAAATACTTAGGAGAAGAAGAAGTAAGAAGAAATAAAAAACACTTTATCGCAAGAATTTCCTGGGTCTTCGGTATCAACGGAAATAACTTTATCAAAACAATGCTAAAACTATCAGAAAATCATGATACGGTAAATGTAGTAGATGACCAAATTGGTTCTCCAACCTACACAGTAGATTTAGCTAAATTATTAGTAGACATGGCTCAAACAGAAAAATATGGAACATACCATGTAACAAATGAAAATTATTGTAGCTGGGCAGAATTTGCAGAATATATTTTCAAAAGTAACAATAAAAAGACCAAAGTAAATAAAGTAACAACAGAAGAGTATTTAGAATTAACAAAGACTAACCAAGCATATCGTCCAAGAAACTCAAAATTATCCAAAGATAAACTAAAACAACAAGGATTTGATTTATTACCAACTTGGCAAGATGCAACAGATAGATTTTGTAAAGAATTAGAAGAGAAAAGGTAGGAGATATATGAAATTTTTAGTAACAGGTGGAGCAGGATTTATAGGAAGTAATTACTTACATTATGTAGTAAATAAATATGAAAGTGACTACTTCGTATGTTTAGATGCTCTAACTTATGCAGGAAACTATAATAATATAAAAGAGTTAGAAGGAAAGAAAAATTATAAATTTGTTCACGGAGATATTACAGATAGAAATTTTATAAACAATCTATTTGAACAAGAAAAATTCGACGTAGTAGTAAATTTTGCTGCGGAATCTCATGTAGATAATTCAATAAAAAATCCAGAAATCTTTTTAACAACCAATATCATTGGAACAGAAGTATTAATGGATGCATGTCTAAAATACGGAATCAAAAGATATCATCAAGTATCAACAGATGAAGTTTATGGAGATTTACCACTAGATAGACCAGACTTACTATTTACAGAAAATACACCAATTCACACATCAAGTCCTTATTCAACAAGTAAAGCAAGTGCCGACTTATTAGTTATGGCATATCATAGAACATATGGATTACCAGTAACAATCAGTCGTTGCTCTAACAACTATGGACCATATCAATTTCCAGAAAAATTAATACCAGTAGTAATTTCTAAGGCTTTAAAGAATGAAAAAGTACCAGTATATGGAACAGGAGAAAACGTAAGAGACTGGATTCATGTTCATGATCATAACATTGGTGTAGATTTAATCGTAAGAGAAGGCAAAGTTGGAGAAGTCTATAATCTAGGAGGACACTCTGAAAGAAACAACTTAACGATTGTAAAAACAATTCTAAAACAACTAGGAAAAAGTGAAGATTTAATCGAGTTTGTAGCAGATAGAAAAGGTCATGACTTAAGATATGCAATAGACTCTAGTAAAGTAGAAAAAGAACTAGGATGGACAAGAACCTATACTTTTGAAGAAGGAATAAAAGAGACAATCGACTGGTATGTAAACAATCAAGACTGGATAGAAAATATCCTATCTGGAGAATACAAGAACGCTTATAAAGACTAATAATTAGTCTTTTTTTCGTGAAAAACGCCTTTAAATAGAAATAATTATAAAACTATGTTATACTAAATTAGGCACATATATTGTATACGGAGGATAGTATGGAAAAAAAGAAGAAAAAAGAAAATGAATATGCAATCGTTGTAGATGATGTATCAAAAAGATTTAAAATCTATTATGATAAAGCAAATACATTAAAGGAAAGATTAGTATTTTGGAATAAAACAAAAGTAAATTATCATGAAGTATTAAAAAATATTAACTTAAAAATAAAAAAGGGAGAAAGTGTAGCCTTAATAGGAGTAAATGGAAGTGGTAAATCAACGTTATTAAAATTGATGACAAAGATTATCTATCCAACAACCGGTAAGATTACTACTAATGGAAAACTAACTTCACTACTAGAGTTAGGTGCAGGATTTCATCCTGATTTTACGGGACGTGAAAATATTTATTTTAATGCATCTATCTTTGGTCTAACAGCTGCAGAAATTGATGCAAGAGTACAAGATATTATCGACTTCTCAGAATTAGGAGACTATATTGATACTCCAGTAAGAACGTATTCATCTGGAATGTATATGCGTCTTGCTTTCTCAGTAGCTATCAATGTAGATGCAGAAATATTATTAATTGATGAAATTCTAGCAGTAGGAGATCAACATTTCCAAGATAAATGTTTTGCCAAATTAAAAGAATTAAAAAACTCCAACAAAACTATCGTAATCGTAAGTCACAGTCTAGGTCCAGTACAAGAATTATGTGATCGTGGAGTATGGATATATGAAGGACAAGTAAGAGAAGATGGAAAAATCAAAAAAGTAATAGATGACTATTTAAAGGTGTGTGGTTAAAATGTTTAAGGAATTATATAATTACAGACAATTACTAAAAAGTAATGTAAGTAAAGAAATCAGAGGAAAATACAAAGGTTCATTCTTAGGAATCCTATGGAGCTTTGTAAATCCTTTATTAATGACGTTAGTATACGCCATTGTTTTTCCATTTATCTTAAAATCAACTCAGCCTCACTACGTAACCTTTATAGTGATTGCTATACTACCTTGGACCTGGTTTACCTCAGTCATATCGCAAGGAACCAATACGATAGTAGTAAACGGAGGAATCATAAAAAAAGTTTATTTTCCAAGAGAAATATTACCAATATCCATTGTAACAAGTGGGCTAATTAACTTCTTAATTTCTTGTTTAATTATTGTAATATTTCTAATATGTAGTGGAATTGGATTTTCTTGGAATATTATTTTCTTACCATTAATCGTCTTAACTCAATATATTTTACAACTAGGACTAATATTTATCACTAGTTCAATAGATGTCTATATCAGAGATGCCGAATACATTATTGCTTTTATTGTATCAATGGTATTTTATGGAACACCAATTCTATATTCATCAGACTTATTCCCTGCTAAAGTAAGCTGGTTATTAAACCTAAACCCTTTAACAACCGTTATAGAGTCTTATAGAAATATATTCTATTATCAAACAATGCCAAACTTTAAAGCCCTAGGAATTGTATTTTTAGTAAGCTGTTTAATCTTATTTATAGGATATAAAATATTTAAGAAATTAGAAAAAGGTTTTGCAGAGGAGTTATAATATGGCAAAAAAACAAGAAATTAAAATAGCAGGAGTAGTAACTTTATATAATCCAACGGATGAAGATATTAAAAATATAGATACTTATATAAACGATATAGATAGATTATATATTATAGATAATACCGAAGGAAAAGATAACAAGGACCGTATTCCTAAAAGCAAAAAAATAAAGTATCAATTTAAAAATGAAAATGTCGGTGTCGCAACAGCACTAAATCAAGGTGCGAAAATGGCAATAGAAGAAGGATATAAATATCTATTAACGATGGATCAAGATACAACATTTAAAGAAGGTGTCTTAGATAAATTAAAAGAAGTAATTAAAAATACCAATATGGAAAAAATTGCTTTAGTAACACCATGGCACCATACCAGACTATTAGATAAAAAACCAGAAGAAGAATTCGATGACCCGCACGATGTCATGACATCAGGAAATATTATCAACCTAGATATCTTCCAAAAACTAGGAGGATTTAAAGAATGGTTATTTATCGATGGAATTGATATCGAGTTCTGTCTAAACATTCATAAACACGGCTATAAAATATTAAGAGTAAACTCAGTAGAAATAGATCATAACTTAGGAGATATCTTTTATAAAAAAGTAAGAGGCAGATTATTCTTATGTACCAATCATGCCGCTATGAGAAGATATTATATCATGAGAAATTATCATTATATCTTTGATATGTATAAAGATTATGATCCAGGATATTGCTACAGCTTAATTAGTCAAAGACATAATATGATAGGAGTCATATTATTTGAAAAAGACAAAATTAATAAAATAAGAAATTATCTAAAAGGTCTAAGAGATTATAAGAAAGGTATCAAAGGAAAAATGCCAGCTAAGAAATAATATAAAGGAGTAGTCTATGAATAAAAAGGAAGATGTAAAAATAGCAGGAGTGGTTACACTTTATAATCCAACTGATGATGATATAAACAATATAAATACGTATATAGATGATATAGAAAGACTATATATTGTGGATAATACCGAAGGAAAAGATAACGAGAATCGCATTCCTAAAAATAAAAAGATAAAATACATATTTAAAAATGAAAATGTCGGTGTCGCAACAGCTTTAAATATAGGAGCACATCTTGCTATCGAAGAAGGATATAAATATTTATTAACGATGGATCAAGATACCAAATTTAAACCAGGAGTCATGGATAAATTAAAAGAAGCCATAAATAAATTTGATATGTCTAAAATAGGAATTGTAACACCATGGCAAACTACAAAAATGAGATTAAATGAAATCGATGATGAATATGATTATCCTCCCGAAGTAATGACCTCAGGAAACATTCTAAACTTAGATGTCTATCAAGAAATAGGCGGTTTTAAAGACTGGATGTTTATTGATGGAGTAGATATCGAATATTGTCTAAATGTAAGAAAACACGGCTACAAAATACTAAGAGTAGTCCATGCCAGAATTGATCATGAATTAGGAGATATACAGTATAAATACTTCTTAGGAAAAGAATATATATGCAATAATTATTCTCCAATTAGAAGATATTATATTATGAGAAATAATCATTATATTTTTGATATGTATAAAGACTTTGAGCCAAGTACATGCTGGCGTATCTTAGAACAAAAGCCATCTATGAAAGCAATATTATTATTTGAAAAAGATAAATATAGAAAATTAAGAGGTTACATAAGAGGATTAAGAGATTATAAAAAAGGAATTAAAGGAAAATACCCTTATAAGAATTAATGGAGGTAGTTATGGATTCACAAAGAGTAAAAGAACTAGTAAAAAAGACAAAGCAAACTCTACAAGAGGAAGGAGTAGTAGCCTTAACCAAAAAAGGATGTCGTTTTATTACGTTCCGAGTAGGAAAAGTAAATAGAAAATATGATAAATGCTTTAAAGACATTTTATTTATCAATGGTTGTACACTACCACATCCTCAAAGATATCGCGTAGATCATCAGATAGAACAATTAGAGTCCTATGGTATTAGTTGTGATAAAGTAGATTATGATAAACTAACATTAGATAAAGTAAAATACTTTAGAGGATTTGTTTTTTATCGTTGTCCCATACTTCCAGTAATAGAAGAATTTATAAAGGTTGCAAAAGAAAATAATAAAACCTGTTTCTATGATATTGATGACTTAGTTTTTGACCTAGAGCAAACAAAAAAGATTAAGTTTTTAGATACTATGTCAAAAGAAGAAAGAGATTTATATAATGATGGAGTTATTAGAATGGGAAAAACTCTAGATTTATGTGAATATGGTATTGCATCAACTACTCGCTTGCAAAAAGAGATGGGAAAGCATCTAAAAGAAGTCTATGTAAATAGAAATGTTGCTAGCGAAGAAATGGTAAAATACTCAGAAATAGCTTTAAATGAAGTAGAAAAAGACGATGATAAAGTAATTATTGGTTACTTATCAGGAACGATTACTCATAATGATGACTTCAAAATGATTATGCCTACTGTAGTAAAATTATTAAAAAAATATGATAACTTATATTTACAAATTGTAGGACTCCTAGATTTACCAAAAGAAATGGAAGAAGTAAAGGATAAAGTACTAACATCTCCTTTCGTTGACTGGAAAGAACTGCCTAAATTAATAAGATCAATAGATATCAACTTAGCACCGTTAGAAGATAGTATTTTTAATGAAGCTAAATCAGAAAATAAATGGACAGAAGCAGCCTTAGTAAAAATACCAACAGTTGCTTCTAATGTCGGTGCCTTTAAAGATGCGATAGAAGATGGAAAAACAGGACTTTTATGTAACAATGAAAAAGACTGGGAAGAAAAATTATCTAAAATGATTGAAGATAAAGAGTATAGAGAAGAAATTGCTCATAATGCCTATCATGAAGTAATGACAAAGCATGTCACAACAAAATCAGGCTTAGGTATTGCAGAATTTATAAAAAGTAAATTAAGAAAAAATATTTGCTTTGTCTTACCATCTCCTAATATATCAGGTGGAATCATGGTTGCTATAAAACATGGGATAATATTAAAAAAACACGGTTATGATGTAACGATGATTAATGTAAATAGAAAGACAAGAAATGTTGATAAATTATATGAAAAAGAAGACTATGTATTCGTAGTATCAAACTATAGAACAGAAATGACAATGTATATCGATACCATGGTCGCAACAATGTGGCTAACACTAGAAGAAGTACAAAAGTACTATAACTGTAAGCATAAAAAATACTTAGTTCAAGGTATGGAAACAAGATTTTATAAACCTGGAGAATTTGAAAAGAAAAAAGCCAATGCTACTTATTGCAATATCTTTAACATCGATTATCTAACAATATCAAAATGGTGCGAGAAATGGTTAAAAGAAGACTTTAAAACAGAGGCTAAATATGCACCAAATGGTCTAGACTTATCTATTTTCCCAGTAAGAAAAAGAACATTCGAAGGAAAAATAAAGATACTAATCGAAGGAAATAGTAAAGATTATTATAAAAATGTAGATGAAAGCTTTAAAATAACCAATGAATTAGATAGAAATAAATATGAAATACATTACTTATCATATGAAAAAGAACCAAAGAAATGGTACAAAGTAGATAAATTTCATCACAAAGTACCTCATGATGAAGTAGGAAAAATATATGAAGAATGTGATATTCTTTTAAAGACAAGCTTATTAGATAGTTTTGCCTATCCTCCACTAGAAATGATGGCAACTGGAGGATTAGCAGTAGTAGTACCAAACGAGGGAAATATTGAATATTTAAGAGATGAAGAAAACTGTCTACTATACGAACAAGGAAATATTAAACAAGCAATAGAAAAAATAGAAAGATTAACAAGTGATAAAAAACTAAGAGAAAAATTAATTGAAAATGGATTAAAAACAGCCCAGGAAAGAGATTGGAATAAGATAGAAAATCAAATTATGAAATTGTACGAATAGGAGAAAGTTATGAAGATAAAAAACCATAAAATTTGTTTAGCAATTATCATACTACTAGTAATAGTAATCATTATTACTTTGATTATGCCTGCAAAACAACTATCAACAGATACATATGAGACGCTAGATCAATGGATTTTAGGAGAGTTAACAGAAGGCGACGAAGTAATACAAACATTCCGACCAGAAAAAAGCTATCAAAGAATTGGCCTACCATTCGCAACCTATAGCCAAATTATAGAAAAAGGAAATGTTATAGTCACAATAACAAACGATAAAGGAAAAGAAAAGAAAGTAAAAATAAAAGCTTCTAGCATCATTGACAATGAATATTACTATATAAAGTACAATTTTAAAAAGAATAGAGACTACGAAGTAAAAATAACATTTGAAAACTTAGATAAACCAATTACTTTAAAAGCAACCAAAAAAGAAATTAAAAATACCACGCTACAAGTAAATGATGAAGAACAAGAAGGAAATATTATTTTATCTTTAATGTATAGCGAAAATAACTATTTTAATATCTGGTATTCTATTTTTGGTATAACAATTACTAGTTCCTATATCGCTTTAGCAAAGGAGAGAAAAACACATGAAAAATAAAAAACAAATCATATTTGTCGTTTTAGTTTTTCTACTCTCTATCATACTTTCTCTAGGAGTAGAGCTACTATATTTTAATAAAGAAGTAGTTACAACCAATAAAAAAGAACAAGCAAAAATACTAAATACCGAAAATATAGAAGAAAATAATAATGAATTTCTAACAACAGAAAACTCATCGATTACCATAAGTATTCCTGATAAAATCCATAAATTACAATTTGAATATGAAACAGAAGAAAACTTCGAATGGAAAGTAGAATATAAAACAGAAGACAATACCAAAGTAGAACTAATAGAAGACTCTTCTAATCTAATTAATCAAGCAGTAAGAAAATTAGATGCGAAAACTAAAGAAGTAAAGATAACATTTTTAACAGACAATGTAAAAATAAAAAATATTGAAGTAAATAATGAAATTTATATAAACTGGAATAGAGTAATTGTCTTTGTAGTCGCAATCACATTATTTTCGATATTAATAATCTTTAGAAAGTATTTTTATAAAAGAATAGATAAAGCATTCTTATTGATTGCTATACCAATGGGTATCCTATTTATTCTAGTATTACCAAAGACAGTATACACATCTTGGGATGATCAAATTCATATCAAGAATGCCTATACAGCATTCTCATCAGAGCAAACAACATTTTCTCAAGGACTACAAAAACTACAAGCCAAAGATGAACTTGATCAAAAGTACTTCCAAACAACAGAAGAAAAGCTAGCCTTATATGATAAGATAAATGAATTGCATAAAGAAACCAAAGATAGGGTAATACAACTAAATAATTATTCACCGAAATACAATCGTCTAGTCTATCTTCCATTCTATGTAGGATTTAAAATAGCCGATGCAATCAATCTCAATTTAACAACCGGAATTATCTTAGCTAAAATATTGAATTTACTTTGCTATGTAGGTTTAATATATGCCGCAATTAAAGTAAGTACTTATGCCAAGAAACTAGTATTTGCTGTAGGATTAATTGGTTCTAACTTATTCTTATCATCCCAGTTTTCTTATGATCCTACCATCATTGCCAGTATTATACTAGCACTAGCAATATTCTTAAGGCAATTAGAACTAGAAAAAATAAATAACAAGTATATATTTATATTTATTCTATGTATCATCTGGGCAAGTCTACCTAAAGCCATCTATTGTCCATTACTATTACTACTATGGTTTATACCAAATAAGAAATTTGCAAATAAAAAGCAAGCAATTGCAGTAAAAGTATTAGCTATCATCATTGCCATCATTTTAGCAACGACCTTCATTTTACCATTTTTTCTAGGAAGTGTTGCTGGAGACTCAAGAGGAGGAAATACAAATGCTAGTGCACAGCTTAGTTTAATACTACATAATCCAATTGCTTATGCGAAACTACAAACTAAGTTCTTCTTAACTGACGGTCCTAGGCTATTATTAGGAATCAACACTTTCCAAGGAGTTGCATACATAGAACCAATGTTACAACCTTTAACTCAAATACTATATTTAATAAGTCTAGTATTTATATTAAGAGTAACATTCCAAACGCCATTAGATAAAAAGGTCATAACGCCTAAAATAAAAATAGCATTTTTACTAGCTCTAATAACACTATGGTTATTAATTACATCAGCAATGTATTTATCGTTTACAGAAGTAGGAAATACAACAATAGAAGGTGTACAAGCAAGATATTTCATTCCAATACTATTACCATTATTACTATTATTATGTAAAACCGAAAAAGAAAAAAAAGAAGATAAAAATGATAAAGATCTTGCACTTTTACTAGTTCCATTGATAATCTTGATAGCTATGGTAATAATGTTTGTATATAAAGGATGTGGAGTTTAATTATGGAAAAAGTATTGTTAATTATCCCAGCGTATAATGAGGAAGAGAATATATTAAAAACCTATCAAAAAGTAATAGATTATAACAAAAAAGAAAAAAAGCATTACGATGTAATTGTAATTAATGACTGTTCTAAAGACAAAACCAGTAAGATATGTCATGACAATAAGATTCCAGTAATTGATTTAATACATAATCTAGGAATTGGTGGAGCAGTACAAACTGGTTATAAATATGCTTATGAAAATAATTATGATATTGCAGTTCAATTCGATGGAGATGGACAACATGATGTAAGATATGTAGAAAAAATTATTAAACCAATCATAGATAAAGAAGCAGACTTAGTAATCGGTTCTAGATTTGTAGAAGATATCAAAACATTTAAATCAACATTTGCAAGAAGAGTAGGAATTAAAATTATCTCTTGCTTCATGAAGTTTGCAACACATAAAAAAATACATGATACGACATCAGGTTTTAGAGCTTGTTCCAAAGAATTAATTTATGATTTTTCGCTATCTTATCCTAGTGAATATCCAGAACCTATCACAACAGCAGAAGTACTAAAAAAGAAATATACAGTAAAAGAAGTTGCCGTAGAGATGAACGAAAGAGAAGCAGGAGTATCATCCATTCGAGCATGGAAGAATATCTATTATATGTTAAATGTATGCCTAGCTTTATTAGCAGTAAAAATAAGGAGGTATAAAAGATGTCAATAAGTTTATCAATTACTTTAATTGGTGTAGGATTATTTTTAATGCTCCTAACAACTTATGTACTAAAAAAAGGACGTATACCTGAGAAGTATTCTCTACTATGGTATGCCTTTTCTCTAATCATCCTCCTAGTAGCAATATTTCCTAATTTATTTTCCTATATTTCAGATGGACTAGGATTCCAAGTAATGTCTAATTTAATTATTGCAATTATCCTTGGAACACTAATTATTTTAACGATGGCCTTAACGATAATGATTGCTGGTCAAAAGAAAAAAACAACTCTATTAATTCAAGAACTTTCTTTAGTAAAAAGTAGAATACAAAAGTTGGAGGAAAAAGAAAATGATAAGTAAACACATGATAGGAAGATTAGGAAATCAAATGTTTCAGTATGCAGCAGTTCGTGCCTTCCAAGAAAAATATCGCAAAAATGATGAGATTTTATTAGATTTTAGTGAAGTTTACCAAAGAGCAAATGAAGGTTTCAATGAAGAATTACGATATTTTAATGTAAAACCATTTAAAATTGGTAAAATGAAATTAAGTTTTCCACAAAAAATAGCAAATCTAAAACTAAATATAATAAAGTTTTATTATCTAAAAAAAGATCCTAAAAACTATGCTAAAAAAATGTACGAAGTAGAAAAAAAATTACAACCTAAAATGAATAAAAAAGGACTATATAGTTTTAGGCTAGGATATTATGATTTTAAAGATTGTAATTGCGAAAATTGTTGTTTTTTCGGAACATTTGAATCCGCAAAATACTTTGATGAGATAAAAGATATTTTAATGGAAGAATTTACACCAAAATATGGAATACTAGAGCACAACAAAGAGTTATATAAGGAAATAGAAAAAACTGAGTCTGTTTGTGTAACAATTAGAAGAGGAGATTTTGTATCAGTACCAGAAAATAAAAAGGATTTATATGTTTGTACACCAGAATATTTTGAGCGAGCAATTAAGCTTATGCAAGAAAAAGTACCAAAAGCCAAATTCTTTGTCTTTTCAGATGACGTAGAATGGTGTAAAAATAATATGAAATTTCCAACAGGTACAATGTATGAATCTGGAACCGATCCAGTTTGGGAAAAATTAAGGATGATGTATTCGTGTAAGCATTATATTATTTCTAATAGTACTTTTAGCTACTGGGCACAGTACTTATCAAGAAATGATAAAAAGGTAGTGATTGCACCAAAACGTTGGGGAAATAATCTATATAAAAATGAAGATGAATTAATCGATATCTACCAAGATAATTGGACTTTAATCGATAATTAGGAAAGGAAAAGTATGAAAAAAAATATAAAAGTATCTATCATTGTTCCTGTATATAATGTAGAAAAATTTATTGATAATTGCATTCAAAGCTTAATAAATCAAACTTATCAAAATATAGAAATAATCTTATTAAATGACGGTAGCAAAGATAATTCACTAGAAAAAATAAAAGAGTGGGAAAAAAAGTATCCCAAAAAAATAAAGTGTGAATCTCATAAAAATATAGGTGTAGGAATGACCAGAAACAAAGGAATAGACCTAGCAACCGGAGAATACTTGACATTTGTTGACTCAGATGATTATTTAGATAACGATTTTATAGAAACTCTAGTGAATAATATAGATGATTGTGATATTATTGTAAGTGGTTACAAAAGAGTAACAGAAGATGGAAAAATACAATTTGAAAGATTAGTTGGAAAAACACCCTGGGCACCATATCGTCAACTTGTCATCTGGGCAAAACTATATAAAACTAGTTTAATAAAAAGAAATAATATAAAATTTAATCACTTAAAAACGGCAGAAGATGTTATTTTCACTTTAACAACCTATTCCCACACAAAAAAAATAAAAACAATAAAATATGCCGGGTACAACAATGTAGAAAACTTTTCATCAGTGACTCATGACGATAAAGTAAGATTAGAAAATAATGTAGTAGAAATCTTAACTTTAGTAAGTAAACCAATAGATAATGATATAGAATATAAAGAACGAAATAAAAAATTACTAAATTATTTATATCTAAAATTCTTTACAGTCTATTTACTAGATAAAGCAAAAGTATTAGATAAAAAAGAATTAAAAGCCTATAATCAAGAAGTAACAGAGTATATAGAAAAAAAATATAAAGAAAATAATTGGAAAATATCTTTTTGCTATCAAAAAGATGAACCATTCTTTGTAAATTTATCAATAAATATCGTGGTACTATGTAAAAAATTAAAATTAACTAATATACTTCTATGGTTTTTAAATAAGGTTTATTATAAAGGAAAAAAGAAGTGATAAGATGGAAAAAGTAACGATTGTAATACCAGTATATAATGCAGAAAAAACAATTTCTAAGTGTATGGACAGTATCTTAAATCAAACAAATGAAAATTATCACGTATTATTAATTGATGATGGTAGTAAAGATAATTCATTAAAGGTAATAAAAGAATATGAGAAGAAATATCCTAAGAAAATAAAAGTAATTTCTAAAAAAAATGAAGGTGTTGTTGCAACCAGAAATTTAGGAATAGATTTATGTAAGACTAAGTATATCATGTTTATTGATAATGATGATTATATCGATAAAGATTACGTAGAGAAATTCCTATCTGCAATCACAAAAAGAAAAGATAAAGTAGTACTTGGCGGCTATAGAAGAACAACGGAAGATAAAATAATTCATGAAGAAAATGCGGAAGATGATTTATGGACAAAATATAGAATTATTACTCCCTGGGCAAGAATCTATGATGCTGATTTTCTAAAGCAAGAAAATATTAAATATAAGCCAATCAGTATCGGAGAAGATATCTATTTTAATATGTCAATTTATGCAAAAACAAATCAAATATCATCTATTGATTATATAGGATACAACTGGTTTTATAATACAGAAAGCGTATCTAACACAACGCAAAAAGGACTAAATAAGAAAGTAAATCCAATCGAATTATTAACAGAAGTAAGAAAAATTAATGAAAAAAACTTTGATGACCCTATAATTAACTATTTTTATTATAGATATATGGTATGGTATTTATTATTTTCTGGTAAAAAAGCAACTGCTAAAGAGTTCATCAAAGAATATAAAAAATTAAGTAACTGGCTAAAAGAAAATAATATCAAATTACACCTAACTTTTACATCGAAAAAAATAAAGAGTGAACCTATAAAAAATAGATTAAGTGTTTCTATATTCCACATCATAGAAAAATTACATTTAATGGGACTATTTGCTAGAGTATATTGTAGAGGTGATAAAAATGTCTAAAGTATTACATACTTTTGTTGTTTTGGCCTATAAAGAGTCTGACCTATTAGAAGAATGTATTAAATCAGTTCTAAATCAAACAATCAAAACAAATGTTGTAATCGCAACATCAACACCTAACGACTTCATTACAAAGCTTGCCAAAAAATACAACCTAGAAATAAAAGTAAACAAAGGAAAAAAAGGTATTGGTTATGACTTTGACTTTGCAAGCAATTGTGTAGATTCAGAACTAGTAACGATATCCCATCAAGATGATATTTATGATAGTACTTACGCAGAAGAAGTAATAACGCAATACAAAAAATATCCTAAGGCAACAATTCTTTTTACGGATTATTATGAAATAAGAAATAACAAAAAGGTCAAAACAAATACCAACTTAAAAATAAAAAGAATATTACTATTTCCATTGAGATTAAAGCTTCTTTGTAATAGAAAATTTATAAAAAGATGTGCTCTACGACTAGGTAACGCTATCTGTTGTCCAGCAGTAACATTTGTAACAAACAATACGCCAAAAGAAAAATTTGCTTGCGACTTAAAATGTAATATTGACTGGTATTGCTGGGAAAAACTTTCAAAGAAAAAAGGGTACTTTATTTTTATACCAAAAAAACTCATGGGACACAGAATCCATGAAGAATCAACAACAACAGAAATTATAGGAGAAAGAATTCGAACCAAAGAAGATTATTTAATGTTATGTAAATTTTGGCCAAAAAAAATAGCCAAATTCATCAATAAATTCTATGTAAAAGCAGAAAACAGTAATAAAAGCGAGTAGGTGGTGATATCTTGCGTACAAAAAATAGTATTTATAACGTATTATCTAATTTATTTATCGTATTATTTCAAACAATCATGCTATTTGTAGTTAGAACTTTCTTTATAAAAATATTAGGAGAAGAAAACTTAGGTTTAAGTGGACTATTTACTAATATTTTAAATATCTTATCCGTAACAGAACTAGGTATTGGAACAATTATAAGTTTTAGTCTATATAAACCACTCAGCGAAAACGATACAAAAAAAATTAATGCCCTAATGAATTTTTATAAGAAATTCTATTATTTAGCAGGAATCATAATTATTGTTTTAGGAATATTAATTATTCCCTTTTTACCATTTTTTGTAAAAGACTATAGTGCAAATAATGTATATGTAATATATTTATTATACTTAATAAACACAGCCTTTATATACTTTGTTGCCTATAAAGAAATATTAATATTATCAGACCAAAAAAATTATAAACTAACCAATATTAACTTTATATTTATGTTAATAATGTATTTATTACAAATCTTTGTATTAGTAAAATTCAAAAGCTTTGTACTATATCTAGTAGTACAATTTATAATCACTCTAATACAAAAAATATTTATCAATATATATATAACAAAATCTTATCCAAAAGTAGATTTTAAATCGAAAAATAAATTAGATAAAAAGACATTGAAAGAAATAAAAGACAATTTAAAATGCTTATTTTTTAATAAAGTAGGGGAATTACTTATTTTTTGTACAGATAATCTTTTAATATCATCACTAGTAAACTTAGTATCTGTAGGAATTTATTCTAACTATTCCTCAATTATTACCATTACTAGAACCTTAATAAATAGCATCTATACTGCAGTAACTGCTAGTTTTGGAGATTTTGCCTTAAAAGCAGATGGTGAAAGTAAAAAAGTAATATTTGAAATCATGGACTTTGTACGTTTTATATTATATGGACTTTGTACGGTAGGATTTTTCTTATTAATTAACTATTTTATTACGTTATGGATAGGAAAAGATTATGTATTTAATACGCTAATTACGTTTATTATTTGTCTGAATTTCTATCTCATGGGAACTCAAGTATCCCTAGATGTCATAAAACAAGCACTTGGTTTTTTTAAAAAAGACCGTTTTGTAACACTAATACAAGCAGTATTTAATTTAGTGTTATCAATCATTTTGGGATTAAAATATGGAATTATTGGGATATTAATCGCAACATCAGTTAGTTATATCATTTTACCATGTTGGAACAAGCCATATTTAATATATAAATATATCTTTAATTCTTCAGTAAAAAAATATTATTTAAAAGAAATATTAAATGTTTTTGCATTAGTAATTATTGGTATTGCTTCTTACTATGCGTTGGAAATGATAAATATTCCAATATCTATTATAGGATTTATAGTAAATGTCATCATCGTAACTTTAATATTTACAGTTATAATATCTATTTTCTATTTCCACACAAGTCAATATAAGTTTTTATTAAACTTTATGATAGGAAAAATAAAAACAATAATGAATAGAAAGGAGTGTCCAACAAATGAATAAAAGAAAGAGTATATATATATTTCTAGTTATCATATCATTGTTTTGTATAACAAATGTGTTTGCTGAAGAAACTGATATAAATGAAGTAGAATCAAATGGATTTGAAAGAGATATATTAGTAGAAAAAAATATAGGATTAGCTCCATCCATTGAATATCAAGCACATGTCGGCGGAATAGGCTGGCAAAATTATGTAGGAACTGGAGAAGTAGCAGGAACAACCGGAGAATCAAAAGCTTTAGAGGCCATAAGAATAAAAGTAACAAGCCAAGGAGGTACTTCTGGAAGTATTGAATATCAGGCGCATGTCGGCGGAATAGGCTGGCAAAATTATGCTACTAATGGTAATCTTGCCGGAACAACAGGGCAGGCAAAAGCCATGGAAGCTATAAAAATAAAATTAACCGGTGACCTAGCAAATAAATATGATATATATTATAGAGTACATGTTGGCGGAATCGGCTGGTTAGATTGGGCATCCAATGACCAAATAGCAGGAACGGTTGGATATAGCAAAAAATTAGAAGCAATAGAAATTAGATTGGTAGAAAAGGGAGGATTAGCACCAGGTTCTACACAAACACCAAACATGGTTAAACCAATCACTGTAATGTATCAAGCACATGTTGGAGGAGTAGGCTGGCAAGAGTCTGTTGAAAATGGAGAAACAGGAGGAACGACAGGACAGTCTAAAGAGCTAGAAGCACTAAAAATTATGATTGCCAATCAAGGAACTGTAGCAGGCAGTATTGAATATCAAGCACATGTCGGCGGGATTGGCTGGCAAAATTATGTAGGAACAAACCAAGTAGCAGGAACTACCGGTCAAGCTAAAGCATTAGAGGCAATAAAAATTAGACTGACTGGTGATCTAGCGAATAAATACGACATCTATTATAGAGTACATGTTGGCGGGGTAGGCTGGTTAGACTGGGCATCCAATGACCAGGTGTCAGGAACAGTTGGCTACGGTAAAAAATTAGAGGCAATAGAAATAGAAATAGTAGAAAAGGGACATTCTGCACCAGGTTCTACACAAACACCAAATATGATAAAGCCAATTACAATCATGTATCAAGCACATGTTGGAGGAGTAGGCTGGCAAGACTATATGGAAAATGGAGACTTAGCGGGTTCTAGTAATTATAAGAATTCTCTAGAGGCCTTAAAAATGATGGTAGCAAATCAAGGTGATATCGCAGGAAGTATTGAATATCAAGCGCATGTCGGAGGAATAGGCTGGCAAAATTATGTAGGAACAAATCAAATTGCAGGAACAACAGGACAGTCAAAGTCTATAGAAGCATTAAGGGTAAGATTAACCGGAGACCTAGCGAATAAATATGACATCTATTATCGTGTCTATATGGAAAATGTTGGCTGGTTAGACTGGGCATCCAATGATCAAATCGCAGGAAGTGTAGGTTATGGAGAAGCACTAAAAGCCTTAGAAATGAAATTAGTGGAAAAAGGAAAACCTGCTCCAGGAGATACAACAAATCCTAATATGATAAAACCAATTACTATTATGTATCAATCATATGTTGCAAAAGATGGTTGGCAAGAGTATATGGAAAATGGACAAACAAGCGGAACAACAGGAGCATCAAAAGCCCTAGAAGCTTTAAAAATGATGGTCGCAAATCAAGGAGACATTACTGGAAGTATTGAATATTCTACCCATGTAAGTGGATTAGGCTGGCAAAATTATGTTGGAACCAATCAATCTTCTGGAATAACAGGACAAGGAAGAACAATAGAAGCTCTAAGAGTAAGATTAACCGGAGACTTAGCCAATAAATATGATATCTACTATCGAGTACACGTTGGTGGAATTGGTTGGATGGCATGGACATCCAATGACCAAATTGCAGGTACCAGTGGAGCAGCAAAAAGTATCGAAGCAATCGAAATGAAGCTAGTAGAAAAAGGCGAACCAGCCCCTGAAAATATAGGAAATGCAACTGATAAAGCCTACCTAGAAGCATACTGGGTAGTAGATGAAGAAGGAAAGAAATACTATTATGACCTATATGGAAATCTAGTTGCTGGTGGAGGATATCTAATCGGTGATACTACACATTACTTTGGACCAACAGGAGTATACTTAGGAACAGAAAATTTATTAGTGATTGACGTATCAGCACATCAGAAAAAAATAGACTGGGAACAGGTTGCTGGAAGTGGAATCTATGGTGTTATTATAAGAATATCTGCAGGATGTGACTACGAAGATAGTGAATTAAAAAATAATATTGAAGGTGTAAAAAAATATAACATTCCATATGGTATCTACATCTATAGTTATGCTGAAAATTATGCAGAAGGAGTACTATACGGACAATTCACTCAGAGTATAATTAATAAATATGAAATGAATCCTACGTTAGGAATATATTTAGATTTAGAATCTAATGGAGTAACACAATACATGGGACCCAATGAATATACACAAGTAGTACAAGGATTTATGTCAGTACTACCACATGCTAATATTTATACATATACAAATTATGCAAATAGTGCCCTAAATACACCATATCTTAGATCATATATTACTTGGATTGCTCATTATGCCGAAAGTTGCGGATATACAGGAAGTTATAAGATGTGGCAATATACAAGTGATGGAAGTCTTCCAGGAATAAATGGAAGAGTAGATATGAACATTTTATATAGCATATAAAGAAAAGAGTCTGGTTTCCCAGACTCTTTTAAGCTATATGTTTATTATAAAAAGTAGATTTTTGAGGTAAGTTTTTATTAATATATTTATTACCATAGATTTCACTCAGTGTTTTCTTACAACTAAATAAATTAGTACCTAATCCTAATTTATTACCATTGATGGTAGCTCCTAGACTAGCAAGTGTAGTAGGGAAAAAATCAAAGGTAGAAAACTCACGATTTTTATTACAATCAGTTTGAATAGCAGGATTAAGATAAACATTATATACGGTTCTCATATAATCATCATCAACATCTGTAAATGTATTCTTATTCATACTTAAGTGATCTCCAGTTAAAATAACTGTTGTATTTTTATAAAAATCTTGCTTTTGAATCCAATCAATAAACTCTCCTAATTGACTACTAGAACAAGCAATAGAATTGAAATAAGAATCATTATATTTTTTTTCACACAAATTGCTTGTATATCCACCAACCGCATGCGTATCAACAGTTAACATAGTAAAATTAAATGGCTCATCATCCGAAGCAATTTCAGTTAGTTTATCTTTTGCCCAATTAAATAATTTATAATCTTCTAGGCCCCACCAAACATAATAATCTTCATCAATGACACCTTCATCAATAGCAGTATTATAATCAAGCATTGTGTAATTTCCGTGACTAGCTAAATAAGCTTCTCTACCACCAAACTCAATATCAGAACCAACCATCATATAATTTTGATATCCATTATCCTTTAATATATCACCCAAAGAATAAGCTTTTTCAACAACACCGCTATCATAAAATTCACTACTATTAGCATCAAGTGAAGTTTTAATAGGAACTCCAGCAGTAGATGCAACAATGGCTCCAGTAGTCCAAGTAGTACCATATAAAGGAACAGCCCCACCTATCTTTTTAGTGTAAGAGAAATTAAGGTTTTCTTTCGCTAATTTCGTTAATTCAGGAATGTAATTAATATTAAAATATCCTCCGTTAGCCTCATTAGCGTAAGTATTTTCCATAGACTCCAAATAAATATAAATTAAATTACGCTTTTTATTAGGAAAGGTAATCTTCACATCTTCGGGATCCACATATTCTAGTTTGATAAAATCTGAAGTTTTAGAACTAGAAATAAGATAATCAAAAATATATAATCTACTCATCGTATAACAAATAGAAAAAATAAGTAAGAAAATAGGAAATATCGTAAAAATCACTTTTCCAATCTTCTTTAGTTTAATATTAGATATTTTTTTATGAAATACCTCAATATCCCAAATAAAATTAGAATTTCTAAAAATATATTTAATAATTCTATAAATAATATATATACCTAAAATAAGACATACAGGAATAATAACATTACTAGATATAAAATCCTCAACAACGCCATCTCCAGCCTTAGTAACAGACGAGTTTAAGGTATATAAAATCTGATTAAAAGAATCAAATCCATAATTACTAATAGCCCAGTTAGTTCCAAAAATTAATATAAAAGAAATTGATAAAAGAAGTAAATATAGAAAAACTAAAAATATTTTAACGACTTTTCTTAGTACTTTTCTGCTTTTTACTTTTTTCTTTGGCACTACTTTTTTCATTGCTTACACCCTTTACTTCAATTTCTTTTTTCTCATCTTTTATCTTTTCTTTTTCTAAGTTCTTAATTTCAACATTAATAGAAAATGCTCCTCTAAAACATTTACTAATATATGGTAAAATAATAGAGATAATAAAGCTAATCCACATATATTTTGTACAAAATTGATAAGTAAAAATTTCATTATTATAAAACCATACATCACTTTCAATAACACAAAAAATAGTATTCATAAATAGGGTAATAATAAATAAATATCCACCATACATGAGTACTAAATCACGAATAGTTTTCCTTGAATGATTAATTTTTTCATCAATAATAACTGAAATAATAGCTGGTAAAAATATACAAATAAAAAACATCTAACTTCCTCCAAACTCCCTATAGGGAAAATAACATCCATATTATACCACAAAATAGTAACTTTTGATAGAAAAACAGTAAAGAATTTACAAAATTCACAAGAAGTGTTAAAATGAAATAGCAAAATAAGGGAGGAATTATGCAGGAAAAGACAACCAGAAAATCAAACTTTGAACTTCTTAGAATAGTATCCATGTTTTTCATTGTACTATATCATACAATAATACATGGTCATGTAATAGAAAATAGCACAAATCCTAAAATAACCATGATATTACATTTGTTGTTATTTATAACGATAGTACATGTGAATTCTTATGTATTAATATCAGGATACTTTCAATCTAAAAGTAAGTTTAAACAATCAAAAATTTGGTCACTTATCAATGCTGACTGGTTTTATAGAGTAATAATTGTAATAATATTAACTAGTATAGGAGCAATATCATTATCAAAAGTAGAATTTCTAAAACAAGTTTTCATTATAGATATTACAGATTCCTACTGGTTTGTTAAATTCTATATTGCGATATATTTACTGAGTCCATTTTTAAATAAACTAATAGAAGGGTTAAATAAAAAAGAATATAATTACCTATTAATCATATTAACAGTTCTATTATCTATAATTCCATATCTTACAGGAGAACAAGGCTTTAGTAACAATGGTTTCACTGTACAACACTTTATCTATTTATATTTAATAGGCGATTACCTAAGAAAATTCCCAATAGAAGAACTTGCTATATTTAAAAAATATTCTAAACAAGTAGTTTGTATAATAATATTTTTTAGTTGTGCAATATTAAATTATATAATTTACAGATCATCTCAGTCATTAAATAATGTGAATAGTTTAATAAACGAAATAACAAACAATTTAATGTTAATGAGTAGAGCCTATAGTAATCCAATAGTAATAGTACAAACAGTAGCCTTTGTATTATTCTTTGAAACATTAAATATACGAAGTAAAATAATTAACAATTTAGCAACATTAACATTAGGAATTTACCTAGTCCATGACAATCCATTGATGAGAGGAGTACTATATCAATGGTTAAGAATCGATAATGGACCAGTTTCAAATTATAGCTTTATTCTCTATATTTTTATTGCATCTTTTGCCATCTATTTTACAGCATCACTAATAGAATGGATAAGGCAAAAAACATTTCACCGGATATATAATAGAAAAATTTCAACAAAAATCAGACAAAAATACTATTCCTGGTTAAATAAGTTGCAAAAACTTGATACAGTAAAATCATAAAAGAGTAGTTCTGAAGTATAATATTACTAATATGACTACAATGTGATATAATAAGTTATATCGAGGAGCGATGACCATGAAAAAATGTATCATTATTATGAATCCAGAAAGTGGGAAAGTAAAAAGTCTAGGTAGTAAAAAGGAATTTTATGACATATTAAGAAAACACGGATATGATGCTGAAATAAGATACACCAAAGCCAAAAGAGATGCGATAAGAATTGTTGAAGAATTAGATGATGATGTAGATTTAGTAATCAGTGCCGGAGGAGACGGAACTTTAAATGAAGTAGTAACAGGAAATCTAAAAAGAGAAAATAAATTAACATTAGCTAATCTTCCCATGGGAACTACCAATGATGTTGCTAATATGTATGGATATACCAAAAATTATCAAAAAGACTTAGAACTATTATTAAATGGTGTAAGAAAAAAAGTAGATATTTGTTATATAGATAATACTCCATTTGTATATGTTGCTTGTCTTGGAGATTATATTGATATGGCTTATAGTACTCCTAGAGAATTAAAAAAGAAATATGGAAAAATTGCATATATTTTATATGGCCTAAGACAATTGAAAGAAAATATTCATCGTTATCATGTCAGATATAAAGTAGACGGAGTAGAACATGAAGGAGAGTATTCATTTTTCTTTATTACGAACTCATCCCGTGTTGCCGGAGTAGATGATATCTATTATGATGTAAAAATGGATGATAATATGTTTGAAGTAGCCCTAGCTAATCCAAAAACAAAAGCAGATATTCTAAGAATGTTAGTTCAAGTAACTATGAAAGATGTAAAAGAAGTACCAGGAATTACTTACTATCAAACTAACGATTTTGAAATAGAATTTTTAGATAGACCAAAAACATCTTGGTGTATCGATGGAGAAGAGTATCTATCTCCAAATTTAACATTTAAGTTTAAAGTAGATCAAAAAGTAAAAATGCTAATACCAAAAACAAACGCAAAAAAATTATTTGAAGAGTAAGGAGTATGAGATGTCAGGAACCAAAAAAAATCAAACAAAAAAGGAACGTCGTATTAATATTATTGTATATTTAGTATTAAGATTTCTAGTAATTGTATGTATGGTAGAACAAGCTCTAAAAGGCAACTGGCACGCTGTAGCACTTTGCTTTTTAACCTTAATTTTATTTACACTTCCAACAATAGTTTCAAGGACTTTTAAAGTAAAACTACCAACAACATTAGAAATTATTGTATATTTATTTATCTATGCTGCAGAAATATTAGGAGAAATTCAAAATTTCTACGGAATCTTTCAACACTGGGATACCATGTTACATACATTAAATGGTTTTCTAGCTGCAGCTGTAGGATTTTCTCTAATAGATATATTAAACAGAACAGAACGATTTCATATTAAAATGACTCCGATTTTTGTTGCTTTAGTAGCTTTCTGCTTTTCCATGACCATAGGAGTCCTTTGGGAATTTGGAGAGTTTGCAGCAGACAGATATTTAAACTTAGATATGCAAAAAGATAGAATTGTACAGAAAATATCATCAGTAGAATTAAACAAAGAAAATAAAAATGATCCTGTAATAATAGATAATATAAACAAAACAGAAATCTATAGCAACAACAATAAAAAGGTAACAACAATAGAAAACGGTTATCTTGATTTAGGGATTATAGATACAATGAAAGACTTAATTGTAAACTTTATTGGTGCCTTAGTATTTTCTATCCTAGGATTTTTATATATCAAAGACCGTGATGAATACAAATTTATTGAAAGATTTGTACCAGTAATGAAAAAATTTAAAGAAGAAACCTAAAAATAGATTATTCTTGTACTTTAAAATTAGCTAAATAATGACCTTATCCTTGCTTTTTTTCTTAATTTTTGTTATAATATATCGCACATAGGAAAGGGGAAGGTAATATATGAAACAAGGAAAAGAAAGAAATTTAACAGAATTATTTCTATTAGGATTTGACCAAGTACTAAATAGAAAAGGTAGAACTTACATGTTTAATGAAGAAGACAAAGTACTAGCAATTGTAGAACCAGAAGGAAATGCTTACTATGTAAGTCCATTCTTAGGAAAAGGATACACTGATTCAAATTTAACAGAACTTAAAGCAGGAGTTAGTTATATGCAAGAGTTTCCTGAAATGATGAAACAACAAACAACAGAACTTAAGTTAAAAGATTTAAACCTACTTACTCCACAAGAAAAATTATCTTATCTTAATCAAGTAAGACAAAATGTTGAAAGTTTTGGACTAAAGTATTCTGATGAATTAGGAAAAAGAGTACTAGAAACAAAAGAAAAAGAAGTACTAACACAACTTCCAGGTGGTGTAAAAGAAATGATAACACCAAAGCCATTACAATTTATGAAAAAATAAGAGAGAAGAAACTATTAGCAACAAGCTAGTAGTTTTTTTGTCGAATTTTGTCGAACGAATTTTTTGTCATCATTTGTCGAAACCATAGCAATAAAAATAAATTTATTTTATAGTGTAACCAGAGGTGATCTTATGCTAGAAGTAACAGCTCAGATAAATAAAGGAATCATGTTTATTAGATTGGAGGGAGAACTAACTACAAATAATTTTTATAAAGTAGCAGAAGAAATAAATTATTTACTGTACAAACAAGGAATACTGATGTATGTATTTAATTTAGAAGATGTCAAAAAGGTAGAACAAGCCCTACTAGGAATGTTACAAAATAAATTAACAGAAATATTTTTACACTGCGGAAGTGTTGTATTTTGTGGCATATCAGAAAGCTTAAAAAAGAAAATAGGTAAAAGAAAAGATCAATTATTTTATGTAAAAGAAGAAAAAGAAGTATTTCAATATATCAGTATATAAAGGAGGATTATGGACAACATATTGGAATATGAAAATTTAATTTATAAAATGATTAGTCAGTACAAAAGTTTTGATAAAGAAGATTTATATCAAGTTGCTATGATGGGACTAATGAAAGCAAAAAAGAATTATAAAGAAAGTGAAAATACCAAGTTCTCAACTTATGCTTATTACTATATTTTAGGAGAGATAAATAACTATATTACAGCAAGTAATCCTGTAAAAGTAAGTAGAGACTTACTAAGATTAAATAAAAGCCTAGAACAAGCAAAAGAAGTAATGAGACAGAGACTAAAAAGAGAACCAACAACTGAAGAGTTATCTATTTTTTTAGAAGAACCCGTTGAAAAAATACAAGAAGCAACACTCGCAACAAGACAAGTAGAAAGCCTAGATTATGCTTACGATGAAGAAAATATGGACTTATATAATAGTATTGGAACTGAAGAAAAGGGTATGAATGATGAGATACTAGATCTAAAAGATGCAATATCCTCACTACCACAAGAAGAGCAACAATTAATTATCGCTAGATACTTTAATGATTTAACACAACAAGAAACAAGTGAGACTCTAGGAATGAGTCAAGTCCAAGTATCAAGAAAAGAAACAAAAATATTAGAAAAGTTAAAGACAACATTATAAGAATAAAATACTAGGTAAAATTCCTAGTTTTTTCATGATAAAATTAATTGTGTGTGTACTGTTGACAGTGCTCCCTAGAAAAAGATATAATTTATAAGAATAGAAAAGGAGTAAGGTTATGAAGAAAAAAACAGGATTAATTTTTTTATCAGTATTGATTATGACAGCATCCATTACCTTATTAATAAACAAATCTAGTTATGCTGCAGGAGAAAGTATGACGAACTATTGTCCTGAAAAAGTAACACTAAAACAAACAAACACACTAGAATTCATACCGGGACTATCACTTTCTAATATAGAAGTAACGGGAACGAATGGAGAAACACTAAATAATATCGCAATAAAATATAACAAAGATATAGAAATACCAGATCAACAGCAATTAGAAAAAAACTTTGAACATCCAGAAGAAATCCCTAAATTTAGTGATAATAAAGAAGAAAATAGTTATTATTCCCAATTATTCTACTGGTGGATGAATGGCATAGCTTACCAAGAAAATAGTTTAACAGAAGAGGAAAAAGAGTTAATAAAGAATTCTCCTAATGGTAAAAAAATAGTAGAAAAAATAGAAGAATATGAAAGGTATAATAACTGGTGGAATTCTAATGATTACTCAACACCTGTATTAGATGACATAAATACCGATAATATTACGTATTATGTAACCGATGACTATATAGAAACAAGTCTAATCATACCAGATTGTACCAAAGACTATTCTTATATGTTTACAGACTATCAAGTAGTATCTCCCATGATAGTAACTGATGAGTATGGCAATTTAAAAAAAGAATTCCAAAGAGGAGAGGGTTTTAAACTAAGAATTCCTCTATCAGAAATAAAAAATGGTACCATAAACTTCCAAGCCAAAATTATTGGAAATAGTACTTTTGACATCTGGGCACCATACTATGAACTAGATAAGGAAAGCAGTGAGTCCAGACAATTAGTGCAACCAGTAGCACTAATCAATTGTGGAAAAAGTAGTACAAGAGCTATGTTTGAGACAATAGAGCTAAACTACACAGAACAAGTTGGAAACCTAAATATCAAAGTAATCGATGCTGAAACAAAAGAAAACTTAGCGAATGCCGAAATAGCAATCTATGATAGTCTTGGAAATATTGTATATAGAATAAGTACTACAAATAGTGAAATAAATGTAACTCTACCAGTAGGAGATTACACAGTAAAACAAACAGTAACACCAGAAAACTATCAACCAGTCGTAGTCCAAAAACGAGTAAGCGTAACCGAAAATGAAACGACAAAAGCCGTTCTAGAAAACATCCAACTAATAGATGTACCAAACTTAGGCCAAAGAGTAAAAGGAGTACTAACAATGATAGGTGGCATAGTCTTAATCATAGGTGGAATAATCATAGGAATAAGCATAAAAAAGAAGAAAAGGAACTAGGGTAAAACCTAGTTTTAGTTTGTCAAAATATGTAACTTCGATTCGCAAAGTAATCAAACATAATAAAAACGGCGGTAAAACTGTTTTGTTTTGAAAGTAATGTTTAATATAAAAGAAATCAAAACTTTAGCTGATTATGAAAGAGCTAAACAAAATTAGTCTAGTTCTAATTCTTCTAGTATTTTATTAAACAAAATGCTAAAATATTCTGCAATAATTCTCGTACAATCATCTTTAGCAAATCTAAAAAATAATATAACAAATTGTAAAATATTGGAGCAAATTATAAAAAATGTAAAATAATACATTTTGTGTTGATTTTATTACACAAAATGTTATAAAATAACAATAGAGAAAGAAAATCAGTTCTCTATTGTATTGTGTAAAATATTGACATTTTGTAATAAAATGCCTATAATATAAGGCACTTATTGAAAATGGGTATTTATTTTGCAAATATTCATACAATAAAAAAGAGAGATTCATCTAAATAGGCGAAATTAGATGCTTCTCCACATTTTTTGAGTTTGGCACCTAACTTTTAGTATCACTAGAAGTATAGGTGCTATTTTTATGCTTTTTTAACTGCCAATACTAATAACAATATAAGTACTAGTATTACAGCAAATATGACTAAAAATTCCAAGATGAAAAAAATATGATTATGTTTAGTATAGTGAGCCATAAGCATCACCTCCCACACTATACATCGAACTGTGTGGAGGTAAGCACCTAACAATTGATGAATCTCTAAATACGATTTTATAATAAAAAAGTAAAACGCACAAGTAAAAAGAGAAAATTAAATCGAATTTTTTTTCGGTAATATAACATATTATAATTTATTGGTCAAAAAAGAGTTTTTCTACTTTGCGAATCCCAAATATGTAATCATCCTGTTGACAAATTTACCCTGGGGGGGGGTATAATTTAGAAGAATGGAAAATAAAGATAGGAGTAGTATATATGAAAAGGAACCAAATAATAATGTTATCAGTATTCACTATGATAATTTCCGCTATTTCAATAATCACAAGTAATTCTGTTTATGCACTAGGAGAAAATTATCCAGAAAATATTACATTAACCGCCGATGCAACAGAGTTAGTATTAATAGAACAAGGAAGTAATAAAATAGCCTTACCAGCGAATATTAATTATAAAGAAAATACAGAATCAAATTTATCAAATCCAATATTTTTCACAATGCCAAGCGTTTTTAGTAAGATAAAATATTCGGATGTAGGCTTTTTTGAAAGTGCTATCCAAAATGAATCTTCATATAATACTTTCACTCCTTCACTATTAATGGGATATTTACTTTACGATACTAATTTTACAAATAACCAGGAAGAAAATAATTATTATAAACAATTATTAATACTCTGGGCCCTAGATAGACTAGAAGGGTTTGAAGATGACTATAATTACATAAATGCATATCCTAATGACCCAGAAAAATTAGAAAAAGAAACAAGCTATGATGAAAAATTTAAAGTAGAGTCCATCCCGGACTATGCGGATTTTATGGACTGGAGATTTAAAAATAGACTATCAGCTGGAGATAAAGAGATGTTAAAAAACTCCAAAGTAGGCAACAAAATGATGAAATATTTAGAAGAATGGGACAAATATATAAAATGGTATATAGATGATAATCAAAAAGTAGAATTAGATGAAATTACAATGGAAAACATAAACTATTACGTAACTGATGAATATATAGAAACAAATCTAATTACACCAGCAAGTACCAATAAAGTATACTCAAATAAATTTACAAGCTATGATGTTGAAGTATCATCTCCTATGAAAGTAATAAATGTAGAAGGAGAAGAACAAACAAGATTTAATGCTAAAGAAGGGTTTAAAATTCGTATACCAATAAATAATATAAATAACAATACCCTAAATATTTCAATAAAACTAACAGGACACTTTGATTTCACTGAACCAGTAGTATATGGCGTAGGAAGAAAGCCAATGAGTCTCACTAACAAAAATCAAATTTTGAATTTGTTTTATAGTGCAGCTATCATTAATAACTATTCAATAGTAGAAACAAAAAGTACAGACACACAAATATTAGAAACAAATCAAAAATTAGGCACCTTAAATATAAATGTAATTGATGCAGCTTCAAAATTAAATCTTTCAAATGCAGAAATTACAGTGTTGGATGCCTTTGGAAATATCGTATATAGACAAACAACAGGGAAAAATCAAATCAATATAACATTACCTGTAGGAGATTATACTGTAAAACAAACAATCACACCACCTAATTATGAAGCAAAAATAATAGAACAGAAAGTAACAGTAACAGAAGATATACCAGGAAAAACTACTTTAGAAAACATCCAACTATTAGAAGTGCCGGATTTAGGAAAAAAAGAAAAAGGAATAATAACGATTACAGGAATACTAGCTATCATAATCGGCGTAATAATATTAGCAATCAGTCTAAAGAATAAAAAAACTAATTAATTTTTATAAACGTAGAAGTAATAATTACTTCTTTTTTGTATGAAATAAAAAAAATAGGTCACACTAAGAATGGTGATACTATGAAAAATCAAAAATATGAATTAATTGCAAAAGACCATCAAGCTCCCAATCCTAGACTAAAAAGTGCAATTGTTGCCTTTATAGCTGGAGGGTTAGTTGGTCTTCTAGGTGAAGGTATGATTGAACTTCTTTGTTATTATACTCATATATCAAGAAGTAGTGCCGGAACAATTATGATAGTTATACTAATATTTGTCGCATCTCTTTCAACAGCGCTTGGCTTTTTTGACAAACTGGTAACTAAATTTAAATGTGGACTTTTAATACCAATCACAGGCTTTGCTCATTCTATGACAAGTGCAGCTTTAGATTATCGAAAAGAAGGACCAATTTATGGATTAGGTGCTAATATTTTTAAATTAGCCGGTTCTGTAATTTTATATGGTATTATTGCCGCCTGGTTCTTTGGTATGATTAGATTTCTCTTAGGAGGTAAAATATGACATTTCAATATAATGATGTATATGTAAAAGATACCGCAACAGTGGCAGGGCCTTACGAAAAAAAAGGTCCACTAAAAAAATATTTTGATAAGACCTTTGATGATTTATATTTTAAAGAAAACTCCTGGGAAAAAGCTGAGATAAAAACGGTAAAAGAAAGCCTAAAACTATTACATAAAAAAATAGATTTAAAAAGAAAAGAAGTAGATGTGATATTAGGAGGAGACCTCTTAAATCAGATTAGTGCCACAACCTATGGAGCTTATAACTTTTCAAAATGTTTTCTAGGATTGTATGGTGCATGTTCTACATCGGTTGAGGGAATGATTCTAGGAAGTTGTTTAATTGACTCTAAAAAAGTAAAAAATGCAATTGTTACCATATCTTCTCACAATATGGCAGCAGAAAAACAATTTAGAAATCCAACAGAGTATGGAGCACCAAAACCATTGAGTGCCACTTTTACTGCAACAGGTAGTGCTTCTATTTTATTAACAAAAGAAAAAACAGACATAAAAGTAGAGTCTTCAACGATAGGACAAATTATTGATTTTGGACAAAATGATCCAAATGACATGGGAAAAGTAATGGCACCAGCCGCAATAGATACCATCAAAAGACATTTACAAGACTTAAATAGAAAACCAGACTATTATGATTTAATTGTAACTGGAGACTTAGGGTTATATGGAAAAGAAATATTAAAAGATTATATGCAAGAAGAATATAACTTGGATTTATCTAAAAATTATAATGATTGTGGAGTCATGCTATATGACTTAAAAAAACAAAAAGAGTGTCTTGCTGGAGGTAGTGGACCAGTCTGTAGTGCTTTAGTTGCTTTTGGATATATCTATCATGAAATGAAAAAGAAAAACTTAAAGAAAGTATTAATCGTCGCAACAGGAGCTCTATTTTCACCAACCATGGTATATCAAAAAGAAAATATTTATTCAATTGCCAATGCAATTAGTTTGGAGGTAGTCTAATGTTATTAATTAATTCGTTTCTATTTTGTGGATTTATCTGTATGATAGCCCAAATTATATTAGATAATACAAAACTAACTCCAGGACATATCACAAGTTTATTTGTAGTAATAGGTGCTTTTCTAGATTCCTTTAGTTTTTATGATAAAATTATTAAAGTAGTAGGTGGTGGAGCTTTGGTACCAATTACTAGTTTCGGACATTCCCTAATCCACGGAGCTTTAGCCAAAACTCATGAATATGGAATTTTAGGTATTTTAATGGGAATGTTTGATTTAACCGCAACAGGTATCACAGCCGCAATCATTTTTGCCTTCTTATTTTCATTAGTTTTTAAACCAAAAAATTAATCTGTGTTATAATAAACATGGAGGTAAAAAATGAAAACAGTAGTAATTACAGGGAGTGCCAGAGGATTCGGTTTAGAAATGTTAAAATTATTTAGAATAAATGATTTTAATACTGTAATTTGTGATATATCAAAAGAATCTATCACAACAGCCAAGGAAGAATTAGAAAAAATAAATGGTAAAGGAAAAATTCTATCATTCGCAATAGATATTACCAAAGAAGAAGAGGTAAAAAATCTAATTAATCAAGTAATAGAAGAGGTAAAAACAATAGATATTTGGATTAATAATGCCGGAGTAAATCAGCCAAATAAACCTATCTGGGAACTAGACAAGAAAACAATAGACAGGTTAATAGACATTGATCTAAAAGGAACAATAACCTGCTCTAAATTAATAATGCAAACAATGATAAAACAAAAAAGTGGTCAAATATTTAATGTAGAAGGACATGGTAGTAATGATGCTAAAATATTAGGACTATCACTATATGGAACTAGTAAAAGAGCAGTTACTTATTTTACAGAAGCACTAGCATATGAAGCAGAACAAAAAAATACTAATGTATTAATAGGAAAAATAACTCCAGGTATTATGATTACAAACTTTATTACTACCGCATTAGGAGATGGAGAAAAAATAACATTAGATGAAAAAACCAAAAAAGTCTATAATATCTTAGGAGACTATCCTGAAACAATAGCTGAATTTATGGTAGAAAAAATCATAAATAATGAGAAAAACAATGTAAAATTTACCTGGTTAACCAATAGAAAAGCTGCTTGGCGTTTTATGACATCAGGATTTAATAAAAGAGATTTCTTTAATAAATAAAGGTTGCAAAAAGCAATCTTTTATTTTATGATAAAAAAACAAGGGAAAGAAGCGATAAAATGAATGAAATAAAACAATTTATATATAATTATCAAAATATGACTAAAGAAGAAAAAAAAGAAGGCAATAAAAGAAAGTAGTATTGAGTTTTTAACAGCAGCTTGTTGTTTTGGAAAAATGTTAGGAATAGATATTACAAGTGAGATAAAATCTTTACAAGATGAAATAGGAAAAGAAGTAATTGAGAATTTATCAGAACAAGAAAAGGGATTAAAAATTGAGTTATTAAAAACAGAAATTGCAAAGCTTTTAGAAACAATAGAGTTAGAACAAGAAGTATATAATTATACGGAAGAAGAAAAAAGAATATTAGATGAATATTTTGAAAAGACAAGTGATAGAGTACTAGAAAACATATTAGAAGGAATAAAAGATAGATTATTAGTAAAGGATAATAGACCTAGAAGAAGAAAAAATCAGTTTAATGTATCATCCCCTGCAGTAGTATTTCCCGACTTACATCATTCAACATTAGAACTAAATTATTTAGAAAATCTTTATCGAATTAAAATCACCGACTTAAATCTGGATAAACTAGGAATAGTCGAGTTAAAAATAGTAACTAGTCAAACATTAATAAAATCTACATTTTATAAAATTTCTTATTCAAATCCCTCAAAAAAGAAAAAATCAAAAAATTTCTGGAAAGATTATGTCTTAACTACAACATGTGATTTAGAAAAAGCAAAAAGGTTAATAAAAACAAGGTGAATTGGTTCACCTTGTTAAATAATGTTAGAAGAAATAGAAATAATTAAATCCATATCATCATCTTTAGCCATAATATTTCTATGAAGTTCACCGCATTTACTACAACGATAAACAATCTTATAGGTATCTTTAAACTTTTCAATACCAATAGGTTGCAACAAGCCTAAACAGGTATTTTTTCTATCCCCAGGCATAATATCCACGTGCTTAGAATAAAGACAAAAAGGGCAATGATCTCTAGCAGTATATCCTAAAGGAGTAACTTTCTTGCCACAGTTTTCACATATAAATTCTTCATCACGCATTGTAAAATTTTTCATAAAAAACTCCTATTATTTAATTTTTTTATAGTAATATTTATATGGTCTTGAATTACTTTCTTTACTATTGATTAAAATATTCATATATGTTGAGAATCCCTTCTTATATGGTTTATATAAATAGGAATAAAATATAATATTATCTTCTTGCATAACTAAATAATGATCTTTCCAACTAATATTTTCAAAATTTGTAGAACCATCTTTGTATAATTCAATATACTCATATTTACTACCAATTTTTGTATGAGTCTTTTTAGGATTAAATAAATAAGCTGGTTCTATAATTTCTCCCATCAATTGCCATTTACCAATAAACTCTTTTGCATGTGTATCAGTAATAACTTTACTTAATTGCTTACGATGAACTAACTCGTCTTGATTTTCTTGATTCAAATCATATGCCTCAATATATATATCTATTTTATCATTATTATACACTTCTTGAAAAGGCCCTCTAATTTGAAAATTATTTGTATTAGCATATTCAATTATTTTTTTATACGAATCTAAAATAGTAGTCTCAACAGTAGTATGTAAAACATTTTTAATTTTCTGACTATTAATAATCCTAATACCTTTTTTATTATAATGATGTAAAGAATTAGGATTAGATAAAATATAATCAGGCAATATTCTACCAATAAAGCATCTAGTGTTTTCTTGTGAAAATCCTTTCTCATAATTTTCTACAACAAAGGGATATTTACTAAACTGTTCTTGCTTAATTTTTTTATCAATAGTTTTAAGAACACGCTTAATACTTTCTCTAGATTTAATAGTAGTAGAAATACCAACAATTGTAAAATTAGGGTTCACCATAAATTCAACATTTTGCATTGTCATATTATTTTTCAATTTCTGTAGTATCATTATTTTTTTTGAGCTTTCATCCTCAATTTTCTTTATTTGTTCATTTAATTTTTCTTTATTTTCATTTTGTAATAAATCTTTAATCTCAGCTAAAGAAAATCCAGAAACTTGCAATTCTTTTATTTTCTTTAAAGTATCAATTTGTTCCTCACTATAGTATCTATAACCAGTTAAAGTATTTATTTTCACTGGCTTTAATAGATTAATTTTATCATAATACCTTAAAGTTTTAATAGTAGTCTCACATAAATAGGAAAACTCTCCAATTTGATACATACAAAATCTCCTTTCTTAATGACAACTTATCACTCCCCTTAAGGGGAGAGTCAACCTTTTTTTTGTTTATAATTCATTATAGCATATAACAAAGATTTTATGTTATAATGAAAAAGAAATAAAGATGGAAGTGATACTGTGAATATTAATGTTAAAATAAATGAGTTTGAGGGACCATTAGATTTATTACTTCATTTAATTAAAGAAAATAAAATGGATATTATGAACATAGAAATAGAAAAAATTACAGAACAATATATTCATTATTTAAATGAACAAGAAAAAATGAATCTAGAAATTGCCAGTGAATACTTAGTGATGGCTTCTGAATTAATAGAATTAAAATCAAAGTTATTACTTCCTAATCCTAAAGTAGAAGAAACAGAAGAAGAACAAATAGACCCTAGAGAAGAATTAGTGAATAGATTATTAGAATATCAAGCCTATAAAGAAATTACAAAAGTGTTAAAGGAGAAAGAAGAATTAAGAAAAGAGATTTATACGAAGTCTCCAGAAAATATTAAAAACTATATTGAAGAAGATACAAAATTATCATCAGATATTACTCTAGATGATTTAGTAGAAGCATTTAAAAAATACTTAGAGAGGAAAAAGGAATCTAGACCATTAAAGACGAAGGTAACAACGAATGAAATTAGTGTCTCTTCTAGAAGATTAGAAATTAAAAGTATATTAAAAAAGAAACCAAAAGTTTCTTTCTTTGAACTATTCCCAGTATTGAATAAAGAGTATATAGTCGCAACTTTTCTAGCAATATTAGAAATGGCTAAAAATAAAGAATTAAAAATTACCCAGAATAAAAATTTTGATGATATTATATGTGAGGTGCCAGATGAAAAATAAAGCAGTATTAGAAGGATTGTTATTTGTAGTAGGAGAAGATGGATTAACTCTAGATCAAATAGAAGAAGTATTAGAGTTAAAGGAAGAGGAAGCAAAAGAACTAGTAAATGAATTAAAACATAGTTATGAAAATGAAGATAGAGGACTTAGAATCGATTTTTTAGGAAATAGATTAAAACTGACTACCAAATTTGAACACAGAGAATATTATCAAAAATTATTAGAAAATCCAGAGACGAATACACTAAGCCAAGCAGCTCTAGAAACTCTAGCAATCATTGCTTATAATGAACCTATTACTAGAATGCAAATAGATAAACTGAGAGGAGTAGGAAGCAGTCAAATGATTAGAAAATTAGTTGCGAAAGGATTAGTAAAAGAGTCTGGTAGAAGTGATTTACCAGGAAGACCCATTCTTTATGAAACAACAAATGATTTTCTTGACTATTTTGGATTAAGTAATATTAAAGAATTACCTGATATGGAAAAATATATTGAAGCAAGTGAAGAAGATGTGAAAGAAGAAAAAGATTTATATACTTCAAAGTATAGAGAAGAATAAAAGAACTGTAAAAAAACGTTAAATTTTAAGTAAAGTGCACAATTAAGTGCATTACGACCCAAAATGTGTATTTTCATAAGAAAATGCACATTTTTTAGTCGTTTTAAGAAGA
>CASEGV010000007.1:0-49113 GCA_949287595.1 uncultured Mycoplasmatota bacterium
TCTTCTTAAAACGACTAAAAAATGTGCATTTTCTTATGAAAATACACATTTTGGGTCGTAATGCACTTAATTGTGCACTTTACTTAAAATTTAACGTTTATGATAGAATATTTTTTATTCTTTCTTGCAAGAAAGAATAAAAAAATCGTGTTTGAGTAAGGGCAGATTATATCAAGGGTCTTTGAATCCATTTTTGTGACTGCCCGTCTCTTATCTTATTATTAATCTAGTCTTAGAAAGTAGGGTCTTTAGTATCCATATAACCAGCATGATGAGATAATTGTAAGCACTAAGAGTCAAACTAGGAAAGGAAGTATTTTATGAAGTATATTTTAGTACTTGATGTTGCTAAAGGTAAAAGCATGTTTATGTTATCTTCAGATGTAGGTGAAGTTTTATTAGAACCTACAGAATATACTCATAATAAAACTAATTTTGAATTAATAAATTCTAACATTAAAAAATTAAATATCAAAGATAATTTAACCGTCGTTATGGAAGCAACTAGTATTTATCACAAAGCACCAGAAAGATTTTTTAAAGAAAATAATTATCATGTTATTGTCTTTAATCCTCTTATTGGTAAAGAAATTACTAATACTATCAGAAAAACTAAAACTGATAAACAAGACTGCATTAAATTAACTAATTTATTTTGGAAAGGTAGTATTCCTGATAGGAATTATACTGAAGATGTAATTTATACTAAACTTAATGAATTATCTAGACAATATTATCATCTAGATGAAGGTTTAAACAGACATAAGAACCGCTATAAAGAATTATTACATCTTTGTTTTCCTGAATTTGAATTGTGTTTTAAAGATGGAAAAATATATGATTTAACTGCATTAAATTTCATTAAAGAGTTCCCTCATGCTTATATTATTAAAGAAAAAAGAGTTGACGCTCTTGCTTATAATATGGCTAATACTAATAATAGACATCTTAACTATTATAAAAGAAAGGCCAATACTATCAAGGAATATGCTCAAAATTCCTATCCAGGAGTTAATGAAAATTCTAAAGATGTTGATAACTTGAAACAACTGGTAAAAATCATTATTGATATTACTAGACAAAAAGATGAGGTAAAAAATCAAATGATTGAGCTTGCTAAACAAACTAAACATTTTTATAATATTGTATCTATTTTTGGTATAGCCGATTTATCCGCAGCTTTAATAATTGCTGAATTAAAGGATATTACTAGATTCAATAATGTTAAACAAATTAACGCTAGTTGTGGATTAGATCCTACCATAGTTCAATCAGGCAAAAGTATAAATTATCATGGACCAATTTCCAAAAGAGGAAATAGATACGCCAGAAAAATATTATTTAATTGTAGTCGAAATATTGTAACTATATCAGCTAAATGTGATAAAGAAAATCCAATATATGTTTATTATCAAAAGAAAAAAACAGGAAGGTAAACATTACTATGCTTGTTTAACTGCCTGTTCCACTAAATTAATTAGAATTATTTATGCATTATGCATGAATAACTCAACCCAAAATTAGTTTAGCATTTTATTTAAAATATATCAACTTTTCAACACCAAAAATTAAAAAAAATAAGTACTTTTGGTGTTTTAGTGGTGTGGTAAACTACAAATTCATCCAAGATCACAACTTTTTTAAAAAAAATTACAAAAACTACTTGTAAAAACTTAGAAAGTCACTTAATAATCATCCCATCAATATTATAAAATTGTCGTTTTTTATATCTATTATAGAAAAAAGTAACAATATTTTTTTAGTGATACTTTATTTTACCCTGTTTAGTAATGGTATACCTTTGATAGTTCACTTCATATTATTTAATACATGAACTATTGATAAATCTGATATAGAAATATGTTGTAAACGTAAAATAATGGTAAGTTTCATCGCTTACCATTATCTTTTTGTATTTTAGCACCTAAATAGCACCTAAAATTATTAGAAACCCTTTAATACAAACAAAAAGTGGAGCCTTTCGGCTCCTTCAGGGGGTCAAATAAAATTAGTCATGCAAGTTTATAATTATTGTATAATCCCTTATAAAATAAGTGTTTTATTCATGTTCACTTTTAACTATATAATGACTATTTTTAATACTTTTGGTACCTAGCTGGGTACCTAATTCTTTGCGAGAACTTTTGGGTTCCTAAAAATAACACTATATTAAATTAAAAAAATTAAACATCATATTACTACTAAATAATAATAAAGTTTAAATTTATACTATTAATCTTTAATATCTTACTGCTTGTCATCAATATTTAAAAATTGTGCTACTTCTGTAATTAATGGATTATCTTGTTTAAGAAATTCATCAACATGTGATGCCAATATTCTTTTAACAGAATCTTCATTCCTTTCTTCTTCTATAACAGTTTGATCAAAAAAGTCCTTTTTATTATTTGGTACCTTTGTTAAATTAACATTTAATATTCTATTTAGATCACTTAATGGAACATATAGCTCAATACAATCTTTTTGTATAGAACATTCATCATTTGTATCACCATCTTTTATTATAATACACTTTTTTCCATGTGCTTCTAAAGCTTTTTTTAAGGATTCTGCATTACTTTCTCCACCTGCTGGTAATAGAATATAATTTGATAATACTCCTAACAAACTAAGACTTTTTTTATACCAAGGCAAATCGAATTTGCCTTCTACTAGTAAGTATATTTTAGAATCTGTACTATCAAGTGCATCTAATAATTTTGATATATTGTCATATTTGTCTGTATATAAAGGGATTGTATTAGAATCATTTGATACTTCTAAAACAGTTACAGAATGAGTACTTATTAGTGTTTGCCCTATTTTTGATTGTAATTCTTTAATCATGTTATTGCAATTATTTATTGAGAATGAATTTTCAATCTCATCAATACCTAAAATAACATTATCGTAACTATTACCAACCAACAGTGCATACATTAAATTTTTTTGGAATCCACTTCCCCTCGCTTCCACTGGTATGCCATCACTTGTAATTGAATATTTTATAGCAGCATCATATTTAAAAGCTTCTTTGCCAACTATGTCTGTTTTTTCATCGTTTATAATTAATAATTCAGAATCAATGCTTTCAATCACATCGTCAACTGATTTTTGGGCGATTTCTTTCAATTTATCAATCAATTCTGATGGTGTAGTAGATAACGCTTTAGAAATTGCTAATTGATTTAATATATTTTTAGGATCATATACCGATACAGGAATATAAATATATCTAAAATAATCTAAGTTTGATATATTTTCTGGTTGCGAGCTCAATTTATATGATGCACCACTATAAATCTTTTTATAAAAATTATTATTAAACAATATCCCAATTTCTACTGGAAGACTAGTATCTCTAACAAATACCTTATCAATTTTTTCTTGATTAAAAAATATATCAAGTGCTTGTAAAATAGTAGACTTACCAGCATCATTCTCTCCTATTATGATATTATGTTTTTCAATTGGTATCGTTTCTTTTTCAAATGCTTTAAAATTTTTTATATAAATTTGTTCTATCATTTTAACTCCTCCTAACAAAAAAGTGCAAATAAATACTTCTGTAAAGCCTTTACTAGCACTTTGTTTATGTAATATATTAACATTTTTTCCATTTTTTTCAATAAATTTGTACATAATATAATCTGATACGTTTAAAACTTACTATCTTCCTTTTCTATTATAGGTTTAATTTCTATTGAATACTTCCCTTTGCTACGACCAGATCCGGTAGTTATAGAAAAATCAGTCAAACGATTAATTGTAATTTTTTTATTTAGGTAAATAAAATGTGCTACATAAGGTTCATCAAACCAATCTAAACCTGTAAATAAAGATTCATAAATTGAAATATTATTTTTTATAGAATCTTTTAGCTCTTGTTGGGCCCATTTTCTAATTTTTGATAAATCTGTAACATTATTTAAATCTAACATCTCCCCAATTTCATCAATATAATAAGAAGTAACTTTATCTTTATCAATAGTTAGCATCTCTATCATATCATCATTTTTAAATTTTTCTTTTTCATTACTATAAAGAAGTAACGCTAAGAAAATATAATCAGGTTCTTCCAATATATCAGAAAATGCTTTTATAAAGGAATCATGTGTTAATTTTTGAATTGTGTATCCGGTTGATCCTTCTATTTTAACAGAAACCCCAGTATTATCTATAATGTCAAATTTCTTTCCTACTAAATCATTTTCATCTAAAGAATATTCTTTTTCTAATAAATACTCTTGTGAAAAATTTGATCGTACTAAATATGCATCTGCTTTTGGATAAACTTTTTTGTTACTTAAATGGGATAAAACTCTGTTTGATACTTTAATCATATATATATTGTCTAAGTTCTCTAATCCATTTGTTATTTCATGCCATATAGGTGACTTCTTATTTTTATTAAACCTTCTTGAAATATCAAATTCTTCCTTATCTCCTAAAAAAGTATTAACATTAGATATATTCCTTTTCATAAGTGAAAAGAAGTCTGACTCCATTTTTGAATATTTAACTTGTAATTGGCCACGTTTATGTTCAGTATTTCCTTTCTTTGATATATTCCATGCTTGTAATGATAATTTACCAACATGTAATCCTTTGCCATTACTTTCTTTAATATTAAAATTAATAATTTCTTTAGCAGAAACCCAAAAACCATTATCTACACTACCATGGTAAATATAATCTACTCTACTATTATGTCTTCCTATAAAAAGGAAGCGTTTTATTAATTGTACTTGATTATTATTTAAAAATTTTTGTAAATTATCAAATTTTGATGGATATTTTTCACGAAATTCTTTTGAAGTGAATCTAGATATGATATTTCCATCAGAATCTTTTTCTTTGGAACCAGAACCATCTAATGTACCATCAGCCCATAAGAAAAATCGAAAATCATTACATACTTCATCCGGCGCCAAAAGATTATTTTTTATATATGCTACAAAATCTTCGCATTTTTCTTGATGTACACTATTTCCACTTCCTATTTTTAAACTAATGGCATATTCATTTTCATTTATATACAAATAGAAGTCTTGCTTTAATTTAGTATTAGGTTCATACATTGCATTGATTTCGGTAGTATTATTAATATTTATATTGTTATCTTTAGCAATATATTTAATAAACTCCTTTAGGTTATTATTTAAATCTGAAACTTTTTTATCCTTTAGTGCCTGTACAATGTTCAACTCATTTTTATTGCCATGTTTATTGCTTCCAATTAGTCTATTCATTTTATCACCTACAAATATTCCATAAAATTCTTTCCTATTTCAGTTATTAAGGGAACTACAACACTATTACCTATTTGTTTATAAGACTGCATATTATTTTTTTTAATCTTATATGTTTCTGGAAAGCCCATTATTTTTAAACACTCTTTTTCAGTTAATTTCCTACTATATTTTACAACAACCGGTATATTATTTCCACCTGTTCCCATTTTTGCTGTTAAACACGGAGATATACCATCACTTCTAAAGTTGCATTTTGAAGCTCTTATTTCATTAGCAATTATATATTTTCCTTTCATATATCTATTACTTTTTTTATAATTATTAAGAAATTTATTTATATTAGTAATGGCAATAGGGGATGATTGATATTCTTTTATCTTTTTAGGTTCTATAATATCTTCTAAAGTGTATTTCAATTCACATTTCTCTGGGAACTTAAATGGTTTATTATATGTATCTTTTCTTATTGCTACACAATACCAGCGATTTCTATTTTGTGGAATCCCATAATCCTTAGCATTCATTACTTTTGTATTAACCACATAGCCTAATTCTTCTAATGTATTTATTATTACTGTAATAGTTCTTCCGGAATCATGGCTGACTATACCTGCTACATTTTCTAAAAATACAATTTTAGGTTTAGTATATTTTATTATTCTGGCAACTTCAAAAAACATTGTTCCCCTTGAATCATTAAATCCCATTCTTTTACCTGCTATACTAAAAGGTTGACATGGAAAGCCGGCACAAAGAACATCATATTTAGGTATTTTTTTTTCGTCTACTATTGTGATATCTCCATAAGATTTTTCATTAAAATTCTTTTCATATACTTTACAAACATCAAGATTATTATCACAAGAGAACACACATTTTCCACCGTTTTTCTCCATTGCTATTCTAAATCCACCTAGACCACAAAATAAGTCTATAAATTTAAACTTTTTCATAGAATTCCTCCATCATACTATTTATTATTTTAGTAATTACTGGTGGGCTAACTGCATTTCCTGCCTGCTTATATAATTGAGTATCACTCATACCATTTTTCTTTACATTGTTTACAAATTTTTTATCGAATCCTTGAATTCTTAAAGCTTCATATGGAGTTAATTTTCTTATTCTAAATTCATTCATATCAGTAATTATTATTTTAGGGCTATCAGATCTAGCTAATAGTGTCGGAGATATCCCATTTATTGAATATACTCTTCTTTGTCTGTCTAAATCATTATGGATTTCTTTTGGTAAATCAAATTGTTTAATTATTTTTCTTTGCTTTTTAGACATAAGTTCTTTTTTATTAATTCCTTTTAAATATTTATTCACTTTAAATGTATTTAAATAGTATTTACTATCAACTTTTTCATCTAAGATATCACTAATATATTTTGTCTTTACATTAAATGAGACATTATTAAAAAAATTCATTGTCATTAATTTATTTTCATTAGCCCATTTCTTAATTTCATTAATTTTTTGATTTCTTTTATCTGTTTCAAACTTTTCTGTTTTATGATTATATACCCCAACAATATATGTCCGTTCTCTACTTTGTGGAACGCCAGCCTCATTAGAATTTATAACAGTAATATCAAATGTATAATTACATTTTGATATATTTCTCAAAATTGTTTTTATAGTATTACCATTATTATGACTTATAAGATTTTTTACATTTTCTAATAATATATATTTAGGTTTTTTTTCTTTTATTATTCTTATTATATCAAAAAAAAGTGTTCCTCTTATATCATTAAATCCTTTTCTTTTTCCTGCTACTGAAAAAGATTGACATGGGAAACCAGCACATAGCAAATCATGATCTGGAATATCTTTTTCATTGATTTGTTTTATATCTCCATGCATATTTTTTAAAGAAAAATTATATCCATAAGTCTTTATGGCAAAGCTATCAATTTCTGAAGCAAAAACAATTTCATAATTTAAATTAGATTTTTCTAATCCTTTTTCAAAGCCACCGATTCCAGAAAATAGTGAAACAACTTTAATTTTACTTCCCATGTTACTCCTCCTGTACAAGATTTTTCATACATTTAACATTATACCATCAATGATTATTTTTTCATAGAACACTAATACAATTATTTTTTATTCTACTTTAATAACAATACTTATAACATCACTAAACGGGTATGGACCTCCATCATAGGAAATTATAGCAAATCCCCAAGTACTATACATTTCCATTGCTTGCTAATAACTTAAATTTATAAAAATAAGCGATAACTTCTTCCCCATTGGGGAAAAAATAGGTAATTTTTTGAAAATAAAAATATAAAATTTGGAAAGTTTCTTGAATGTTTTTTGGTATATAAAACGAGATAATTTGGGGTATTGATTTACTAACTTGCTATGTTAAAATATAGTAGAATAGCAAAAATTATAAAATTTAGTGAAACAAAGTAGATTTTGAGAAGTTCATGACTTCTCTTTTTTGCTTTATAGGAAGGAGCGTTTATGGATAACTTTGTGATGATTCCAACATGCTTAATGAAATCTAAGATACCTAGAAGTGCAATGTTACTTCTAGGTATTTTATATTCTAATGCTAGGCAATTAGGTTATGCTTATGGTACAAATAAGTATTATGCTAAACAATTGGGTTGTTCGACAAGAACTATTACTAACCTACTTAAATATTTAGCTGATAACAATTATATAACTATTATTAATAGTAATAGTTTTAAGCGAAAAATCTATATTAGAAATAAAGTTCTAATTACTTAGAAAATTATTTCTATATATGTAGAACTATATTTCTTACATAATAAATAAATTAAATATATAAATTAAAAATAGAATGATAAGATCTTGCAAGATGAGGTCTTTGGGAGGTAATAATGAAAATTAATGATTATATTTTAGTACATGGTAAAATAATTAATATTAAGAATCATGTTGATGACAAATATATTTGGTTTGATATATCGAATGATGAATATTATAAAGATAAGGATGGAAAATTAAAAAATTATCCATCCTTTTTTAGTGCCAGAATATCAAAAACAATTGCTAATAAATATATTCTTGATACGAATATTGAAATTATTGTTAAGGGCATTCCCAAAGGTTATTTAGATAAAAATGGATATAGACAAAATTATATTCATGTCACAGAAATTAATGGTGAACAAGCTAATGAAGATATGCTAAATCAAATTATTAGTTACGATACTGATGGAGTTATGTTATGGAATGGAAAAAGATGTGAATCTATTCCTACTACTAAAGAAAAACAATTAGAAATTCAAAAAATGATAAATAAACTATGTGGAAAGGATGATGAACGATGAGTGCTAAAGAAACATTAGAATTAATTTCTAAACAATGGTGTAATTTAGATGATTTAATGAAGTTATCTGGTCTTGGAATTAATAATGCTTTCAAGTTAAAGAAAAAAATAAAAATTCTTTGTGAAGAAAAAGGCTACCTACTTCCAAAAGGTTTATTACCGATGTGTGAAGTGGTAGTTTTTTTAAATATAAATATTGATTATTTAAAAACTGTGAGCAACTAGTTTCTGATATGGTATAATATAGATTATTCATTATTTGAAAGGAGACTATATGGAAGAAATTACAAATGCTCTTAAACAATTTATAGATCTTTATGAAAGTAGTTTATCACCAGATTGGATTAATATTATTTGTGGAATATTTTTACCATTAGTAATATCAATTATTGTAATTATTCAAAACAAAAACATAAATAAAAACAATGAAAAATTACAAAAGGATATCTATAACCATGAAGTTAAGAACAAGAAATATGATATTATTTTAAATTCTTATGTAGCATATATAGATGTCTTACAAGCATTTCCTTTATCCGAAGAAGGTCTTAACTGTTTATCAAAAGATGATTCTGTTACTACTGAGACAATAATCAACATTTTGAATTCAAGGGAAAGAATACTTCTAGAAACAAAAAAGCTAAAATTTTTATTAAAAAATGATGTTGAATTAATAAAGACTATCGAAAAACTTAATAGTCTATATCAGGAGATTGCTAATGAAATCTCAAATGGCATTACGAGAAAAAATGGTATAAATATTAAAAACGTATTAGAAAAAATTAAACAATACCAACAATTGGTAGAATCTGAAAGTTATGATAAACTGTTTGAAAAATATTTAACAATTGACGAAATTTAATTTTATAGAGCACTTGCTCTTTTTTTATGCACTTTTATGTTAGAATTTTGCAGGTTGGAAAGGCATTTTATTTTGTTATATAATTGGCTCGCATGACTTTTTTATTTGTGTGGCCAGTAAAGGAGGATTGTATGGCTGTTAAACAAGTAAATAAGAATGAAGCAACGAAAGATGGCCGAAGATGGGTATTTTATAATTATCTATATTTAGATGATGGAACTAGAAAAAAATATAAATCTAAGAAGTTTGCAACAAGAAATGAAGCTGTTAAAGCTGAACAAGATTTTATGTCTAAAGTTGAGAGGAAAGAAATTAATGTTACAGATATGACTTTTAAAGAGTTATATGAAGAATTCTACACATACAAATCAGATAAGGTCAAATCTACTACTTTAAGAACTTATCGTGAGAGAATTACTTCTTTAAAAATGTTAGAAAAAGTCAAAGTAAGAGATTTTAATATTACTCATTATTTAAAATGGAGAGCTATGATTTCGAATATGCCTATTGCTGTTAAAACAAAAAATCATTATCATAAATTTTTAAAAGAAATATTGAACTATGGTACGAAATGGCATGACTTTAATTTCACTTCTGTTTATAACAAGATGGAAAAGTTTACCGATCCTAATGCTATACCAAAAGAAATGGATTATTATACTTATGATGAATTTAAAAAGTTTATTGCTTGTGAAGATGATTTAAAGTTTATTTGTGTATTTGAAATTTTATACTATTGTGGTCTTCGTAGAGGAGAACTTAGAGGTCTAACCTGGGATAATATTGATTTTGAAAATAAAACTTTATCCATTGTTAAAAATGTGGTTAATGAAAATGGTGATTCTGGATACTGGAATATTACGTCTCCTAAAACTCGTACTTCTACTAGAACAATACCTATGCCTGATATTTTAGTTAATCATTTAAAAGAATATAAAGGTCAGGTTTCTAAATATTATAATTTTAATCAAAAATGGTTTGTAGTTGGTGATGTTTCTCCCCTACACCCTGATGTCCTTAGAAAAAGAAAAAATAAAAATGCAATGAGTGCTGGATTAAAACAAATTAGAATTCATGATTTTAGGCATTCTTGTGCATCTTTACTTATCAATAATGGTGCTAATATCATGATTGTTGCTAAGTATTTAGGACACGCTAAAATTGATGAAACATTAAATACTTATGCTCATTTATTTAAAAATAAAATGGATGATATTGTTAATATGATGAATCATTTAAAATAAAAATTTATAAACAAAAAAGACTTTATCAGTCTCTGGGTACCTAGCTGGGTACCTAAAATATATTTAAAAGGTCACAAACCCTTTGATACAAACAAAAAGTGGAGCCTTGCGGCTCCTTCAGGGGGTTCGGTTGAATATACTCTCACATTGAAACACCGTGAGAGATATCGGCGTGATATGTATCACGCATCTTAATCATAAAGGATATTTGATAAAAAGTCAATTGCTAATGACAAAATTTTTTTTAATTGACATTATTATTTTTTTGATACTGGAATTTCATATTGATAAGCTAAGATTTTTAGACCGAAGGATTCAAAAAACGTCTGCGCTTCTGGTGTAAAGTTATATATTTGAACTTCAATTCTACTATATCTTTCTTTTCGTGCAAAATCTAAAATAGCTTGATACAATCTGGTTCCTATTTTTTCTCTTCTTCTTTCTTCTACGACAAAAATTCTATGAATTCTTATTATTCTTGCGGGTGTATAACGATAACTTCCTATTGTATTTATTCTTTCTGCTTCAATGAATCCTAGCATTTCTTTATCTTGTTCATAGATTAATAGTATTCGCATTTGATGAGGATTACATAAACTATTAAACTCTATCGATTCATAAGGAACATAACTTGTAAAAATATCTTTTCTTTTGGTTCTATATATTTTTTCAAATTTCATTGCCATTTTGCTGAAGGCACGATATTCATTACTTTCTGGTCTTCTTATAACCCAGTCATTTATTACTTCTTTTTTCTTCCATATTGTTAATGTTGACTCTTCTTTATTTATACCTATTACTAATAATACCGCATTTGTAATTTCTTCTGTTATCATCTCTAGACTTTGATTTAATTTTTCTATGTCATAATCATCTATATACACATAAATATATTTTCTATCTTCTTGTAAGGCTTGTCTTAGTATTTGATTCATTAATTCTTTTTTATTTTCATAGTGACCCAGACCAGTTGGTAAGAAAGAGTATGCCTTGATTTCTTGTTCTGAGTTTAATCTTTTTATTAATCTTTCATGATATTCGTTTATATCTAAATTGTCTGTTTTTATATTTTGTAGATAGTTAACTCTAAAAAATGACGATGAAGGTAGACTTTTTATTTTTTCTTCTGTTAAGTCTTTTACAGCAATTACTATTGTTGTCTTATAGATTGCTTCTAATCCCAATTTCTTTTCTGTTCCTTTTTTTTCTTTAGAATAATAAATTTTTCCTTTTAATGCTTTTAAAACATCTTCTATTTTTATACTTTCTTGCACTCTCATCACCAAATTTATTATATCATGCTAAAAAAAGAATAAACAAGATGTTAGTCTCGTTTATCCTTTGGTAATTGATTCAATTAATTTTATTTTTAATGGATCGTTATCTGTTTCTTTATTTAAAAGGTATTCTTTAGAATCTTTTTTTGCTTGTAGTAAGATTTTATAATCTGATTTTATACTAGCTATTTTAAAAGACATATCTCCACTTTGTTTGGTTCCGAATAAATCTCCATGACCACGTAATTTAAAGTCTTCTTCACTGATTTTAAATCCATCGTCCACTTGTTCCATAATCTTTAATCTTTCAGCATCACTATCGCTTATTAGAATACATTGAGATTTAGAACTTCCTCTTCCGACACGTCCACGTAATTGATGAAGCGTTGATAGTCCAAAACGGTCAGCATCAAAAATTACCATGGTTGTTGCATTTGGTACATCTACCCCTACTTCAATTACTGTTGTTGATATTAGTATTTGTATTTCATTATTAGAAAATTGTTGCATTATCATTTCTTTGGCAGCACTTGCCATTTTACCATGAACAATATCTATTTTATAATGCTCACCAAAAGCTAGTTTCATTTGATCTTTTAGTTTACAAACTGTGGTTAAGTCTGAGTTTTCACTTTCTTCAATTAATGGAGCAATGACATAGACTTGATGATTTGCTTTTAATTCTTTATACATCATTTCTAATACATCTTTTATTTCACTATTTTTCTTTACTACGGTTGTTATTTTTTGTCTTCCTTTCGGACGTTCCTTAATTGTTGATACATCCATATCTCCGAAGATAGTTAATGCATACGTTCTTGGAATTGGTGTTGCACTCATATATAAGACATCTGGTTTTTTACCTTTGTTTTGAAGATTTGCTCTTTGATGGACACCAAATCGATGTTGCTCATCTGTAATTACTAAACCTAAATTATGATACTCTACTTCTTCTTGAATTAACGCATGGGTTCCAACTATCATACTAATTGTTCCTTCTTTTAATTCTTCATAGATTTTTTGCTTTTCTTTTTTCGTTGTAGATCCCGTTAAAAGAGCTATTTTTACATCCGTATTTTTTAAGAAATTTTCTAAGTTATGATAGTGTTGGGTTGCAAGAATTTCTGTTGGAGCCATAAGAGCGCTTTGATAACCGCTTAAGTGGTTAGCAATCATTGCTAGAAATGAGACAATCGTTTTACCTGATCCAACATCTCCTTGCAATAAACGATTCATACGATGTGGTGCTTCTAAGTCAGCAACAATTTCATCTACTGCTGTCTTTTGATCTTTTGTTAACCCAAAAGGTAAATCATTGATAAATTTTTCTAACTTTTCTTTATCAATGTGTCTTTCTAGACCTTGTTTTTTCTTTTTGTTTTCTATTTTTAAATAATTTATTTTAAACATAAAAGCAAATAGTTCTTCATACTTTAAGCGAATCGTTACTTCTTTTAATTTTTCTTCGGTAGATGGATTATGAATTAAGTTTAGAGATGTTTTTTTGTTAGAAAAATGGTATCTTTCCATATATTCTTCCGGGATATAGTCTGGTATTTCTTTTCCATACATTAATAAAGCCATATTAATATATGTAGAAATATTTTTATTTGTTAGTCCACTAGTTGCATGATATACTGGCTCTATTTTCATCTTGTTGGAAAGTGTTTCTAACTTTATGTCTGCAGCAGTAATTACATTTTTCTTCTTATCTAATTTACCAATTACTGTTACACCAGTTCCTACTGCTAGTTGACTTTTTAGAAATGCTCGATTAAAAATAGATACTCCAACTACTCCTGATTGCGTTACCAGTCTAAAGTTCATTTTATTTAGTCCAGCTTTAAAGCGCATTAATATAGGAACACTTTCTACTTTTCCATCTATTACAATTTTTTCTCCATCTTCTACTTCTTGTAGGTCATTTCTTTTTAAAATTTCATAACGAAAAGGGTAATGTGTCACTAAGTCTTCTATCGTATATATGTTAATTTTATTTAATAAGGCAAGAGATTTGGGTCCTATTCCTTTGACGTCTTTTAGTTCTGCCACATTATCACTTCCTTCTTGGCATATTATATCATATTTTTTTAGTCTTTTTCCAATAATTTTGTAATTTTTTAAAAAAAATATGATGATATTTACTTGTTCTTTTTCTTTTTATCTTTTGTCCCTTTAAAGTTGTATTTAATTTTTTATTAATTATTTCTTTTAGAAATTTTTTTCATTTTTTTTCAATTTTTTATTGACAAATTTCCTCCTTTCGAGTAGTATAGGAACTACCAATTCGGAATTAGGCGAATTGGTCGCTAGTATCACACTAGCCAACCCCTTTTTATTCTTTTTAGAGGTTGCCCGCAGGGGGTGCAACCTCTTAGATGGAAAGTAAAAGAAGACATTTGCCGATGTCTTCTTTTTTATTTCTATATGAAAAAACACTACTGTGTAACTTTTGTTATAAAGTTTCAGTAGTGTTTTATTTTATTCTTGTTCTTTTTTTGCTAGTTTTTCATAATATTCATAGCTTTCTTCTGCATGTTGTTTATTTTCTGATAATAATTGCTTATAATTTTTTGATATCTTTTCTAGAGAACGATATCTATCTTCTCCTAATATAAATTCTTCATATCTAGTAAAATCTGATTTACTATCCATTTTAAATTCTTTAGTATCTGGATTGTAATGGAATATTGGGAAATATCCTGATCTTGTTGCTTCTTTTTCTTCTTCGATAGAGTTTTTCATTCCTTTGATAATTCCTTGTGCAATACAAGGTGCATAGGCAATGATGATGGATGGTCCGTTATAACTTTCTGCTTCTTGTAGTACTTTAATTGCTTGCTGTGGATTGGCTCCAAGAGATATGGTTGCAACATAGACATGTGGATATGTTAGAGCAATTTTTGCTAGGTCTTTCTTGGCTGTTTCTTTACCAGTGGATGCAAATTTAGCAACAGCTCCTGTTCTTGTTGATTTGGATGCTTGTCCACCAGTATTAGAATATACTTCCGTATCTAGTACTAAAATATTGACATTGGCCTTGTTTGCTAGGACATGATCAATTCCATTATATCCAATATCATAGGCCCAGCCATCTCCACCAATCATCCATACAGATTTCGGTTTAATAAAATTCTTTAATGGTAATAATTCTTTAATTTTTGTCTCATCAATTACTTTTAATAATTCTTCGGCTGTTTGTGGTGTTATATTTTCAACATAGTTTTTATAAGTTTCTTGTTGAGAGTTTTTTACTAATTTTATATTGTCTGTAATTATCTTTTTAATTCTTGCTTTGATAGCATCATCGGCGATTTTCATACCATATCCATATTCTGCATTATCTTCAAATAATGAGTTTGCCCAGGGTACAGAATAAGGCATTGATGGAGTTGATGCTCCATAGATAGAAGAACATCCTGTTGCGTTAGCAATAACTATTCTATCACCAAATAGTTGAGTTACTAATTTTAAATATGGTGTCTCTCCACAACCAGCACAAGCGCCAGAAAATTCGAACTTTGGTGTTTTAAATTGACTACCCTTTACTGTTGTTGTTGGCATTACATCTTTTTCTTTTACTTCATTAAATAAATACGTATAATTTTCCTTTGTTTTTTCTTCTTCTAATTCTTCTTTAATTTTCATTGTTAAGGCTTTGGCACCTTTTTTACCTGGACAGATATTAGCACATAGTCCACAACCAGTACAGTCTGCAGCACTTATTCCTATCGTAAATTTTAAATCTTGGTCTTTGATATTTGCTGGGAGCAATTGATTTCTTACTCCTTCTGGTGCATCCATTACTTCTTTTTCATCTAATAAGAATGGTCTAATTACCGCATGAGGGCAGACTAAGGAACATAAGTTACAAGAGATACAGTTTTCACTGTTGTAGCAAGGAATGATATCAGAAATATTTCTCTTTTCTTGTTTGGTTGTTCCTACTTCAAATGTGCCATCTGGATTTTTCATGAAGCTACTTACTGGTAGTGTATCGCCTTCCATACTACCGATAATTTCAAACATATTCTTTTTCTTAGGAAACTCTTCTACATAGTCTACTACTGGTAATTTTACTTGAATTAAACTATTGATGCTACAATCGATTGCCTTTAGGTTCTTTTCTACAACTCCACCACTTTTATTTGCAAATTTAGCAGCGATACTTTCTTTCATCTTTTGAACAGTAAAGTCAAAGTCCATGATTTTTCCTAGTTTAAAGATTAATGTTTCCATAATAGCACTGATTTTTCCAGATAGACCATTATCTGAGGCTATTCTTCCTGCATCGACAATATAGAACTTAATATTTCTAGATTGTAATATCTTTTTGTCATGAGATGTCATTTCTTTTAATATTTCATCTTTATTTTTATTGGTATTTAATAAGAAAATACCATTCTTTTTAATTTTGTCTAACATTTTCATCTTTTGAAGATAGGACTCTTTGGTACATACTATCATGGATGGATTTTCTACGTAGTATGTGGATTTGATTGGTTTTGTTCCCATTCTTAAATGAGACATGGTAATTCCACCTGATTTTTTAGAATCATACTGAAAATATCCTTGTACATAAGCTCTTGTATAAGTACCAGTTAATTTCATAATATCTTTGCAGGCACTTACCATTCCATCACTACCATATCCATAGATTAAAAATTCTGTAGCTGTGGAAGGGATTTTGAAGTCTTTATCGTATGGTATGGAAAGATTCGTTACATCATCTTCGATTCCTACAGTGAAGTTTGTATGAGCATCCTTTCTGTCCATATAATCAAATACACCTTTAATCATGGCTGGTGTTGTATTTTTACTAGAAAGTCCATAACGTCCTCCAATTACTCTTACTTTTCCTTCTACTTCTTTAATTGTTTTTACTACATCTAAATATAATGGTTCTCCAGCAGAACCTGGTTCTTTGGTACGATCTAGTACAGCAATCTTTTTTACTGATTTTGGTAAGACTTTTAAGAAATATTTTGCACTAAATGGACGATATAAGTGTACTTCTAATAATCCTAAATCACTTCTTTTGTTACTTAGATAATCAATTGTTTCTTTGATAGTCTCACATACACTTCCCATGGCAATAATTACTTTTGTTGCGTTTTCACTTCCATAGTAGTTAAATGGTGCGTAGTTTTCTCCTGTTATCTTATTGATTTCTTGCATGTATTCATTTACAATATCTGGTACTTTATCATAATACTCATTTCTAATTTCTGTTGCTTGAAAATAGATATCTTCATTTTGAGATGTTCCTCTAATTACTGGACTACTTGGATTTAGAGCTCTGTTTCTAAATTCTTCTAGTGCCTTTTTATCAATTAAATCTTTTAATTTGTCTGTGTCAATTACTTCTACTTTTTGTAATTCGTGACTTGTTCTAAAACCGTCAAAGAAATTAATAAATGGTACTCTCCCTTTAATTGCTGATAAGTGAGCAACTCCAGTTAGGTCCATGACTTGTTGTACTGATGATGATGCGAGCATAGCAAATCCGGTAGTTCTTGCAGCATAAATATCTTGATGATCTCCGAATATTGATAAGGCATGTGTTGCAATTGATCTTGCAGCAACATTAATCACACATGGTAATAATTCTCCGGCTATTTTATACATATTGGGAAGCATTAATAATAAACCTTGACTAGCTGTATAGGTTGTAGTTAGACATCCTGCTTGCAAAGACCCGTGAACCATACCAGCAGCACCTGCTTCTGATTCCATCTCTACTACTTTTACTGGCATGCCAAAATAATTGGTTTTTCCTTCATTACTCCACTTATCTGTTAGTTCTGCCATAGGTGATGCGGGCGTAATAGGATATATTCCTGCAACATCAGTAAAATTATATGATACGAAGCTACAAGCTTCATTTCCATCCATTATTTTTTTCATCTTGTTTCCTCCCTTATATTTTCATTATATCCTATTTTTTACTTTTTTTCATTAAAAAACTGTATGATTATACCTATCTACAGTTTATAAATTATTTATTATATAATTATATATTTCTTGATACGTATCTGCTGTATAATGCAAGCCATCTGTTGTTTGAAAACCTACTGATTTTAAATGAGAATTACTGTCAATATACTTTATATCTGATATTAGACCTTGTTTTAGATTTTGATTGAAGTTATTAATATCAGTATTTAGATAATCATAATTTCCATCCGTTGGATTTACAGATACAAAATATACTTTAGCGCCTTTTTGTACCCAGCCTGGCGCATTCATATTTAAATAACTAATATAATTATTTGCCTGATATAGGTCATTTACACCTAATAATATTATTAGAGCTGTTCCTTCCTTTATATTGGCTTCTATATTAGGAATGCCTGTTGATCTCATCCAATCTAGTCCCATAGAGCTTTTAGAGCTCCAGATGTCATTGCCACCTACTGCTGATTGCATTCCTACGGTTCTAGAGTCTCCTACAAATATCCTTTCTTTGATTTGAGTTGATGTATTGTTTTGAGATGATTCTTCTGTCTCTAGATTCCCACTGGTTCCTGGTAATATTGATTGAGGTTGTTTTCCTGAGGTGTCCACATAATCACTTTCTTCTCCTAACTTTACTACACTTTCTGCATTATTCCAACATTTTGCTAAGTTAAATGATTCATCTGCTAGTGACATAACTAAGTTTACTATAAACGGTACCATAAATAGTATTACTAAGGCCATAATACAATTTTTTATTATTGGTTTATATTTTTTTTCTTCCGGGTTAGACATTAGCTTTATAAAATTTATTGCTAGAGCTACCATACAAAGAATGGGTCCTATTATTTGAATTATGGATAGTACTGTTTTTGCCATATTAAGTAATCCAGCAATTCCTACACTACCGCAAGCTTCAATAATATCTGAACTTACTCTTTCATAATCTAATAAATAAAACATTTTATCCCTTCTTTCTTAGATCTTTTTTGTAGACTAAATAATAGGATCCTTCTACAGGGACTAACTGATAATTATTACCAAATACATGTTCTATTCCTTTTTTAGAAGGAATGTTGGTATAATCACATGCTATTACTAAGTTTTTCATTTTTAATTCTTTTGCTAATTCTACTGATAACTTTAATATTTCTTTATAATAACCTTTATTTCTTTTCGTTGGCCTAATATCGATTCCTATATGTCCATATACTGAACCGTGAATGTAATCTAGACTATGTCGCATATCTAATAGTGCTATCAGTGTGTCATCTTCTTTTGTTAATACTAGATATGTTGTACATCCTACTTGATTTTCTTTTAAACCTTCTTCTCTATCTAGTTTTTGTTCTTCTTTAAACCATTCATAGAATGTTTCATATTCTTCATAAGATTTACCTAATATCAATGAACAGTCTCCTGCCTCAATTGTCTCGTTTACTGCATAATGTTCTCTTGCGAAATCATCTATGATTTGTTCATCAAATATGGATACTTTTCTTAAATATAATTCCATTTTATCACCGATTTCTTTCATCCATTTTTTAATATACTTTTCTTTAAATTTGTTTTTATTCTACTATAATTGATTTTCTACGTCAATCTTTGAATTTACTCTTTTACTATCCAAAATGTTGGCATATCTCTTAGACCATTTTCTCCGCCTGCTACCGGAGTGTTAATTATTTTATGGTTGACTACTAATTCTGTTGATGATCCACCATCTAAGTTAGCTGCATTATAAGCTCCATAGTTTTCCATAATTTCTGTTAAATCCACCATATCAGCACCAATACTATTTGGTAAGCGTCCGTTTATTACTAAGAAGAGCACAATTCCATCTTTTCTTTGTCCGATTGCTGAACGAGGGGCAATTCCCCAGCCACCATTTCCCTTAATAAATGAGTTCTTTCCATTTACGATTAAAAATGGTCCGAATTCTATTGCGTCTCTATATCCTGCTTCTATGGCTTCTTCTTTGGTCATTTTTCCTAATACTAATTTGTTATCTTTGGTAAATCCTATAAATCCTCCACCCATGTTCGCATCTTGAAAATCACTTACAATCTGTCCATTTTGAATTACTGTACCATGTGGCATAGCACCATTAGAATTCCAATCTGGATCATAGAAACCACCGGCATTCATCGCAATTACAGCCTCTTCTCTTTTAGCAACATCGGTAATCGATTCTCCTCTTGTTCCCAAATATTTGGTAGTTGCAATAGAAATTTTAGAAGGATCATAGATTGCTACTAAAAATCCTTGATAAGTTTTTCCACTAATATTAATTACTTTATATAAATCATTCCCTTTATCTTTTGTTAGTATTTCTTTTTCATATTTATTTTTAAATATTAACATACTTCCATTATATTTTCTGAACTTTATTAAATCTGGGTCTGTTACTTCTCCTACTTCAATAATTTGATTATTCTCTAGGACTTTTTGTATTGTCTCATCACTATAAAACCAGGTCGCTAAATATTTATGAGACATCGTTGTCATTGCACTTGTAATCCAGAAATTTCTAAATCCTGGCCATGGACCGTATAATAAGAATAAAAAAGTTGCTATTCCAATAGTAAATAAACTGCCTAGTATTACTCCTATTTTTTTCTTTTTACTCCATTTTTTCTTTTGTTTCTTTTTTTTCTCTTGGTGTGGAAGAAGTGTATTCGATATATTTTTTTGATTGTCCGTGTTTATCATTAAAGCTCTTCCTTTCCACTATATTTATTATCATCATTAAAATCTATATATGTCTTTGTCGTATTATATTTTTGAACTGGTGCTATTTTCGTATTATTTTCTTGATTATACTTATTATACTCTTCAATATTTTGATTTACTTGCGTTATATCATTTATAAAATAATTTACCATTTCTTCATATGTTTTTGTTGCTGTTTTACATTTGGTATTGACATCAGAGGATGGGAAATAGATGTTTTCACAGTTATTTTTTAACTTTTCTGCATCTTTTTCTGCTTGATCTAATACTATTTCATATTTTTGTAATTCTTCTAGACAATTCGGGATAGTTTCATTTAATGTTTCAAAATATAACTCTGAAAATACATTATCATATAAATTATCTCTTGTTGTGCTGAACTGCTGCGTATCTTGTTTAAATAATTCATAAGTTGCATTAATTATATTCATTCTTTTTGCTACTTCTTCCTTGTCTAGTTTAAAGTTTATAGTAAAATTTAAAATAAGGCCTAAAACTATGCAAAAAGCACTTAGACTAAATAAAATTTTTATTCTTTTTGTCATAATATCACCTACCTTATCATTATATATCGTACCATTTTTTACAATTTTTGTATAGATATAGTATGAATGGTTGACAATTTTAGGCGAAAAAAAGAAGCTGATTTTAGTCAACTTCTTTTGGTTTAAAGATAAATATTTTACTAAATATATAATTAGCAATAATTACTATTATATTCATCAATATTTTAGATAACATTTTATTTAAGCTTATTAGACTAATACAAATATACATTCCTGCCATATCTATTCCTAGCGATAGTATTCTAAAGAAGAAGAAAGAAATGATTTCTTTCATTATTACGCTTTTCTTCATAGATTTTGAATTAAAGACAAATATTTTGTTGGTTATGAAAGCAAAAAGTACTGATAAAAACCAGGCAATAAAGTTATTTATATACACATTCATTCCTGTTTTATCTAATAAATAGAAACTAATAATATTAATTAGTGTTGTTAGGACTCCAAAAAAACAGTACCATACAATTTCTCTTATTTTGTTATACCAAGATGTATGATTATCTTTTTCAATTAAATCTTCTATTAAATGTATCATATTATCTGTATTAGACTTAAATTTTTTAGGCGTAAATTTTTCAGCTTTCTTTAACGTAGTGCCTATTTGATTGAAATCTTTTAATTCAATTAAATAACCTTCTTTTTCAAATTCTTTAATAATTTGTTTTTGATGATCATTTACATGTTCATTATATTTTTTTAATCTAGCAGCTGCTACTACTTTTTTTCCTTTTTTTACTGCAGTAAGAATAGAACCTACTCCACCATGAGTAATCAATATATCACACTTATTTACTAATTCTTCAAATTCATCTGGACTAATTAAATCAAAAATTTCCATATTTTTTGACTCATATTTGGTATTTCCTGCTTGTACAATTACTTTTTCTTTAATTTCGCCTTTTTCAATAGCTTTATCTATGGCTTCTAGAAGTCTTTCGAAGGTTTTATCCTGGGTTCCTAATGTTACAAATATCATTAATAAATCCATCCTCCCTCTATTGCTTTTGGATATACTTTTTTCATAGAAGGCCATTGTACAATAAAGTGATCTGCAAATTTATAGATTAGTTTTCCTGTTGATGTTTTGGTGTTGATATTAGCAAATGTTTCAATATAAATAATTTTACTTCCTAATATTTTCCCTATACAGCACATTGGTCCTGCTGTATGAGTTCCTGTTGTTATGATATAGTCTGGATGAAATTTTATATAATAATAAAGACTTTTAAAACTATTATATAGTAGTTTAAATACATAGCTAAATTTATGTAATTTTGTTCCATATACTAGGAAACCTATTTTATCTTGATATTTATCTTTTAACTTTATATTAGATTTTGTTTTTTCTGTAATAATATGATATTCGTATTTATCAAATAATGGTTTTAATTGCATTAGTTCATCTAAATGTCCTCCAGTTGAGGAGATAAATAATACATTTCGTTTCATCTTTCTACCTTCTTTTCTAATAGGTTATACCAATCCTCTTGTACCACTTCTTTGGTATATTGTTTTATACTTTTTCTAGCTTCTTGTCCCATTTCTTGTCTAGTGCTATCATCTTTCATTAAATCTTCTATTTTTTGTATCATGGCACTATAGTTTCTATTTTTTATTAAATAGCCATTTTTACCACTTGTAATGATTTCTCGTGCTCCTTCTGCCGATGAGAAGGCAATACAGGGAATACCATGGGACATTGCTTCTAATAGGACAATGCCAAAGGATTCTGTTAGTGAAGTCATTATATAAAGAGATGATTTGTGTAAATATTCATCAATATAGTCTTTATTTTGAAAGCCATGAAGAGTTACTTTTTCTTCTAATTTATGTACTTTTAAATATTCTTCTACTTTTTCTCTTTCATCTCCATCACCAATAATATCTAGATGCCAGTTAGGATGTTGTTTTGATAATAAATTAAATATTTTTACTAAATCCAAAGGGGCCTTTTCTTTGGATAGTCTACCTACAGAAATTAATCTTTTTTCTTTTAATGGTGCTGGTAGTTTAGGAATGTGATCTAGAACATTAGGAATATATACACATTGACACTTTGATTTACGCATTTCATTTTTATAGAAATTCGTTAAATCTTTGGATACTAAAACTAAGTAGTCTAGGTTCCAAGATGAGCGAATGATGTTTACTGCATACTTTTTATTGTTATGATGGTGATTGTGTTCCCAGCCGATTTTTACTACATTTTCTTTAGCATAATCGCCTAGCCAGCGATCAAAAATATCTCTTGTTGATATGATATAATCAGCATCACTTGTTGCTATATAATCCACCATAGTTTTTCTTCGTAAATATAAGATTTTTATTGATTTTAGGCCTTCTTTTGATGCCTTAATTAATCTTTTACTTTTTAAACTTTCTTTTACTTCTTTTCTATTGGGAACATAGTTTTTTACCAAATACTTTATTTTTACTCGGTTATCTATTTCAAATCCTGGTTTATCATATAATTGATATGTACAAGCTATTTCTACTTTGTATCTTTCACAGAGAATATTTGCTAATGCAGCGACTGATTTTTCAATTCCTCCGTACCCTAGATGTAGAGATAATATTGCTACTTTCTTCATGATATCACCTATTGTCATTATATCAAGACATTTTTATTTAGTAAACTTAAATTTCTTTGATTGCTTTTATGTTTTTAAGGTTTGATCCAGTTTTTTGGCAAAAAAAACCTTTTAAGGTCTTATATTTTGTTTTTTAGGAAGTACTTCTGTTAAATATTTTAATAACATTATTATAAATAGAATGATTGCTGGTATTAATGTTACCGTTAGAAAACCATTTTTTGATAATATATAGTTTAAAATTTTTCCGGCATATGGAATCGATAATTCATATGTTCCAATAATACAACTATCATCGATGTTTTCTATTGTTCCATCTTCTTTTTTCAAAGAATAAATAGTTACTCCATTTACATCTTTTGTAATTGCTGCTATTTGATTAGTACGAATTTCTGATTTTTGATTTTCTAAGGTAAAATATGTGATAATGTCTTTTTCTTTTACTTCTTTTTTTCCTGCATTTACTAGTACTAAATCTCCTGTTACTATTTTAGGTTCTAACACATTACTTTCTGCTTCTGCTAGAATAGTATTTCCAAATTGTATTAGTCCTAATTCATTTCTACTCATCGATACAACGACTACTCCAATTGCTACTGCTATTATGATTATATATATCGTTAATATTATATTCTTTAGCATATCTTAATAAAGAAAAAAAGCTTTAAAGCTTTCTATTGTCCTATGTTATTTGGCTCTCCTGTTACTGGTGTTACTTGAGGTGTTACCATCGTTGGTTCTTGTGCAGGAGTCTGTACCAAATTTTGTTGCCCTGTAAGATTAGAAATTGGAATAGATTGTGTATTTTCTAAAGGATTGGCTCCTCCATAAATTTGATGTTGCGGTTCATTAATATTTATTTCAGGCACAATAGGATTGGCTCCTCCATAAATCACTGGTCCTGTAGAAGCTTGAGGTTGGATGGCTGGTTGCTCTGCTTGAACTTGTGGTGTTGGAGCGATTGGTTGAACTGTAGGCATTTCTGGTGCTACTTCTGCGGGCATTACTGGTTCTACTGTTGGCATAGCAGGGCTTTGAGGTGCCACTGGAGTAACTTGCTCTGGTACTACAGGTGCTACCTGCTCTACTGGTGGCATGGTAGCTACTTGTGGCATTGGTGCCGTTGGAGCAATTGGTTCAGGACTCACTGGTGGTACTTCTGGTGTTGTTACCTGAGGTGTAGGTGTCATTTGCTCTACTTGTGGCATTGGTGCTTCTACTGATGGTTGTTCAGGAGATACTGTTGGTGGAGTTAATGGCTCTGGCGTTGGCATCTGTGGAGCAATTGGTTCAGGGTTTACTGGTGCTACTGATGGTGTTGCTACCTGAGGTGCAGGTGCTACTGATGGTGTTGCTACCTGAGGTGCAGGTGCTACTTGCTCTTGTACAGGAGCCGCTGGCTGAGGTTGTGCCATAGTATCCATAGCCGCTGGCATTACTGGTTGCTCTAATCCTACATTCATTGCTGGCTGTTGCATTGTTGGAGCTCCCGTAGGCATCGCATTTATGTTTGTATTCATCCCTTCTGGTGTTGGTCCCGCTGGTGGAGCAGGAATATCCATGATTGTTCCACCTGTAACACTTGGAGATGTCATTTCTGGTACTGCGTTAGCTGCTCCGGTTGCAGGTGCTGGTGTTGCTGCTGGAGGATTTTGTGAGGCTTCTACTGATGGTGTAGTATCCGTAGTTTTCTTTTCTTTTTTCTTTTTAGCCATTGTCGCAATTAAAAGAATAAGTGCGATAATAAATAATAATACTCCTCCTGATATTAATAAACCTGGTATAGATAAAAACCAGTCTAAACTAAAATCCATATAATATCGACTCCCTCTACTTTTATTCTAATATTATGATAACAAAAAATGTTTCCAATTGCAAACATTTTATCTAATGTACATTATTAGACACTGTAAATTGTGTCCAATGGTCTATTTTAGGTGGTAATGTTTGAAATACTAATTTTTCTTTTGTTGTAGGATGAATTAATTCTAATTGATAAGCATATAACGCAATCTGTGTTTTATCTTGTTTTCCATAGCGCTGATCTCCGCATAAGGGATGTTTATGATAAGCAAATTGTACTCGTATTTGATGATGTCTACCCGTTTTTAAAAAAACTTTTACTAATGTTTTATTTTTTTCTTTATTTCTTTTTAATACTTGATAATCTAGTATAGCTTCTTTTCCACGACTATCTATCACACTATTTCCATTTTCTAGACGTAGTATTTTGTCACAATAAGTTCCTTGTTCTTCTTTTATTATGCCTTCTACAATTGCTAAGTAAGTTTTCTTTATCTGATGTGTTCTTATTTCTTCTGACAATCTCTTGGCTGCCTTGGAGGTTTTTGCAAAAACCATTACTCCACCTACTGGACGATCTAATCTATGAACGAGTCCTACATATACATTTCCTGGCTTATGATATTTTTCTTTAATATATTCTTTTACTAATGTTAATAAGTCTGTGTCTTTGGTGTTATCACTTTGACTTAACATATTTATTGGTTTTTCTACTACTATTATATGGTTATCTTCATATAATACTGTTATTTTATTCATCTTTTTCCCATCTTCCATAAATTCCACAAGGTAAGACCAAGTTATCTTTTGTTCCTTTTAGACCTATTTCTCCACAAGTAATTTGACCTTTTTTATGTTTATTTACTGTTAGTTTTAATATATTTTCTAATACGGTAGAAGAAAGACCAGTTGTATAGGAGTTTATGATAAAAAATAACGGATCATCGCTTAATATTTTGCAACATTGTGTTACCAAATAGTTAAGGCTTTTTTCAATATCCCAAACTTCTTTATTCGCACCTCTTCCGTAACTTGGGGGATCCATTATAATCGCATCGTATTTATTGCCTCTTCTAATTTCTCTTTCTACAAATTTGACAACATCATCCACTAAATAACGTACTTCTTTTCCTTCTAAGTTATTAGCTTTTACATTTTCTTTACACCAATCTATCATTCCTCGGGAAGAATCTACATGGGTAACAGAAGCTCCTGCGCTGAGGCAAGCAATGGTTGCTCCTCCAGTATAGGCAAATAAGTTTAAAACTTTTATTTTTCTTTTTTCTTTTTTGATTTTTTCTATCATGAAGTCCCAGTTGACTGCTTGTTCTGGAAATAGTCCAGTATGTTTAAATCCCATTTGTTTTATATTAAAAACTAATCCGTTATACTCTAATTTCCAAGATGATGGTGTTTCTTTTATATTTTCCCAGTTTCCTCCACCTTTATTACTACGATGATATACGGCGTGAAGTAATTTATGATATTCTTCATACAAATCTCCTTGGTCCCAGATTACTTGTGGATCTGGTCTTAGAAGATAAATATCATTCCAACGTTCTAATTTTTGTCCACGAGATGTTTTTATTAATTCATAGTCTTTCCAATTTGTTGCTAGTTTCATATTTTCACCTCTTACTATAATACTTCTATATTTTCTCTTGTTTCTTTTTTCTGATTCAATACATTATCTAATTTTACTCTTATTTGATCTTTTGTAAATGGTTTAGCGATATAATCTATAAATCCTTCATGTTTATATTTTTCTTCTGATCTAGCAATCGCATCGGCTGTTAGAGCGATTACTGGTATATGAAAGCCTTCTATTTTTTTTAATTCCGATAATGCTGTTTCCCCACTCATTTCTGGCATCATAATATCCATTAAAATTAAATCATAACTATTACCAGATTTTATTTTTTCTAGGCAATCTTTTCCATTATAACATTCCTCTATTACTAAGTTATCATCTTGTAGAGCTCTTTTTGCTACTTTAATATTTAATTTGTTATCATCTACAATTAGTATTCTTTTATTACTTAAACTTATTTTTTTATTTACTAATAGTTCGGCGGTATTTAATAATTCTTCTTGTGATAATGTTTTTGTTAGTTTGTCTATTTTTTGAGGAATTTGTACCATGAAAATAGAACCTTCTTTATATCTACTTTCTACATTAATTAATCCATTCATCAATTCTACTAACTTTTTCGTAATTGCTAGTCCTAGACCTGTTCCTTCGGTTGTTGTATTTCTTTCTACATCTAGACGTTCAAATTTAGTAAATAGTTTGTTAATATCCTCTGACTTTATTCCTCTTCCTGTATCTTTTACACTAATCATTAATAAACATTTTTCTTGTTGATTAATACATTTTACTGTTAATTCTATTACTCCTTTTTCTGTGTACTTAATAGCATTGGATAGAAGATTACTTACAATTTGTTTGAAATGTAATTTGTCGCCAATTAACTGATATGGAATATCTTGGGCAATGTTTACTTTATAATCAATTGGCTTTTCTCCAATTCTTGTTCCTTCTACTCTAGCAATAGTTTCTATTTCTTTTTTTGGATTATAAGGCATCTCTATAATCTCTAATTTATCACTTTCTATCTTATTGATATCCATAATATTTCCAACAATTTCTAATAGAGTTTTAGATGCAGAAACAATATCTTCTAAATCTTCTTTCATATCTTCAGGACAATCACTTCTTTCCTTTACATCTTCTGATAGTCCAACGATTGCATTTAATGGAGTGCGAATCTCATGAGACATGCTTGATAAGAAGTCACTTTTAGCCCTATTAGCACGTTCTGCTTGCTCTTTAGCGGTATTTAATTCTACTATCATTTTCAAATCTGGATTTTCTATGGTAAAGTACATTAAATAACATAATAAACTTAAAATTAAATCGTATATATTAAATTGTGGATGAAACATAACAAAAATACCAAGTAAAAAAATTAATGGAATAATAAAATAGATAGCATAATATCTTTTATCATATTTCTTAATATTAGTTAAGGCAATTATGAATGATGCTATTAAGTCAAAAAATACTATTGTAAAGGCTAAAGTAACAGCTGTTCCTTTACCACTAGTTACTCCACCTACTTTATATACATCAAATTTTAGTATTAAAATTAATATAGCAATTATTATATAAAAAAGATAGTTTATTCTTTTGTTTCTTAAGAAATTACGTCTATATTTTTCAAAGCTTATATATAAAATATAAGATAAAATATTGGTTGCAATAATCACGATAAATAATGATCCTAGTTTATTAATGCTTGCAAATACTATAGCAAACCAGTCACTAATATAATCTTTAGCAAAAATACTTGCCATGTAATGAGATATGAAATTTGTTGCATTTACTAATAATGTAAAGATTAATATATTTTTATAATAATAATTTTCTTGTAAATCTATTTTTTTCTTAGTAAAGAAAATTATGGAAATTAATGTTGTAAAAATCAAACAAACAAAAGGAATTTCAAATTCAATCATTTTATACCGCCTCTTATTATTATATTAATCAAAATAAGTTTTTTTTGCAATATAATTTTATCGTATCTTATTTTACTTTTGTAAGTTGTTTTGCGTGTTCTTTCATAACTTGTGGTATATCTTTGTTCTTTAAATCTTCCTTTAATGCAAACCAGTTACTCTGGTCAAAGCAAATGCCTTTTTTAGATGCTAGATTTGCTAAAGTATTAACCATTTCTTGATAATTTTGTTCTGCAGGAATTTGTTTGGTTTTAAATTCTCCTTCAAAGTCATCTAATTCATTCCAGTGTAGTTTTTCAAAAGAATCATAAATTTTCATAGTTCTAAGATATGCTTCTATATTTCTATAGTCTTTTCTTATTAATGGTTCTTCGTGTCTTAATAAAATATGCATTATTGAGGTTGCCATTTTATCTCTAAGTATACTCGTCATTCTTTTTATTTTTTTCTTGTTATATTCTTTTTCTGGTAAATTTTCATCATTATATGAAAATTGTTCTTCTAGTTCTTCATTTAATCTAGTTATGTCTAATGGATTACTTAAGTCTACATACGAAACGTTATTCTCACTATCTCTAATTAAACTTACTATTACTATTTTTCTGCCGGAGTTTAAGGCCATATTTACTGGTCCGTCATATAAGTTATTGACTATTTTATTGGGATGAAGATTGTGGGATGCTTCTGGAAATATTAAAATACTATTTGTTTTTAATACTCGTTCTGCTTTCGGAATTACAGTTCTTTTTTCTTTTTCATTTGAGATATCAAATGGTATTGTTCCATTTAACCATACCAAATATCCATCTGATTCTTCTCTTAGTGTTTTTACTGAGCCTAATACTAGATAAGCATTTCTATCTAAAACATTCAAAACTGTTTCTATATCCTCTGGACAAGTATGATTACATACAAAAATATATGGCTCTTTTTTTTTTAATTTTGGATATCGTTCTACTATAATATTATGTTTGCCTTTTTTTAAATCATAACTGTCAAGAGAAATTTTCTCTTCACTTAGGCTATTAAAATATTCCTCGTCTGATAACGTGCTATCTGCTTGCGATTTTAGAATATGAACATTACAAATTTTATGTGCTACTAGTTTATATGGAACATCACATTTTCTTCTTAAGAATAGCCCTATATCTGATGTAAAGTGATTTACATCTTTTTCATTTAACTTACTTATAAAGAGATTATTTCTTCTTTTTTTCTCATTATTCGTATCCATTTGTTTCTCCTTTTACTTACTCGTATTCTTCGTTTCTTAATTGCGTTATTTTAACATAAAACCGTGCTTTTGTCAAAAAAAGAACTTACGCAATCGGCGTAAATTCTTTTTGGTAAGTAGTGATTAAAATAGATGGTCCATAGTATAAAATTTTGGGTTCTTCCTTATAATACTTGGTTAGTGTTTCATCTTTTTGCATTTTATATTTACATGTTACATCAGCATATTTAGTACACTCTTCTTCATTAGTTTTTTTCATACGATAGATTTCTGTTGCTGTTTTGATATAAGTTGCAGTTGAATCTCCTGCATAGTTAAAATCCACAATCTCTCCATATTTTTCTTTTTCATAGACTGGAGTTTTAGATACTATGGTATATGGTGATGAATAATCTTGCCTTGTAATTGTATATTGATATACTACCCCATCATTTTCTAAAACATAGTATATTCCTGTATTAGAGTTTACTGTTATTACTTTTTTTACATTTTCATTTCCTAGTAACAGTGTATAAAGTTGATAATTACTATCGTTTGCTGTTACCTCTGTTAATGGTGTTGTATTAGTAGTACCTGGTGCATAATAAAATTTATTGTCTTCTCCTTTTAAAATGCTGCTATCCATATAAGCAATGATATCTTGATTAAAACTTATTTTTTTACAATTTTGATTATTACTATAAGATTGTGATAATGATATATCATATAATTTTCCATTTTCTGTTATAGCAAAAGTTCCATTCATAAAGATAATTTTATCATTCGGTTCTGAACTATTTCCTATTGGCATTAATTCACTGCACATAAATTCATTATTTGATAAGTTAAATCCTGTATGTCTTATTTCTCTTGTAACATTCCCATCACAACCGGTTAATAATAGTGTTGCTAGAGATAATCCTATGATTAGTCCTACTTTCTTTTTCATATTTTCACATCCTTATTATGAATATATCATATCTTTTTTTCTATAGTAAATAAATTTAGTATTTGTTTTTATAGTTTACACACTTTTTATTTCTGTTACTTTATGATAAAATTAAAAATAAGGTAGGTGTCTTATGACTGATACTAAAAAAAAAGATTTAAAATTTATTATTTTATTTATCGCTTTAGTTAGTTTTTGTCTTCTATATTTATTTCAATCTTCTTATGCGAAGTATCGTAGACAGATAACTGGTTCTGTTTCTTCTGATATTGCTAGTTGGAATATTAAAGTTAACGGGGAAGATATCGCTAATAAAAAGACTTTAACTACTACTATCGAGCCTACGTTTTTAGAGACTGAAAACACTAAAGAAGGAGTGATTGCTCCTGGTGTTACTGGATATTATACTATTACTATTGACGCTAGTGATGTTGATGTTAATTTTTTATGTAGTATTCATTCTGATGTTTCTTTAGATTCTAGCGTGGTCGATTTGAAAACGTTGTCTTATGTCATTAATCCAGTTAATGATGATGATGAGAAACTTGATTATTCTGCTGATACAGGAATTGTTCGTCAGATTTCTAAAAATACTAAGCAGACTGTCTTTAGAATCTATATTCAATGGGACGATGAAGATGGAACTATGGATAATCAGGCAGATACAGAGGTGGCTACTAGTGGTAATAGTAAAGCTCTTATGAATGTTACTCTTCAATTTAGTCAGTTAAATCAATAAAAAAAGCAGTTTTTTGATTCTACTCTAAGGGGCAGTTTATTTTGAACTGCTTTTTTTATGTCTTGAGTTGACTTACTTCTAAAGCTACATGTACATCCATACATGGCTTTTTGGTATTGGCTTCATAATTACCACAAGCATAACCGAAGTAACTATCTGCATCATCCTTTGTTAAATATAGACCGGTTTGTACTTTTGATGCAAAGTTGTCTGCTGTTACTGTATTATCGACTTGATATGTATTATTTGCTAAAATATAGTAGTTAATTGCTGAATCATATGTATATAGACTATTTACTTTAAAATATTTATCTTCTTCATAAGTCCAATCCATGGTTACTTGGAAACTACTAGTATCTTTTAAATCTAGTTCTTGTTTTCCTGGGATTATTTTTAATGAAAAAGGAAAGTCTTGTTCTAGTTTTTGCTTAATTACATCCGTTTCTTCTCCTTGAAATATTTGTGTACCTAGAAATTCGACTGATGTAATCTTATAGGTAAATTTTGCTGCTACATCACTATTATTTACGATATCGATTGTTTTGGAAAACTGAAGCATTCCTGGCTTCATGTCTGTAATAGCAATATTTACATCTTTTATGATACTATTTTGATCTAGGAAACTTACTTCCCAGGATACGACACTTCCATTGATAGATAAATCTGCTTTTGTAATATATGTAAACCAAGCAAATGTATTAATTATTAAAAGAAAAGCAATTAATAATAAACTTCTTATGATTGTTTTTCTTCTTGCTTTTCTTTTGTTGGAAATTGACTGCTCTTGTTTAAATAATTTCTTCCACATTTTCATTATCTTCAACATCCTTCTTTTCGTTTTTTATTTCTGTTACTGTATCTGCTATTTCTAAGAAAACTACAGTTACTAAGGGAAGAAAGATTAAGAAGAAAAATCCGTATTGATTTTTTATGATATGATTGATTTCTGTTACTACAGGAATTTTTCCAATTACTTTACCATAGATTTGATCACTTGTGATTGCCGGATCTTCCACTGTTGAGTTAATACCTTTTGTTATATATGTTTTTTTACCATTTTCTGTTTTTATATCAATAATCCTATGGGTAACTATTTTCCCGTTAACATCTAACTTTTTTCCAAGATAAGTAATATCGTCTCCTTTTTGTAATTCATCTGTATTTACTTCTTTGACTGCTAGAACATCATTAATATTATAGTGTGGAATCATACTTCCTGTTGCAACTGTAAAAATACGATAACCAAAAACACTTTTATTTCCACTGACCCTTTGAGCAATGATAAATGTTACATATGTTACCATGACAATAATAATGATTGCTTTTACTATTTTATATGGAATTTGAAAGTATTTGCTGTCTAATATTTTTCTTATCATATTTTCGTCACCTCTAGTATGTTCCATTCTTTTATATAATTATTTTGTTCTGTTTCTAGTTTTTCTACTAATAATTTCCTAATTTTTCTTTTCTTTTCTTCATTAGCTTCTTTTATTAATTTTAATTGCTGGTCAAATAATTCCTTAATTGTTTTTTCTGTCATTTCAGAATTCGAGTCTAGTATATTTTCAATCATACGATTTATCATTTGTTGTAGTAATTTTTTTTCGGTTAATGGTTTGGATTCATAGTCTAGGACTTTATTGGCTAGATATAACTCTAGAAAGGCTTTGTCATATTCAGTTTTTAAATTGCTTTCATCATAATAATCCTTGTGTTCTTTTTCATTGACATTTTTTTCTTCATACATTTGAATATAATTCCATAATGCTTCTGCTTTTTGGAAATTTGGATTTTTTAAGATTACATTGGTTTTTCTAATCGGTGAACGTACCGGTGCTACATGTAATCTAGATAGTGTTTGCATTAGTTCTGTTCCTGTGAATCCATCTAGTTGTATTTTTATTCTTTTTAGTCGGTCAGTTACTGATTCTTTTGCATCTTTATTATCTGTTTCTAGTTTTGCTTCATTTCTAGAGGATATATTTAAAGATAGTTCTACTTCTTCGGTCCCAATTTGTGTATTTGCTTCATACTTTAATTCTTTTTTATCTTTGAAATAAGAAAAATCTCCAGTTACGGCTTTTCTTTGTTCAAAGAAGGTTCTAGTATTATTAATTAATGTATAGACAAATCTATTTTCATAAGTATCTAGACTTTCTTCCTTATTAATATTTAATATTTTAGATGGTTTTACATCACCGTTATCCTCTATTTTTTGAATATAGTTTGTGTGTTGTGTTAAGTGAATAATACTTTCTACTGTTACTTTCTTCGATTTTTCTACTTGTACTACTTCTTCTTCATTGATAATAAATCTTTTAGGATTACGTAAAATGTTGTCTAGGTATGGAAGAGTCTCATCTATCATATCAATCCATTCATAGTCATATTCTTTTTTTTCGTAGTCTTTTTTTACTGATAAAATAGCATTTATATTATTTAAAAATAAGTCATTACTATTATTTTCTTCTAATAGTTCTACTTCCTCTTCCATGTTTTTCCCTCCTTTATTCTATACTAATTTCTTTAATCTTAATAAGTAGTCTTTGCATTCGTTGAAGTTTTCTTTTCCGAATGTTTTATTTAGATAGTCTATAAAACCATCTATTTCATCTCTGATATAAGCTAGATTTAATTGTTCAAATTTTCTTAGTATCTTTCTTGCTATATAATAATCTACTCCATCTACTTCGGTTCCACCACATTCGATATAGGTTGCGACAAAGTCTCTCATTTGTTTTACGATACGGTTACCGAAGGCAATACGGAAATGTTTAATTACATAGTCATCCATTTCGTTGATTTTTTTCTCCATCTCTTCTGATAGAGGATGTTTTTGTTTTGCTTCTCTAAATAATCCCTCTAGATAAGAACTATTGATATTCATGGCTTCGGTATCTACTGGTTCAAAAGGTTGCCCTTTATCATTAATATCTATTGGCATAGCACGGTCATATACCTTATCTGTTACCGCGAAGGTAGAGTCATCATTATTGATTGTTCCTATATACCACATGTTACCTGGGATTTGTAATTTACCATTTTTTAGGTTTTTAGGATCGTTATCCCAGCTACTTGGTACTAATTCGATTACCCATTCATCACGACTAGGCATTTCTAGAATAGATAACATTTCTGCAAAATAATATTCAACACGGGCAATGTTCATTTCATCTAGTACTGTTACATAAACATCATCTGTATATCCGGCGATATACATTCCTTTTAGGACATCTGTTTCATTAAATTTCTTTGTAAATTCGTTGAAATAACCAAATAACTCTGTACGGTCTCTCCAAGATGGTTGTACGGATGCAATAATGGCATCACGTTTTATAAATTTTCCCCAGGCATAAGCAAGGGATGTTTTACCTGTACCAGAAATACCTTGTAGTATTACTAATTTAGTTGCTGATAGTGATGAGATAAATAATCTTATCATATTCGTCGTATAATATAATCTTAGTTTTGATGCAGCAAAGTTTCTAAAAAGTTCTACTAATTCTTCTAAGGTAAAGGTATTGTTATAGTTTTGTACCTTATAATCTTTAAATTGTAGGTCAATTGCATGTAACTTAGAAAAGCGATAATTTCCGTCGTCTTCTAATTTTTCTACATCGTCTTGTTTATCTTTATTTTCTTTTTCATCTAATACTTCTGCTTCTCCAGGTTTTAGTCCTAGTTGAGATACTTTCATGGCTAGAATATCTTCTTTTTCTTTTACTAGGGAGGCAACTTTCTTGTTTAACTCTCCTATTTCTGTTAACATGGATTCTTGCTCTACTAATGTTTTTCTAAATCTGATATATTTTCTAATTAATAACCAGCCTAGAGCTATGATTAATCCTAATAATATTACTAATACTACAATAGCAATAATGACTAATACCCATTCTGATACTTTAAAATCACTTTTATAAAATTGGATAATATATAGATATTCTCTAATATTAAACATTTGAGCAAATCCTGATACGATTCCTTTTCCTATGGTATATATACCATTAAAAAAGACAGACATAAACTCATATAAAAATCTTATAAATGTACTCATACTTAACCTTCCTTACTAAGTAGAATTCCTTTCATTGTCGTTACTTCTATATTTTCAAATTCTTTAAAATCTTTGTCTTTATATGCTGTAACCATTAAATAGTCACATACATCGGATGCATCAATATTACTTATTTTAGTTGGAATATCATTGATATGGGTAAAATCTTGTAAAGCCACGAAATTATATTTTTCTTTTCTTTTATCTAATATTGTTTTATTATTTATTAATGTATTATAAGTAATACCTAATAAGATATGCTCTTTTAAAATCTGGTCTTCTAATAGTTCATAAAGCTCTTGCATCTTTGGTTTTTTAGTCCATATTTCATCCGGGATTATTATCATGTAAGTTTCTATTTCTTCTTTTTTTATTAATTTTTCTAATATTAGTATGTTTAATAATATTATCATTAGTTTTATTTTTTCATACACTACTTTTTCTTCTTGATATACTCTTTCTACTAAACTTTTTTTATATAAGTTTAACTGTTTTATCTGAGGTGTTAGTCTTACCTCATTTATCTTATTTTCATAGGAAATCAGTTTTAGTGTAAAATTATTCTCGGGTGCTAATATCTTTTTGATTGTTCCTTCGTCTTCTTTCCATATTTTTACTATTAATGTTTTTGCATTTTGGCGAAGCGGGAATTCTTTGTTTGCTTCTTTTAGAAGTTTGTCTAATTTTTCGTCTTTATTATCTTTTGTTAAATCAAGATTATCAATCTTTATTATTGTTTTAGCAACAGATGAGGTAATATTAATTAATTCTTGTTTTCTGGTATACCCTTCGTTAGTCTCTATAATTTCTTTTACTGATAGGTCGTCTAATAGTTCTAGTCTCATTCCAACTTGCTCTTCTTCTATTACCTCTCTTGTTACTTTAGCATTATCAGATACTGTTTCAAACTGTTGATGATATTTTACTTCTATATAATTATTAATATATTTTTTTAAACATTCCACTAAAAAATTATGATATTCTGAGTCAGAGAAAAGGGCTAATCCATATGAAACTAACGTATTTTTTTTATATTCTAAATATCTAGTTATTAGGTTCATATCTTTCCTCCTCCTTATTTTATGCTAGGTAAATTATAACACATATCCTTTTTCTTTCAAAGACTATTCTGCAGTTTCTACTGTTACTGTGATGATAGATTTATTATTCGTAATTGGGTAGGTATAATCTTTTGTGATATCTTCTTTATAAAACAGTACTTTTTCACTAGAACTAGCATCCATTTTAAAACTAAATTCTTTTACGTAATTAAAATTATTTATTGATTCTGTTTTTTCTGATCCAGCCATTCTTGATAGATAATTTTTATTTGTCATATCTAAATACACTTTTTTTGCTGGTATTGTTAGTGTTACTTTGGCAGAAAAACAGTTTTCTTTTTCTTCTTCTGTTAATTGTTGATACTCTTCCGTTGATAATCTATCCCCTTCTTGGTAGGTACCAAAGGGTTTTTCTACCTTGTAATAAGTTAGAGCATTTGTCAAATTTAGTGTTAAATATTTATCATTTTTAGCATCGGTTATATCATAAGTAAAATTACTGGTTTCAATACCAATCGTATAGGTTGCGGATAGAGATTTTACATAGGGGGATGTGGAGGTTGCTGTTGTCATTACTTCTACTTCATCTCCTTCATAAAAGTTATCTTTTGGTATTACTGTCACTTGATAGCTATCACTTCCAGCTGTTTGATAAATCGTACCTTCTGTTTTACTTAGTTTACACTCTACTGTATCAGGACAAGATACTTCTGCTTTGTAAGAAATGTCACTACTGGTACTTTTTAGAGAGTTTTTCTTGTTGTTTACATCTATTGTTAATACATAGTTATTAACTCCATCCCAGTTATTAATTTTATATTGTTTGGTGTTCATATCTAATACTGTACTGTTAAAATAAAATTCTTTACTTTCTAAGATGTAATTATGGATTGTATTATATATATATCTAGCCAATGTTGTACCATATAAAAATATTATTACTGCAACTATTAATATTAAAACACTTAATTTTTTATGGGTCCTTAAAAAATTCATATTCCACCTCTATTCTGTTACTTGATGTGAATCTAATTTTACTTCAATATTTTCTATACTGTCTGCATAGTCTGTAGTCGTTTTGTTTTCTTCTTTAAAATATACTACTAATGTATAGATATCTGTTTTATCTTCTTGATATGGGAATAGATATTTTTCTTTTCCTTCTAGGTAGTTATACCAGGCACCATCGATATCTTGTATTATTGTCATATCTTTAAATAGGTTGGTAGCTTTTACATCATCATAATTTTCATTTCTATATAGTTCATAAGTTAGTGGTAGATTTGTGGTGGTTGTTAGTGTGATTGTGTACTCAATGTCTACATCACTATGTTTATTACCATTAAAGTTTGATACACTAAACTTATATATATAGGGATCTGGGGATGGTTCTATTTTATCTAGATCTATGTTAAATTCCATTCCGCCTTCTTTTAAAATATATATTGCTTTTTCAATATTAGCATTTAGTTTTGCTTCTGATTCATAAGAGGCATAAGCAATTTGAAATAGTTTTATAGCAAGAAAAATAATAAGGAACATTATGATAATGACAATTAGAAATCTTTTTTTCTCTTCAAAATATGCAATATTTTCTTTTTTAAATTTCTTTAAAATATTTTTCTTTAGCATATTTTATTTCCTCCTTATTTTTTCTGTACTACTTTAAAACTCATTTCTATAAAATCTGAAGTTTTTGTTTCTTCTTCCGGGTCTGCTACTGTATCTAAGCCATGATCTTCCCATTTTACATATATGGTTAATTTTTCTTTTTTCCCTTCTTTAATATCTTGTAAAGACATACTCCCGTAATATGTATTATCTATTTTCTCTAATTTTCCTATTTCATTATCTATTTCGTTTACTACTAATATTTTGGTAGGGTCCATTGTTTGATCGATTACTGTTAATTCATAGTCAAAGGCTACTTTCGTTGTAGTAGGGTCTATTGTTATCTCTATGGTTCCGGTTGCTCCAGGAGAGGCTTTTCCTTCTCTTGTATGATTCGTTTCCCAGTTGATAGAATCAATGTTAATTACTTGTTCACTTTCTGTTGTGATTAATGTATCATTTACTTTGATTTTCCAATCCGCAATTTTACTATCTACATTTCCTGTTACTTCTGATTCATAAGATGTATAAGTACTATTGCCATTTAAGTATAAAAAACAGACTAACACTACTATGATTAAGAATATTGATTTATACTTTTTTATTATTTTCATCTTACTCTACCTTTCTAAGGATATTATATCACAACCTTTTCATTACAAAAAGAAAAAGATTAATTGCTTAATCTTTATAGTAGCTCTACTTCTTTTTCTTTTTGTTTTGGTTGTTTTAATTCTTCTTCAGCTTCTTCTTCTCCGTATTTAATTACTATAATTAATGCATATATTTGATACATAAAGATTAGAAGAATCGGTAAAATAACTAATAATAAGAATCCTAATCTTGATTCTAGAATATCTAGTATTCCTCCTATATTATTATAGATAGTAGAATATTTTCCAATTACTCTTGTTGTTGCGATAGTTGATTCATCATCATCATCTAATTTATATAAAGCCATATTTTCCTCTGATGTTATCATTTCCTTAATATGTGCTGTTTTGATGATATATTCATTGTTTGCTGTTGAATAATAATAAATTTTATCACCAACATTCATATCATTTTTTGTCTCTTTTACTAGTAATAGATCTTTTTCTTTTGTTTCTGGTAAGTATTGTTGTAAGTCTTCATTGATTGTAATTAGTGTCATGTCTCCTAATTGTGTAAATCCATATTTATTTTTACATAGTAAGCATGCTGTAATACAAATTACATAGATAATAATAATTACTTGTAATACTCCCCAGCAACCTTTTAAGAATTTTTTCATCTGTTCACCCGCTTCTATTTTCTACTCTATATTAGAGTACCATATTTATTTTCTTTTTTCAAGGTTAAAAGAAAAAGTATGTCAATCATTGTGTGATTTTTCAGGGAAAATGTTACAAAAATAGTATGTCAATCAATTTCTAAAAAGAAGCAAAAAAAAGCAGTACTTTATAGTCGATATTTCTTCGCTATATCGTAGTGCTTTTATTTTATCATTTTACTATTATTTAATTTATTTTCTTGACCTTTTTTTGGCATATCTGGAGATAGATTCTTCCAGTTTCCATCGAATTCGTATACTTCTGTTGTCTTTGTACTAGAATCATGGTCTATACCTTTATTAGTGTGTCCTTGATGTTTAGTGACTGTTGTATTTACTTCTAAGTCTCCATTAGCATTTGGAGAAAAGCTAGTATCTGTGTCAGTTGTGTCAACATATCCTTCAAACTCTGCAGACATTTTATCGATAAAACCATCATAATATCCTGAATGCTCATGAACACAGATAGAAGCAATGGATGTATTATCACCATTAAGGCTAATCGTTGTACTCAAACTATATGTTGGCTCATTTGAATCAGATCCATATCTTTGATTGAATATTACACGAAACCAAGTTTCCTTACTATCCTCATCACTTTTTATCATGGTACGATATCCTTTGTTTTCGTATCCACAAAATTCTGTAGCGGCTACTGCTATTTCTAACATATCTAAATACTTCTCTGCTACTGTTTCTTTATCTAATATTTTCATTTGTTAATTCCCCCTTACTTCGAATGTGGACTTATTATATCATAAAGTTTTAACTCTGTTAATTCACTTTAGATTGCTTGAAAAAGGAAAAGTTAAGCGAAAAGGAACTATTTTTAAGTTCCTTTTTTAATCTAGTTTTTTTATAATTATGTATTCATAGTCTTCATCAATTAATTGATTTTGATCATATAATCTGAATACAATGCGATAAGTTCCACTTGTTAAAGTATCGGCATAGTCCAGTGTTACTTCTGTTTGTGGACCGATTCCATTTCTTATCATTAACTCATTTGGTGTTCCTGGACTTAGTCCATTCTCATTTGGTGTTGTTAGTGTATGAGCAAACACTTCGTCCATACTTACTTCTGTATATACTGTGGTGTCTTTGTTATCTATGTTTCTCTTATATAAAGCAACACGTAGGTTTGGACTAGTTAGACTTTCTGTTGCGGTAACTCTATAGGTTGCAGTACTTGTTTCTTGCTCATTTAATCTTGTTATTCCATCTACTACCTTTTGCTTGTCTGCTCCTGTTACTTTAATAGCATTGTCTGCTGGTACTACAGTTACATCTAATGTTTTTTCTACATATTGTAAGTTACCTGAGTTATGTAGTCCATCTGATGATGCAAATAAGGTAAAGGTCATTTTATAATTTCCGGCTGGTAGATTTTCATCTGTTAAGAAATATAAATCTTTATTTAAATTCGATACCTTACCGGCTAATTTTATTCTAAATACTCCTTCACTATCCGCAAAGTATTCTACTCCATCCATTCTAATCGATGTTCCGGTTAATAGACTGGAACTTATTTGTGTTCCTGATTGATCATACAGAGTAACATTTAATCCCATGCTGGTTGATTCATAATTTGTATTGATAATAGATTCACGATTTCCTGTTTGATCATAAGTAATTCCTGTTGTATATGCTATGTGTCTTGCACTACCTGGATAGATGTAAGTATTATCTGGAGTTACTTCTTGATTTAGAACCATGTTACTACTTTCGTATAAGTTAAAATACATTAAATTTTGTCTAATACCTAGTACTGTAATTACTGTTCTATCTTCTTGATTTCTTAATTCAAAACGTATGTATTTATTTAGTTCATTACCTGTAATATTGGTATTTTTGAAATCAAAGATGAATAAGAATTCTTCTATAGTACGTTTTTTATCTTCATCATAGTATGATTCATTTGCTACTTTGTCATCGTAGGTATTATTTTCACTTGTACTACCCATTTTTATAAAATTGCTTAGACGATAAGTAATTTCATTATCTGTTTCTAGTTGTTGTAGAGCTCTATTATATTCATCCTCTGTAATCGTATAATAGTAATACTCAGGGTTTCCTTCTTTACTATAATCTAACATTGTAATTTGTGTACCTACTGGTAAGGCGTAGTCTGTTACTAAGGCATGATAGTTTGTATTTCCTCGTCCGTAAAAGTCTTCAAAAGTATCACTTGATGCAAATAAGTCAAAATAGGCAGTAAACTGACTTTGATTGGTAATATTTACTGTAGTTGCGGCTGGCATTTCATATTTTTTATCATATGTGATACTAGCATCGTAAGAGTTACCATCATCGTAGTTTCTGGCTACTAAGTCAATAGTTACGGTAATTAGTTGTACATCGTACTCTATTTCATTGATTGGTGTTCTTGCTTGTAATGTTACTACTACGGTACCTAGTTCTTGATTTAGCGTTATGTTTTTAGCATGGTATAGATAAAACATTAAGGACGGAGCTAGTGCTTGACTATCTGTTTTATATGTTTTATCTCCGGTATAGGTACCATTATTTTCACTTAATAATTTTGTAGTACCATATGATGTCCATTCACTTGTTTCACTCTTCATAGAAAGACCTAAGATACTGTTAGCATCTTCTTCGGTATCTGCTACTTTTGGTACTTCGTTGGAATCTACTAGTTCTACACCTGAGGTTAGACCTTCTGAGTTAAAACCTATTACTTCGAAGGTAGTATCTCCTTGAGAGAATTCCCTCATTGATAATTCATAGGTACCAAGAGATGAGTATTTTGATGCTGTCATAGCAAATGAATAGTTGATTGCTGATATACCAATTGTCCACATATAGTAGTTAGAGTCTGGTGGTGTTGGGTCAATATATGCTGTTGATATTTCTGTATAAGCATCATCAATAAAGTTACTATAGAAACCATCTACAGTAATGTCATGATTTAAGCTATGAAGACCTAGTACATAAGAACCTCCTATAATGATATCTCCTGCATCACCACTATCTCCATAGTTTACAGAATCTTCATATAATCCATAAGAGAAAGAACCATTTCCATAACTTTGATACATTCCAAAGAAAGTCATTCCAAATACTTCTCCATAGGCTGTTGCTGCTTCATTAGTTGTAACATTTAAGTTTCTATTTGCTAACATATATAGACGATTATCTACATTTTTAGTTACTGTTTTTGTATCATCATTAATAATTACGGTAGCTTTTTCTTCTTCTCCATCGATATCTACTGTACTTCTGAATTTTTGTAGTAAGTTGGCATTTCTTTGTAATAACAACATCGTATTATTTTTTATCGTTAATTCATCAATTCGGTTTAGAGAATATTCAATGTCGGAATATTCATTCGTTCTATCCGTTGTTCCTTCTAGTTCCATAGTCGTGTTATCTAATATAACAGTATTGGCTCTTTGAATTGAGATATTTTTACTTGGATTTTCTCTTGTTCCTAAGTTTGCAATATAGATTTCACTCGTCCCACTAGAAGATGAAGCGTTTCCAGAACCAAATATAGAGCCTGATATGATAAAGTCATGATTATTATTTAAATAACTTTTTCCATCGATATCAATATCGATTGCTCCTGTTACAGAGATGAATGAGAAGTCGTAGTTTTCGTCTCCAGCGGCGTTGGCTTCTCCTCCACCAAAGACTGTTCCTCCAATGTCGATAGAAGTTTCAGTTAGTCCTTTGATATCTACTGCATTTGTTCCGATGTTGGTATCTGTTTTTCCATAAACAACTGAGGTGTTTGCTCCTCCATAAACATTTCCATAGATTTTAGCTCCTACGATGTTTACCGTTGCTAGAGAGTTATTTTGTGCTTCTGTACCAGTTGCTGCGGCATTACCACTTCCGAAGACACATCCACTATGTGGTGCTTTGGAAGTCGTGGAACCTACTACAGTATTATTTTCTACAGTGATGGTGGTATTTCTATTAACGATTGCGGTAGAACCATTTCCTCCAGCATAAGCACTTCCTAAAATCGTACTACCTGTTAATAATACTTCTGTACTACCGGCAACTTCTCCTTCATTTCCACCACCATAGACATTGGCTTGAATTGTACTATTGGTGATTGTAACCTCAGTATCGCCTGTTACTTGGGCTTTGTTACCGCCGCCAAAGACATTGGTTACTGTTGCATTGTCTATTTTTACTATCGGAGTTTCTACTTCTGCTTCGTTTCCTCCTCCGAAGATATTTCCAATTACTCCTCCATTGATATCTAAGTTAGCACTAGAAGTTAGTCCTCCCATGTTGTTTCCACCATAGATATTATCAATAGTGATAGTTGGATTATTTTCTGTTGTTATGGTTGTTTTGGTAATGTTTCCAGATTGATTAGATCCGCCGTAGATATTTCCGATTGCTCCGGCTGCAACATTTATCGTGGCGGTATTTAGTCCTGCTTCATTCCCTCCACCAAAGATATTGGTAATATTACCGTCATTAACATTAATATTAGCAAAAGAAGATGCTACTTGATTTCCACCACCATAGATGGTTCCGATTGTACCATTTTCTATTGTGATATCTGCAGTTGCTGAAGTTCCGCCAATGTTGTTTCCTCCGTACATATTGCCAACATTTCCAGAGTTCATCGTTGTTGTTGTCGTATCCACAGTACCTGATTTATTAGACCCGCCATAGTAGTTTGTGATGGTTGCTCCTTCAATTTGTGTTTCTGTTGTTGTGGCGCTTGCGGATTCTCCGCCACCATAAACATCATTTAAAATAGCATTTCCTAAATATAGATGTGTCTCATCGGTGTCTGCTTTACTTCCTCCACCATAGACTTCTTTTGTTACTGTTCCTCCAGTAATTGTTACGTTAGCTACTCGGGTTGTTCCACCGCTGTTATTTCCACCATAAACATATTGTGATGTTCCAGAAGACACCTCTACGTTAGCTGTATTTACTGTACCAGACTGATTCGATCCTCCAAATAATTTTGTTACTTGTGCTCCTTGAAGGTAGATATTGGTTGTGGTTTGTCCTGTTTGATTTCCTCCACCATAAGCATTTTCTATGATTCCACCATTTAAATAGACAACATCATTATTACTTGGACTTCCGGCTGCATCATTTCCGCCAAAGACATTTCCAATGCTTCCATTATTAATTGTTACTGTGATATTTCCATATACTTTTGGTGTATATTGGTCATTTCCTTTACCTCCACCAAATACTGATTTTTTTATTATCCCTTGATTTACTGTTACATTGGTTGTTTTATTATTGGCACTTTCATTATTACTGGTTCCATTGACACTACCATAGGCACTACCACCATAGATAGAACCATTAATTGTAGGTCCATTATCAGTAGTTCCAATATTTACTGCTATGTTATCTCTAACATATGTTCCTTCTTGTCGATTATTCCATCCTGATGAAGAATAACCACCTTCACCGCCGCCATAAACATCCGTTGCTATTGTTCCGCCTAAGACATTTACGGTACTGCTTCCATAGATAGTTCCGGTTGTTCTTGAACCTCCATAGATAGAACCTTGTACTGTTCCAGCAGTCATTTCTATGTTGATTGTTGCATTAATATAATTGCTTCCGGCTCCGTTGTTATTTCCACCACCATAGACAGATCCTTTTATTGTTCCGCCATGTATCTTAATATCGGTTGTTGTTTGATTTTGTATTCCTACGTAACCGTAGTTTCCACCACCATAGACATTTCCATTGATGGTGGCTTCTTTATCGATAATAACAATTGATCCTGCATTAGAACCAATGTTATCATAATTTTGCCTTCCATTTCCGATACCAAAGACAGATCCTTTTTCCACTCCCCAGGCATCAGAAGTCGATAAATTATAGTCCTCGTTTCCAATAGTAGCGTTTCCTCCGACATAAACAAAACCATAACCATCTAACGTTCCGTCTCCAGTACGGCCTTCGTATCCGTTACTTCCACCAAATACGCTATAGTTTACTGTTCCTCCAGTTACTCCTACAACTCTATGACCATAAGTTTCTGAAGTTCCGGCTCCTCCAAAGATGAAATCTACTTGTCCACCTTTCATATAAGTATAGGTTGCAATTTGGTCACTTACATCATCACTTACTAATGGTCCGCCATTGACATTATAAATCCAGCCACCTTCAATAATTGTTCTTTTTGGTGCGTAATGATCTCCATAGGAACGTCCTCCTACATATAATCCCGTACTAACATCATACTTAGATTGTCCAAACTGTCCACTTTTTACAGTTAAATCGATAGCTACGGCTGTAGCGTCTGATGATGAGTGAATATTTCCTCCCCAGCTTCCTACTGCACTAAAATAGACATCTAGATTATCATTATTATTGCTAATTCTATCATAATCATTTCCATAGATTGCTTTCGCTTCTACATAATCATCTACATCAGAAGTAGTTCCACCGTTGACAATACCGGTTGTATTATAAGCTCCTGACTCTATAATTAGTTTGTACTTTGTCACATTACGGGCACTACCGGTTCCATTATTTCCACCACCTATAATGCTATCTGCAAAGACATAGTTTCTACCTCTTGTTTTAATACCTCTACCTATTTTTAGATTATGCCAGTTACCATAGATAATATTGCTAGCTCCTCTACTTCCTGATGCATTCCGATTAGAGAAAGTTCTACTAGTATAACTACCAATATATTCTATTCTGGTATCAGCATTGATCGATATGGCGTTATTGTTAATGTAATAGTTATTATCAGAATAATCATGTCCGTTATGTAATCCTGTTAAAGTAAATGGTTTGGCAATGGTCCATTCCGTATTAATATCTGTTCTTGCTACTACGATATTCATATCTCTTGTGACAAAATAGAAGTAATTAGATCCATTGGTTACTGTGTTAACTGTTCCATCACTATTATAATATTGTTCTAATTCATAGTATTTACAACTGTTTTGTGTACAAGTTCCTGATGTTTGTTGCACTCCTAAATTGTTATAATATCCTTCTAGAGATGTTCCTCTAGGTAATGTTACCTCTTTATATAGTCCTGATGCTATACTTCCATATGGAATATTTTCTAACGGTCCGCTATCTACTATTTGTGGAGTATATTCTACTAACGCATTACCATTAAATCTATAGTACGTTTTAGATGAATCATATTCCGAAGAGTCACTTTGTAAATAGTAAGTACAGCCTCTGAAGCTAAGACAATAGTCATTTTCAATAGAGTTTAATCTATTATCATAGGCACCTGTTGGATATCCTTGACCAAAGTTAATACTTCCTCCATATATGTAGTAATTACTCATATCTTCATAACCCGTAGTTCTCCCGGTTAACAAAACCATTCCCGTACTTTTTAGGGCATTTGATGCTTCTCCCCAGGTATTATTTCTCGTCATTTCATAAATATTTGCATCTAACCAGCTACTATAGAATGTGATATTGATAGTATCTGGTACTCCATTAGTATAAGTTACTGGTATTGTTATATATCTTGTGTATGTTTCTTCGTCAAATGAAATTACTGCATTTGGATAATCTGTTACCCAGCCATTAAACCCTTTATCATTTGGACGATTTGCAAATGGATTATCAATTAGTTCTATAGTTACGTAATTATTTTCTACTACATAATATTTATAGTATATATATTCATATTGTTGCTCTTCTAGGCTAACACGTCCTACTAAATTAGCATCATTTATATCTTCTCCGCTATATTTTATATATACTTTCACTAAGTTAGAATCACTATATAATGATTGTTTATTACCAGTTGGTAAGGCACCTGTTTTAGATTCTGTATAATTTAGGCCTTGATAATAGTTATAATCACTGTCTAAGTCATTTACATAGACTGTTGTATTGGTAATTCCTGATTCGTGAAGTGGAATGTCAGTACTTTTCCCGAAAGCAAATTGTACTGGTACGTTTTGTTCTTGTAAAGGTGTTGCTACTTTCATGGTGATTTTTAGTGTTAACTCTTCTTGTATCCAGTTATATTTACTATCTATATTTAAATTTAATTGTTCTAATAAGTTATCTATCGTAAGTTCTGCTTGATTTTGAATATAAAGCGATGTTCCATTATTGACTAATTGATAATTGTCTTCTAATACTGCACCTTCTTCTATTGTTGTATACTCTTTTACATTAGAAGATAAAAAATTAGTATAAGTTACTTGAGTAATTACTCTGCTTGCTGTTCCATTTAATACACCAAATACAGTTCCAAAATTATTCGCATTGGTATCTTTTATTTCAGAATTTATATAGATATTTTCTACTACAGTATCAGCATTAGTTTTAGCAATTGCTCCTCCTATTATATTTTCTTTTTTTGCCATTGTATTCTCTATATCGATTGTTGCTTTTTGAATAGCAATGTTTTTAATTATTGTATTGTCTTTTACTTCTCCAGCTACTATTCCTAAAACAATTGGATTATCAGAAATTGTTGTTTTTATTTCTACATTATTAAAATTTATATTTTCAATTTGAGAGTCTGTTACTGTATTAAAAAAACTATAGTAATCTATATTATTTATTATAGTAGGTGTTTCTATTTTAAAGTTTTTGATAGAAAATCCTTGACCATCGATATGCCCTATAAACATTTTTTCTATATTATCTGTTCCTATTCCTTGCCAAGCATGACCACCTAAGTCAATATCATTTGCTAGTATAAAATATTTATCGTTTAAATCTGTAAGTAGGTTTTCTTCCACTATTTTTTTTAAATAAGCTAGTTCGCTACCATTTGTTATTTGGTAGGGATTTTCTTTTGTTCCATTACCAGCAAAAAATGAAGTAGCTACTTCTACTCCATCCCAAGCTTCTGCTATATTACTTAAAGTTGTTGTTGCAGTGAAGAGGTTAATAATCGCAAATGATATTATTACTATAGCGAAGATACCAGCTATTTTTACAATTATAGAATTCCTTAATTCTAACTTCTTCACCGCATTTCCCTCCTCGTATAATAGTTTTTGTAAGTGAAAAATCACTTATATTGACTATTTTTATTTATTCTATTTTTATAAGTAAAAATAGTTAAAACTGTGGATTAT
>CASEGV010000008.1:0-45712 GCA_949287595.1 uncultured Mycoplasmatota bacterium
TGTTAAGCCTGTGGAGAAGTAGGGATACCTAGTCTATGAAGCAGGAAACTTGGAAGGTGACGACCAAGGCGAATTAAGTTTACTTAATTCTTTTGTTCTTAGTAAGTTATTTTATACGATAAAGCCTTGATACAAAAGATATTATAAAGGATAAAAATGATATTCTAATTTTATAGAAGATAAGTTATTTACGTGATATAATTAGTTATAATTGAAGATTTTACTAAAGTTAGAAAGTTAAGACGGGTATCATTGTTTATTATGGTGGTTTGGATAAAAGTAGGAGGAAGTGTATGAAGGTTATGATGACGTTAAATATTTTATTTTCAGTAATCACTTGTCTATTAATTTTGTTTTTATGGAAGAGAAAAGAGAAAACTAAAGAATTTAGATATTATCATATTATTATTTTACTTCTTGCTTTGGGATTTTTATTTTTACTTACTTATAAATTAGGTAGTGTTCCTCGGGGACTTCATGTAGATGAAGCTGGTATGGCTTATGATGCGTTTAATTTAGTAAAATATGGTGTTGATCGTTTTTTATATCCTAATCCTGTTTATTTTATTAATTTTGGTGGAGGACAAAATGCTCTTTATACTTATCTAGCAGCTTTTATGATTAAGATTTTTGGTTATTCTATTACAATGATACGAATCCCTGCTGTTTTACTTTCTATATTATCTGCTTTTTTCTTGGCTTTTATGGTAAAAAAAGAAAAAGGAAAACTTGCTTCTGGCATTATTTTGTTTTTACTTTGTGTTTTACCTTTTTCTATTATGCATTCCCGTTGGGCATTAGAAAGTTATTTATTATTTCCGATGAGTATTATTTCTATCTTTTGTTTATATCAAGCTTTTTCTAAGAGAAAGAAAATATGGTTTCTATTATCAGGACTTAGTTTTGGATTCACGTTATATACTTACGCTATTGCTTATTTGATATTACCAATATTTTTAGCAGTGATACTAATATATGCTATTATACAAAAAAAGATAAGTTGTTCAGAATTCTTTTGTTTAGCTATTCCTTTAAGTATCCTTGCGTTTCCGCTTATATTAATGCTCTTAGTAAACAATGAAATCATTCCTGAAATTGTTACACCTATTCTTTCTATTCCTAAGATGTTAGTTTATAGGGGTAGTGAGTTTAGTTTATCTAATATTAATAATAATTGGTTTTTGCTTAGTGTGTTGTTTTCGTATGATGGTCTTATTTATAATTCTTTTCCACAATTTGGGACGATGTATTATTTTAGTATTCCACTTTGCCTTTATGGATTTATTTTGGCAGTTAAGAATATAGTGAAAGTAGTAAAGAAGAAAGAGATTTCTTTAGATTTTATAATTTTTATATTTTTTATTTCTACCTATTTAGTTGCTATCACGTTAGAAGTGCCAAATATTAATCGAATCAATGCTATTTATTTTCCATTTATTTATTTTACTTCCTTGGGAATTTGTTCTTTAATATCAAAAAGTAATTGGAGTATTTTTTTGATTTTGGCAATGTATTTAATCATGTTTAGTTTATTTTTCTATACTTATTATATAGAATATCCTAAAAAAGTTCATGATACTTGTTATTTTGTTTCTCAAGATAATTTAGAAGATGCTATTACATTTGCAAATAGGCAACATAAGGATAAGGTATATATTCTTGATGAGGATAAGTATCAACCTTATATTTATACTGTTTTAGCATTACGTATGGATTTATATACTTTTAATAAGGAAAAGGTTATGGATAATACAAGTGTTATTCAATTGGATAATTATTATTTTCGTTTGGATGATATAGAGGAAGATAATATTTATATTTTCTTAAAAGAAGATAAGATACCTAAGAAGTTTGATAAAAATAAGTTTAGTTGTAAGAAGTTTGGTAGTATTATAGTGTATTATTAGGTATAATAATATATAATTGGAAATAGGAGGAAGTATGAGAGAAATTAAAGTTCATGGAATTTATAGACATTTTAAAGGTGATTATTATTTGGTAGAAGAAATTGTAAAAAATAGTGAAACTTTAGAAGATATGGTAGTATATAGAAAATTATATGAAGATGGAAGTTGCTGGGTAAGACCATTAAATGATTTTTTAGAAGAAGTGAATCATGAGAAATATCCTAAGGCAAAACAAAAATATCGTTTTGAACTACAAGAGGTAGAAAGTGTTGCAGGTAACTTTCATGGAAAATAGTATGAATCGATGTAGCTGGGTAAATCATAAGAATCTTTTATATGTAAAATACCATGATGAGGAATGGGCAGTTCCTGTATATGATGATAATAAACTATTTGAGATGTTATTGTTGGAGTCTTTTCAAGCAGGACTTTCTTGGGAATGTGTTTTAAATAAAAGAGAAGCTTTTCGAGTATCTTTTGATAATTTTAACTATGATAAAATTAGTAAGTATGATGATAAAAAGATAGAGGAACTTCTACAAAATACAGGAATTATTAGAAATAGAAGAAAAATTACTGCGGTAATTCGGAATGCTAGAGTTTTTATGGATATTCAGAAGGAATATCAAAGTTTTTCTAATTATTTATGGAATTTTACTAATCATCAGATTATTTATGAATATGATAAGACAACATCAGAGTTGTCAGATAGGATATCGAAAGATTTAAAAAGACGTGGCATGAGATTTGTTGGAAGTACTGTTATTTATTCTTATTTACAAGCGGTAGGAGTAATAAATTCTCATGAGCGGGACTGTTTTCTTTATCAAAAACATTAGCTTTAGAGGTGAATTATGGAAAAGGATGTTTTAACTAAAATTAGAGAAAATATAGTTACAGGAGATATCAATATTAAAGATAAAGATGGACATGATTTAGTATTTTTATCTATGGTAGCAGGGGATGAAAATATTGCTTTACAATTATTAGAGAATAAATATTTTGATAGAACACACTTAAATAGAAGAGAAAATAAGACAACTAAGTCAAGAGAAGAAGAGGAAAATTTACTTGCTACAGCATGCTACTACGCTTGCCCTAAAGTTGCCAAACTATTATTAGAGGATGAAGAATTTATAAAACAAGTAGGAACAGGATTCAATCCTTATCAGGCTCTAGTAGAACCTTTCTATGAAGTGGAAACGAAAAAGGAAAATAGCTGGACAGTAGCGAAATCTTATACCATTGAGGAAGTAGAGTTTATAAAAGCATTAGAAAAATCGTTAGAAGTTAGATTTAGTATATTTAATGAGTTGTTAAAACAGGAAGATATTTCTTTCGGTATGATGGAGTTTATAAAGATTCATGATATTACGCGAAAAAGATTTGCAGAATGGGGAACAACAAAATTAGTACCATTTCCCTATGATACAAGTAAAACAAAGAGTTTTGTAACTCAAATGTTAAAAAAGGTAATAAAAACTAGGAAAAAATCAGATTGGATGTCACTAGATACCTGGGGAGATTATACATTACCGAAATATATGTTAGATGCAGACTCATTAGATTTATTTTATGACATGATGAAAAGAGAAGATTTTGATATAAATCAAACTAGAGAACCAAGTAAAATGGAATATCGTAGAACACTTGCAACTTATGCTCTAAAAAATTATATAAATCCTAAAAATGGAAGAATTTACGAATCCATAGACGAAATATTTCCAGAACATCTAAATCTTTTATATAGTATTATTTTAGATGAAAGATTCTCAGCACGATTAACACTAGATATTATAAACAGACTAGAATATAGTAATATAAAAGATAAAAGAGAAATCGTAAAAAAGATTATAATAGCAAAACGTTGGCCAAGAGAAGAAGTCTGTGATGAGACAGCACTGGCTTGTGCCTTTTATCAAGATGTAGATAGTTTTACTTATCTATTAAATCATCCTAATATAAAAATAAGTACTGTAACATTAGAAATTATTCATAGATATATAGAATGTTATTCTGATAATATAGATAGAAAAGTAGTTTTAGAAATTACTCAATTAGCAGAAGAGGCATTATATAATAGAAGTGATAGTTGGGATGTTAAGGATCAATTAGCATATGCTTTGCTTTTTAGTAAGACTAAGCATCTTAGAGAGCTCGATGAAAATCTAGCAAAAAAGACTGTGAATCATTTTGAAGAAAAAGAAGAAATAAGAGAAGAGTTAGATAATTTTATACTTCCGGCAGAGTCAAAGGTTTGCTTTAAAGTACCAGAATATAGAATAGCTAAGTTTATGACTATTATTCATCCTAATGAATCAGAAGTTACTAGAATTAGAGCATGCTATGAAAAAGCAAATGAGTTCCTAACAAAATATCATTTTGTAGAAGAAAACAATTTACTAGAAACACCAGAAGAACTACCATGTCAAGAAGTATCAGATATAACAGAATCTACTAAGAAAAAAACACTTTTAAAAAAAATGCAATGCTTATGGAAAGGAAAAACAAGAAAATGAATCAGATAGTACCATTAATTTTTAATATAGAAGAGTTAGAAAAAAAGGCAGCAACCGATGGTCTTTGTTGCTATCTTTTAGGAAGAAGCTATGATAGTGGTGAAAATGGAGTAGACCAGGATTTAGAAAAGGCAGTTTACTGGTATCAAGAAGGTGCTAAAAAAGGTGATCCTAGAGCTATCTATGGCCTTGGTGCGTGCTACTACTTTGGTGATGGTGTTTTAAAAGATAAGGATAAGGCCTATGAGTTATTTGCTTCTGCCTATCCTTTATTACTCGATTTAATAGAAAAAGAAAAAGAACATCCCGAAAGGCAGACTTTTTCTATCTTTTGTCTAGGTGCTTATTACTATTTTGGCTTCGGTGATGTTAAGGAAGATAAAAGACGAGCTTTTGAGTTAATTAGTGATGCGGCAGAGAATGGTCATATTGCGGCAATCTATGATTTAGGAGCAAATTTTTATTATACAGGAACAGGTACAAAACAGGATTTGGATAAGTCTAAATACTATTTAGAGTTAGCAGCATCTTACAATTTACCAAGAGCAAAAACAAAATTATTAGCTTATCGAGATAGTTATTTAAAACAGAAAAAGAATTAGAGAGGATTATATATATGATTAAAGCTATTGTTTATCAGAGTAAGACAGGGCATACACAAGAGTATGCTGAGAGTCTTAGTAAAGAGTTAAAAATACCATGCTACTCTGTTCGTGATGCTAAAGAGAAGGTAAAAAAGAAGGAAGAAATTATCTATTTATCCTGGGTAAGAGCAACTTCTTTCGTTGGATATAAGAAGATGAATAAAAAGTATCAGATATGTTGTGTTGGAGCAGTAGGTGCCTATCCTAAAAGTACAGAATATATAGAAAAATTAAAAACGTATAATCATATTAGACAAGAATTGTTTTATTTACGTGGCGGGATTAATTATGAAAAATTAAATAAGTTTTATCAAAAATTATTAAAAATAGTAGGACGAGCTATTGCGCTGGAAAACCCTAGAGATAAAGCAATGATTCAGCTTTTTATGGTAGGAGGAAATTTTGTCAATAAAAAGCAGTTAAAGCCTATGATAGAGTATGTTTTAGAAAGAAGAGGATGCGATGAGTGATTTAAACCGTTTTCTAAAAGCGCAAGAGAATACTTATATTCATGCTTTAGCAGAAATTAAAGCTGGGAAAAAGAGAAGTCATTGGATGTGGTTTATTTTTCCGCAAATTAAAGGGCTGGGACACTCTCAAATATCTAAATATTATGCAATTCAAAATTTTGAAGAAGCTATTCTTTATTTAGAAAATCCTCTTTTAAAAAGTAGGTTATTGGAAATATCACAAGCTCTATTAGAATTAGATGTTTCTAATATTGCAGATGTTTTAGGTAGTGTTGATACATTAAAGTTAAAATCATGTATGACTTTATTTCATATGGTAGATAAGAAAGAAAAAGTATTTATAAAAGTGTTAAGAAAATATTTTCATAATGAGCTAGATCAAAAAACAATAGTAATATTAGGCAATGAGAAAGGTAAGAAGGGTGAATATGACATTTAAAGAAGAGATAGATAAATTAGAAAATGCAAAGATAGAAAGTACTTATTTGATGAAAAAGGGAAGTATTCCGATTATTTTAACTGCTCCTCATACGATGAAGCAAAGAAAAAGGGACGGGTCGATAAAACTGAATGAACCTTTTACAAAAGCCATTGCAAAATATGTTAGTAATAAGACGGATTGTAGTTATTTAATTAAACAAAGAGCAACCAAAATAGATTCTAATTGGGAAGAAGTCGATGATTTTAAATTATTATTAGAAAGATTTATTCAAGAGCATGATGTAAAATTATTAATTGATATTCACGGTGCTTCTAGTAGAAGAGAATTTGATGTAGAATTTGGTACATTAAATAATTTATCTGTCAGACATTCTACGATTAAAAACTTGAGAAATGCTTTTTTTGAGTCCGGTATTTATGAAATAGCTTTGAATAATCCTTTTAAAGGGGGAGGAATTACTAAATATATTTTTGGTAAAACAGAAATAGATGTGATTCAAATAGAAATTAATGGAAAATATAGAAATATTGATAATGCTGAAAATATGGAAAGGCTTTGCAATGCTTTAATTAAGTTTATTAGAAAGTACGTTAGTAATTGTTAAAAAATGAATAATTATGTATAATATGTAGAAAATGAAAAGAAAAGTTTTTCATAAAAGTTATACTCAGAGTATAATTTATTTCACAGCATTTAAATGCGGGTGCTGGAATGAATATCTAAGAGAAGAAATAAAAAGAGTAGTTGTAAAAAAATATCAAGATGATGAAGTATTAAAATTATGTGAACCATTAGCAGAAACACAATTTAAAAATATCAAAGAAATGTTAAAGGAAAATGAATTTTATAAAGATAAAATAAAGTAGGATAGAAAGTTGGTGACACCATGAAAGGACAAAATATGTACTTAGCTTTTGGTAGTGAAGTAATTTATGATGACGCCGAGTTTAGTATTGAAGAAAAAGATAAGGTAGGCGTTGTTGGTGTAAATGGTGCTGGAAAGACTACGTTATTTAAGATTATTTTAAAAGAAGAGAGATTAGATGGTGGAAAGGTTACTATTCATAATAAAAAGATTGGTTATCTTCCACAAGAGATAAGTTTTCAAGATAAGAAAATGAATGTTTTAGATTATCTTTATCAGGCTAGACCTATAGATAAACTAGAAAATGAGTTAAATAGTATTTATGAAACGCTTCCTAATGTAGAAGAAAAAGAGCAGAAACGATTATTAAGACGAGCGCAACAAATACAAAATGAATTAGATAGTCTGCATCAGTATACTGCAGAAGATGAATTGTTATCTTTGATTGAGAATATGAAAATAGAAAGCGAATTACTAGAGATGAAGGTAGGAGATTTATCCGGAGGACAAAAATCAAAAATAGCTTTTGCCCGACTTCTTTTTTCTAATTCTGATATTTTACTTTTAGATGAGCCTACAAATCATTTAGATATGAAGACGAAAGATTTTGTTACGAATTATTTAAAAAATTATCATGGTATGGTCTTAGTAATTAGTCATGATATTGATTTTTTAAATGAAGTGATTACGAAAACTATGTTTATTAATAAAGTTACTCATAAGATAAAAGTATATAAAGGAAATTATACAGAGTTTAAAAGATTATATGCAGATGAGATGTTGCAGAAGGAGCTAAGAATTCGAGAACAAGAACGAGAAATTAAACATTTAGAAGAAGTGGTAAAAAGAGCAGAACAGGCATCTGCTACCAATCACAAATTAAAGAAAATGGGTCAGTCTCGTAAAAAAATGTTAGAGAAAAAGTTAGAGGAATTGGAAAGCAGAGAAGAGAAATATAAAACAGTTACGATGAAGGTAGAGCCATTAGAAAAAAGTGGTAAGATACCATTAGAAGTCAATCATCTAACGTTCCACTATCCAAATAAAAAAGATTTATATCGCAATCTTTCTTTTCAAATGGCAAGAGGAGAAAAATTCTTAATCGTTGGAGAAAATGGTGTAGGAAAGTCGACCTTATTAAAATTGATTATGAAACAGTTAAAACCTATTCAAGGAGAAATTGAGTACGGGTATCATGCAAGTATTGCTTACTATGCCCAGGAGTTAGAAATATTAGATGAGAATAAAACAATTTTAGAAAATATTGATAATCCTAACTATAATGACCAAGAACTACGAACTTTCCTAGGAAATTTTTTATTTTCAAACGATGATGTATTTAAAAAAGTAAATGTCCTATCTCCAGGAGAAAAAGCCAGAGTTGCCTTATGTAAGATATTAATTCAAAGAACTAACATTATTATTTTAGATGAACCAACAAATCACTTTGATCCAGAAACACAAGCAATCATTGGAGAAAATTTTAAAAATTATACAGGTACTTTAATTATGGTTAGTCATAATCCAGCATTTGTAGAACAAATAGGAGTAACCAGAATGTTAGTATTACCAGAAGGAAAAGTTGTAGAATATAAAAGAGAACTTCTACATTATTACTATTATTTAAATACAGAATTGGTATAAAGTAGATAAAAGCAGACATTTTGTCTGCTTTTATTTGCATTTAATCGTAGAATGTAATCCATATTTTATAAGTTGTATCGTCACAGATGATATATTTTTTATTGTTTTCATTGATGTTTTGTTTTATAGAATAGTACATATTTGGATATTGAGAAAAATCAATCGTCCCTATTATCATTTGTTTGGTAACGTCCACGTCTTGATAATTTGGATTAAATCCTGTTATCCACCACTGGTTATTCTGTGGTTTCCAGCTAAATATATGTTCTATGTTGTTTGCATCATAATAATTATATAGGTTTAAGGTCATTGGTACTGTAAAGTCTATCGCATCCCAGTGTTCAGCGTTATAGACGTTTTTATTCTTTTTATATAATCCCATTTCAGCACCACTACCAAGAGTTAAATAGTCACCGCGCCATACCCAGAGTACATATTCTTCATTATTTTCTTGAAAGTAAAATTGCTCACTTCTCATGTTATTGTTTGTTGCAATTCTAAATACTTTGTCATATAAATCGTTATATCCATATTTTTTTTGCCATGTTTCTGTTTTATCTTTTATGTTCAAAGCTTCAGCTGCTAATTTAAAACCAGTATATTGAATTGTCGTCAGATTTTTTTCTGCTTCTTGCATCATATAGTCATATATTTCTTCTTTTGTTTGTGAATGTAATACTGTTCCACCGTTATCTAGTCTGAAATTTAATATGCTTGATGATAATTCTAATAGAATATTTGAGTTTAGTGTTGCTTCGAATATGTTTTGATTTCTACGTAGACTTATCCAGTCTATGATTGATTTATTCAGTAATTCTTCATTATAATATGTGTAATAATCTGTTAAATAATATGGTATGTTTCCAGCTTGTTCTACTTGAAGTTGTTTTTGCCATAATCCTATAGGCCCATTTGCTGTTTCTGGATCAGGATCCTTTGGAGTAACCATTTGATTATTTACATATTGTGCTTCATTATCTAATAGACCGTCTCCATCTTTATCATTTGTTGTTGTAAAATTATTTGTAGTTCCTATATTAACGAAAGCTCTTAAATTGCTAAATCTATCTAGTATATTTAGGAGTACCTCAGCAAGGTTATATGAACTTTCTACTTTTTTAGCTTCTATATTTGTTCTATTACTCATTTTGGTTATAGAATACGCCCTATAATTACTAAAAAATAATATAGATGATATTATAAAAATTGCGAATACTAGTTTGATAATTTCTGCTTTCGTTATATTTTTTTTCTTATTCTTTTTTTTTATTTTTTTCATTTTTCCTACATTTTTATAAAATTAGTTGTTAATTCATCAATTTTATTTCCTTTCTATTATTTTAGATTTGTAATGTTGCAATATTCTGTTTATCTTATATCTAAACTTATAGCACAGAAAAAAGGGAAATTCAACATCTTCTATTTTTTAGTAGGATAAAGTTATATAGGTTGACATGTTTAAGTTTTTAGTAAAAGATTAACTTTTATAAATTAAGTTTATTCTTTTAATAAATACAAAGTGTCAACATAAATTTTTTTCATAAACTATTGACACCGTGTCAGAAAGTGCATATAATGATATTAGAAACTGACGTGGTGTCAGAGAAAGGAGATACTATGTCACATAGCAATTTAAGAAAAGAGGAAATAGTTCATGCATGTAAAGAATTGTATGACAAATATAATTTTAAAGATATTACAATCAAATTGATAAGTGAGCAAACATCGTTTTCTAGGCCCTCCATATATAACTACTTTGAAACTAAAGAAGAAATATTTTTAGCATTATTTCAAAGAGAATATGAAGAGTGGAGTGAGGCGATAGATAAGATTAGAAGTGATAATGATACTCTTACCAAAGAGGAGTTTGCTAGTCTATTAGCACATACAATTGCTGAAAGAGAAAGACTATTAAAACTACTATCTATGAATATGTACGATTTAGAAGAAAATAGTAGAATGGAAAGATTAATAGAATTTAAAGAAGCATATGGTAATGCGGTTCATTCTGTAAAACTTTGTTTGAATCAATTTTTTAAGGATATGGATGATGAAGAAGTTATGAAATTTATTTATTCGTTTTTTCCATTTATGTTTGGTATATACCCTTATGCAATAGTGACAAAAAAGCAAAAAGAAGCTATGGAGAAAGCAGGGATAAACTATAAATATCATTCTATTTATGAAATTGCCTATACTGGAATAAAAAAATTATTAGGATAGGGAGAATTTATGAAAAAAATAGTCATACCAGTCATAATCGTAGTTATAGTGGCCATAGGAATAATGATATGCATGCAAAATACCTCTAGAGAAACAAATAATTCAGGAGAAAATATCATGGTAAGTGGAGAAAATAAGGATAGAGAAAGTGAGGCAGGATTGATGCGAATTAGTGTAAGTGATGGTAATAATACGATTATCTATGAACTAAATGATAGTACAGCAGCAAGCAATTTATATCGTCAACTTCCACTAACGACAGAAGTAGAAAATTTTAGTTCTAATGAAAAGATTTTTTATCCTAGTAGTGATTTAAATACAGATGATACAGAGCTTGCGACTAAGGGAGGTAGAGGAGTTCTTGCTTATTATGCTCCCTGGGCAGATGTTGTTATGTTTTATGATTCTTTTTCTTCTTCTAGTAGTCTTTATGAACTAGGTAGAGCCATAGAAGGAAGTAATCAAATTGAAAATCTTTCTGGAAAAATCACTATAGAAAAGATAGGGAGTGAATAAAAAATATGAATATTGTAGTTCTAACCGGAAGTCATAATCTACATGGAACATCTAATATGTTAGTAGAAGAATTTACGAAAGGAGCAACAGAGAAAGGTCATCAAGTAGCACGATTTGATACAGCTCTTTTGAATATACATCCTTGTATTGGTTGCAATCACTGCGGGATGAATGGCGATTGTATATTTAAAGATGATATGCCTAACATCCTAGATCATATTGAAGAAGCAGATATGATTGTATTTGCAACTCCAATATATTATTTTGGTTTTTCTGCTCAGATAAAGAGTGCGATTGATAGATTTTATTCTAGAAATGGAAGGATACAAAGTAAGCATTTGAAATCTGTATTTATTACGACAGCTTGGAATAATGATGAAGTTGTTATGAGTGGAATTAAAAAACATATAGATATTTTAATAGATTATTTGAACTTAGATAATCAAGGTATGATACTTGCGAAGGGATATGGTTATCCAGGAGCATCTACTGAAAAATATTATAAAGAAGAAGCTTATCATCTAGGAAAGAGAGTTTAATTATGAAGAAGAAAATAATTATCTTCTTAGTGGTAGTACTGGTAGTTGTAATAGCAAATGTTATTGTATTTCAATTTTTAGGAAATGATAATGAGGAAACGGTTGAATATCATGGCGGTTATAATGTATCTGAAAGCGATGATGTATCACCTACTAGTAACGACTATAGTTACCTTATTCGGAGAAAATAATGGTTATGCTGTTTTGTTAGCCGCAACGATTGGTGTTCCTTTATATGTTTGTGGTGGAGGAACGATACCATTACTTCAAGACTGGTTAAATAGAGGTATGAGTCTAGGTGTTGCAACATCATTTATGATTACAGGACCAGCAACAAAAATTACCAATCTGGGGGCATTAAAAATAGTACTGGGAACTAAAAACTTTATTATATATTTATTATTTATGATGATAAGTTCCTTAATATTAGAAATTTTCATAAATATTATTTTATAAAAGGGAGAGGAAATGATAAAATGACAAGAACAGATATTTGTGATAGACAATTTGAGGAGTTGTTTCAAAATAAAAGAACTCCTGATAAAACAGATCCAGAATTTATGGATATTTTACAGAAATTTATTTTTGGAGAAATTAGCCAGATTGGTTCTTTAGATAATAAGATGAGAGAATTAATTACGGTAGTTGTATTAACTACGATGCAAACATTACCGCAGTTAAAAGCACATGTTAAGGCTTCTCTTAATGTGGGAGTTAGTCCTTTAGAAATTAGGGAAGCCATTTATAATTGTGCACCATTTATTGGTTTTCCAAAGACATTAAATGCTATTTCTACCATGAATGAAGTGTTTGTAGAAAGTAATATTTCTTTGCCTTTAGAGGAGGCTAGAACAACAACAGAAGAAAATCGTTTTGAAAAGGGTTCAAAGATTCAGTCACCAATTTATGGAACAGAGATTAAAGATAAATATCAAGCATTACCAAAAGAAATAGGAGAAGCTATTCCTAGATTTTTAACAGAGTTAGGATTTGGAGACTTCTATACTAGAAAAGGTTTATCTGTAAAAACAAGAGAATTATTAGTGCTTTGTGTACTAACAACACTAGGACAAATAGGACCATTAAAAGCACATGTTCTTGGTAATATCAAAGTAGGAAATAGTCTAGAGGTACAATATGCGGCATTAATGCAATGCTTACCCTATATTGGCTTTCCTTCTGTATTTGCTGCTATTAATATGATGAAGGAGATGGATATTAATGAGTAAAAAAGATATTGGCACTTCTCTTGCTCTATATCCTAGTTTAATTGTAGTAATAGGTGCTATGAAAGAAGATAAACCTAATTATTTATTGGTAGGTCATCTAGGAATATTAGGCCATGATCATTATATAGTTAGTTTATCTAAAACGCATTATACTAATGAATTAATTAAGGAAAATAAATCATTATCTATTAATTTAGTAGATGAAGAGATGTTAGAAAAAGCTGATTATGTTGGTTGTGTTAGTGGAAAAAAGATAGATAAATCTGAAGCTTTTAATTATGAAATAGGAGAGTTACATACACCTATTATTACAGAAGCTCCTGTTTCTATCGAATGTAGGGTAGAGGATATTTATGAAACGCCAGGATTTGAAAACTTTATTTTAGTACCTGTACATACTTTTGTTGCTGATAAGGTGTTAAATGAAAAGGAAAAAATAGATTATCAAAAGTTAAAACCAGTATTGTTTGAATTTCCAACTTACCAATATTTAAAAACTGGTGATGTGATAGATGCATGTATGTTTACAAAGAAGCAAACTAGATAGTAATATCTGGTTTTCTTTTTTAGTATTTTTCTGTATAATAATGTTCGAGGGATGTTATGGAGAAAGTAAAAGATATTTTATTTATTATTTTAGGATTTGCTATTGCAATAGCAGTATTTTGGTTCTTCTTTTTTGTCGCTTTACCAATATTATTAGTACTTGGATTAATAGCACTTTTCTTTTTTATCATTAAGGGAACTGATTTTTTTCAAAAAATAAAAAAGAAAGTGAATAAGAAAGTAAAAAAGAAAAAAGAGAATATCAAAGAAGCACAAATTATAGAAGAAAAAGAAACATAGATTGAACTAGATGGAATATCTAGTTTTCTTTTGTTTAAAAATCGGGTATAATGAAGGTAAGAGGTAGAATATGAAAAGCAGTAAAGAAAAATCTGTTGATGACTATATTAGTATAGAAATATGGTACCGGTTATTTGGATGGATTGTTTATTTTATTATATTTTTTGTAATTTTATATGTAGCATTTCAATACAATATTCAATTTTTTGTCTTTGCTATATTTATGATAGTATTTATTATGCTTTTAATTTTTCGTGACATGAAAATTATTTATCACAAGAAGAAAATTAAGGATTATTTAGTTGAACAAGGATTAATTGGTAAAATAGGAAAAATACTATACTGGTATTGCCATGAAGCTTGCTCTAGCTATCACCATGATTTTGTTTTGACTGATTATTATATTATTGTATTATATAAAAAAGAAATTGTAAGTTTTCGGTATGAAGATATTGTATCTATAAAAATGAAGGAGTCTTATCAACATTGTACTAATTCTCTTCATCAGAAAAATGAATTATATGTATCTTTAAAAGATGGAAGAGAAATTATTATTGTAGTCTATGATGGAGATTCTGTTGCTAGAATAAAAGATATCAGTACTATTTTGTTAGAGAAAAATAACAAAATAAAAGTAGAAGATAGTGAAATAGGTGTTTGGTATAAAGCGTATTTTAAATAAAATAATTTATAAAAATAGAAATTTATCTTTTAAATTTATTGTTTAAAATGAAAGGAGTTCTTATGAAAAAAATAAATATATCGCATTATATAATATTGTTGCTTTCTATGATATTATTTATCGTTTCTGTTTTTTTAAATCCGTATAGTTTTTCTTATCTTGCAGTATTAGTTTTAATTTTGTTGTTAGCGTTACTTGTCTTTAGCACAGGTATTATTATTAATAAGCAGGAGTTTTATCAGAAAAACATTACGAAATACATCATTTTATATTTTGTTTTATTATTATCATTAACGATGTTTATTAATAGACCAGGAGTCAGTTTCTTTAATAAAGAGTTTTTAGAAGATTATACAAGAACAATTAATATTATTCCTTTTAAAACTATTATTAGTTATCTTACTGGTATTGCTAATATCGGAATTAAAATTACTAATATCTTAGGTAACTTAATAGCTTTTGTTCCACTTTCTTTTTTATTAATGTTGAAAGATAAGAAGTATTGTAAGTTAAAGAAGCAATTTGTTGTTTTGGCAGTTACCGTATTTGTAATTGAAATTTTACAGTTAGTAACCTCTACTGGTAGATTTGATATTGATGACTTTATTTTAAATATTGGAGGCGGATTATTATTTGTTATTTTACTTAATAAAGTAAAACTAATAGATAAATTAAAAAGATTATTTTATCAAGATTTTCATATTCCTAAAATAGGTAAAATTGTTTTATGGAGTATTACTTTTCTATTTATTATTTTAGTTGACATTATGATGTTTGTGAATATGGTAGCTATCGAGCAAGTAATTACTCAGACTTTCTATGTGAGCAAGCAAGATAGGTGTTCGGAGTTAGAAAAAATAGAGATGGAAGGATATCATTTATATTTGGATTGTGTTGATGTAGTTTATGAGACAGAAGATAATTATCAAATGTCGATACAAGAAGCACTAGAAAATGGAGAATTAACTAGGAAAGATATAAAAGAAAAATTAGAACAAAAAGAAACTCTTTGGGATGGAGGAACTGCTACTTATGTTAATCCAAAAGAAAATATAGCGTTTGTTTTATGTCGTACAACAGAAGGCAATAAAGATATTTATGTAGGAAATAAAAATTTGCGTTATGAAGAGAGTTTTTGCAAATAGATAGGAGTAGTTTATGTCATTAGAAAGAGCAAAAGAACATTTGAAAAAATATGGATTAGAAGGTAAAATTATGGAATTTGATACTTCTTCCGCAACGGTAGAAGACGCGGCGAAAGCCTTAGGATGTAGTCCAGGCGAGATTGCAAAAACCTTATCATTTTTAGTAGAGGGAAAGCCAATTTTAATTGTTGCAGCAGGAGATGCAAAAATAGATAATAGTAAATATAAAGCTTTTTTTCATCAAAAAGCGAAAATGATTCCTGTAGATGATGTTGAAAAAATGATTGGTCACAAAGTAGGAGGTGTTTGTCCGTTTGGTGTTTTGGAAGGAGTAGAAGTGTATTTAGATTGGTCGCTACAAAAGTATGATGTTATCTATCCTGCTTGCGGCAATAGTCATAGTGCGGTAAAATTAACAATAAGAGAGTTAGAAGAAGCATCTTGTTATCAAGAATGGGTTGATGTTTGTAAGGAGTGATACCATGGGTGGAATTAGTGTATTTATATTATTAAGTATTTTAATGTCTATGTTTATAGTATTTGTAGTTGTTGCTTTGGTTGTTTTTGCATATATGCTTATTAATTATATTTTTGAAAGTATTTTTCTATATACAGTATCGAAAGCGAATCATTATAAATATCCAATTACTTCTTGGATACCATTTTATAATAAATGTATATTAGGGAAATTTGCTGATAAACAAGGTTTGGGAAAGTTATTATGTGGAATAGATGTACTGGCTTTTTTACTGATTATCATTTCTTATTATGCAACTAGTTTACCAGATGGTGTTAATACGATGATATTTTTCTTAATTATTATTTTATTAGTTTTAAGTTTTATTTTTAATGTAGTTTTATCTCATCACATTATGAAAAAAGTAACTGGAAAGTTTGTGGATCTATTAACTATATTAAATGTATTAACATTAGGATTTTCAAGAAGTATTATTTTATTTATTATAAGAAATCAAAAGAAATTGAAGTAGGTGTTTTATGTCAAAGAAGTTAATATCTGCTACTATATTAATTATTTTAGCAGAAGTGTTATCGCTATCTAGAATGTATTTTACAGAAGGTGCTACTAATTTTTCAGAGTTTACATCAGGTTTGTTGTTAGGACTTTCTGTAGGAATGGAGATTATTGGTGTAGTTTTATTGTTTATTTGTATTGCGACATACGATAAGAAAAAATAAAGATATAGTATTTACGTTAGGTAGGAGAAATTATGAAAAAATATTTTAAAGAAATGATTATATTAATGATTCAGATAATGTTATTTTATTTATTTCCTTTTACTGCTGGTCCAACAGATGGTCTGGGACTGATTATTGTTCTTTTGTTTTCTACTTTGATGCTATCTGTCATATTTGGAGCTGTTTCAAAAGGAAAAGTAAGAATTATTTATCCTTTTGTTGTAGCGATAGTATTTATTCCAACAGTCTATATTCATTATAATTATACTGCCTTAGGATATATCGTATGGTATTTGATAGATTCTTATTTAGGTGTATTGATAGGTAGTTTTATTGGAAAAATTAGTAAAGAGAGAAAAATTAATGAAAAGGTTTAAAAAAATATTGAATTATTTGTTAACCATTGTTTGTTGGTTTATTGGTATTATTTTAGTTTATCAAAGTTTTATTGCATTTTTTGATGCTGATCCCTGGGGACTTGCTTTTACCTTTTATATATTACCATTAGGAATTATAGGTATAGTATTTATAGTGAAAGCTATTCAGTTAACCAGAGAATTAATTAAAGAGAAACAAAATAATCAGGGAAATTGATAAAATAAAAAAATTAAATCATACTCAAGACTAGATAGATGAAAGTAGGACAATTATGGATAAATATTTGGAAATCAAAAGGAAATTTGAAGAAATAGAAGATAGAGAAAATGCTATTAGTATGGCAAAATATATGAGGAATTTATTTCTTTTTTATGGTATTTCTACTCCTAAGAGAAAAGCAGTATATAAAGATTTTTTAAAAGAGGAGAAAAAGTTAGAAAAGATTGATTGGAAATTTTTAGATCAATGTTATCAGGATTCTCATAGGGAGTTTCAATATTTTGTATGTGATTATTTGCTTGCAATGAAAGATTATTTAACCTATGAAGATATCCCTAAAATAAAACAGTATACTACTCAAAAAGAATGACGGGGATAGATTGTTTTGATGCTGTTATTGGGGAGATTGGTCTAAGAGATAGTAGAGTAGATAAGCTGATGTTAGTATGGTCAAAAGAGAAAGATTTCTGGTTAAGAAGAATAGCTATTGATCATCAATTAAATAGAAAAGAAAAGACGAATAAAGAGTTACTAGAAAAAATTATAGTAAATAATTTAGGAAGTAGAGAATTTTTCATTAATAAAGCTATTGGTTGGAGTTTAAGAGAATATTCGAAAACTAATCCAACCTGGGTAAAAGAGTTTATTGATAAATATAAGGATAAATTAGATAAACTAAGTATTAGGGAAGCTAGTAAATATATTTAATAAAAAGGAGGTAAAGATTATTTTAGGATAATCTTTTCTTTTATGTTGACAATCTGTTATAATTGTTATATAGTGTATATAACAGGTTGGTGATGCGTTTGAATATAATTATTAGTAATAGTAGTGATATACCGATTTTTAAGCAGATAAAGAATGCTATTAAAGAAGCTATTTGTAATGATGAATTAATGGAAAAAGAAGCTCTACCTTCTGTTAGAGTATTAGCTAATGATTTAAAAATTAGTTTCTTGACGGTGAAAAGAGCTTATGATGAATTAGAACAGGAAGGATTTATTAAAACGATTCCTGGAAAGGGAAGTTTTGTTGCTCCTAAAAACTTGGAGTTAATTCATGAAGAAAAACTAAAAGAAATACAAGAATATATAGAAAAAATATATGATATTTCGAAGATTTCTAATATCACAAAAGAAGAAGTTGTGGAGTTGTTTAAAATTATTTTTGAGGAGGATTTATGAAAAATACGATAGAGGTTAGAAATGTATCTAAAACTTATCCCGGGTTTCGGTTAGATAATGTTAGTTTTACGATTCCAGAAGGTGCTGTTGTTGGACTGATTGGTGAAAATGGTGCCGGCAAGACAACAACATTGAAAGCTATTCTTAATATGATAAAGTTTGATGGTGAGATTAAAGTTTTTGGAAAAGATAGTAAGAATTGTGAAAAAGAGATTAAAGAAGAGTTAGGTGTTGTGTTAGATGATAGTTTTCTTTCGGAATACTTAACAGCAAAACAGATGAATAAAGTTATGAAACAGTTTTATAAAAACTGGGATGAAGATAAATATTTTGCTTATTTAAAAGAATTTCAATTGCCAGAAGATAAGATTGTGAAAGAATTCTCTAGTGGAATGAAAATGAAATTAAAAATTGCGACAGCACTTTCTCATCATCCTAAGGCATTAATATTAGATGAAGCAACGAGTGGATTAGATCCTATTATTAGAAATGAAATATTAGATATTTTTAGGAAGTATATTTTAGAAGAGGAGAGTCGTTCTGTTTTACTATCTTCACATATTACTACCGATTTAGAACAGATTGCTGACTATATTATTTTCATTCATCAAGGAAGAATTGTCTTTTTCTTACCAGCTACAGATTTATTAGAAAATTATGGAATTGTAAAGTGTGATGAAAAAGAATTTCAACATCTAGAAAAGAAAGACTATATCAGTTATCGAAAGGATAAGTATTCTTATCAAGTATTAGTATCAGATAAAGATATGGTTAAGAAAAAATATAGATTTACAGTAATTGATAAACCTAGTATTGAAGATATTATGTTATTTTATGTGAAAGGAGAAGGAAAGTGAAAGGATTAATTATTAAGGATTTACTTAATTTATCTAGCTATAAAACGACGTTATTTCTTATTCTTATTTTTTGTAGTATGGGAATGATTGGAACAGATGCTGTAAATTTTGCACCTACCTTTATTACATTTATGATTGCTATGATGGTTCTTTCAACCTTTAATTATGATGAGGCATCGCATGCGGAAAAATATATTGTAGCACTTCCTTTAACTAGAAAAGAAATTGTTATGAGTAAATATGTTCTAGCGATAGTTGGTAATATCCTAGGTGGTATTATAGGAATTATATTAACGATTATTATTGTAAATGTTATGAATGTTATAAGACCAGATGATTTAATTAGATTAGACTATCAGGGATTACTTGTAACAGTCATTAGTGGAATATTTGGTGTTGCACTTATTCAAGCGATTCAAATACCTAGTGTTTATCGCTTTGGAGCAGAAAAAGGTAGAATTCAAATGTTTCTATTGATATTTTTATTAGTATTAATGATTGCAGGAGCGGGATTTCTAATCACAAAAATAGGATTTGATATTAATATGGAAGAGATAAATCATTTTATGAATCGCTTTGGTATTCCGGTTTTGATATTAGTATCCGCAGTTTTATATTATATTTCTTATAAGATATCTTATAAAATTTTAAAAAAGAAAGAGTATTAAGGACAACGAATGGAAAGTTGCCCTTTTTTAAATTTATAAGGGATTTGCTTTCAAAAAAACAAATTTGAAAACTTGATAAAAACAGTTGACATACGAACAAATGTATTATATAGTGTTCTCATCAGGAGGGAATATTATGTATAGAACTAATTGTTTTCAAAGGCTTAAGTGTTAGAAGTTAGACATATCTAAAATGTGGAAGTAGTTATCCTAAAGATTATGTTTGAATTATTAAAAAAGATGCAGTAAAAATATAATTAATATAGTAAAGGAGAAATAATGAATCAAGATAAAATGCATTTAGTAAATAAGATATTTAATAATGAAACTATAAGAACAGTCTGGGATAAAGAACAGGAGAAATACTTTATAAGTGTTGTAGATATTGTTGGAGTTATCTCAGAAAGTGATAATCCAAGAAATTATTGGAAAGTTTTAAAACACAGATTAAAGCAAGAAGGAAATGAGTCGGTTACAAATTGTAACCAGCTGAAATTAAAAGCTTCTGATGGTAAATATTATAATACTGATGTTGTTGATATTGAAGGAATGTTTAGAATTATTGAGTCTATTCCTAGTAAAAATGCTGAACCTATAAAGCAATGGTTAGCACACTTAGGTAGTGAAAGAGTCGATGAAATATTTGATCCATCAATTGCTGCTCAAAGATCAATAGATTTATACAGAGCAAAAGGTTATGATGAGGGTTGGATTGCTAAAAGAGTAAAAGGCATCCAAGATAGAAAAACGTTGACTGATGTTTGGCAAGCCGGAAATATTACAGAAGAAAAAGAATTTGCAATTCTGACTAATGAAATATATAAAGAATGGTCAGGAATGAGTGCTAAAGAATATAAGCAGTATAAAGGTCTTAGGAAGGAATCTTTAAGAGATAATATGTCTGATATTGAAGTTGCCTTAGCAGATTTAGGAGAAATAGCAACGAGAGAACTTGCTAAAAAACATAATCCTTATGGCCTAGAGCAAAATAAAAAAATAGCAAGAATGGGTGGAAATACCGCAAAAGTTGCTAGAGAGGATTTAGAAAAGAAATTAGAAGTATCAGTAATTACTAATGAGAATAGATTAAATTATAAATATATCGATGATAAAGAAAAAATAGGAAATAAGTAAAGCTTTAAATTAAACTGTATAATAAATATGGTTGATATAATGAAAAAATGAATAATATAAAAATTAGGGAGGAAAAATAATGAGACTAGCTTTAGCATCACAAGGTTTTACAACAGATGAAATTGCTAAAAAGATAGAAGAATTAGTAGGGAAACCATTAGAAAAAATAAATGTTGCGATTATCAATGAAGCTTATGTAGAATTAGACGAAACACGTGATAAAAGATGGTTAATCAGAGAGTTAGCAAACATAGAAAAATATATCGGTGGAACTATTGATTTTGTAAATTTTAGGGTTTATGATAAAGAAGAAATAAAAAAACATTTTCAAAGAGCAGATTTAATTTATATTGTTGGAGGTCGTCAACATATATTAGAAAAGTTGTTTAGAGAAACAGATACGATAGATATTTTAAAACAAATGGCAAATGAAAAAGTAATCATGGGAACATCAGCAGGCTCTATTGTTTTAGGAAGGAAAATAACGAGTGCAGATTTCTGGAAAGAGAGATATCCAAAAGATTGGGATTTAGCCAAAACGCATGAAGAGTTAAATCTTGTAAACTTTAATATTATACCTCACTATATGCGAGAAGATCATAAGAAGTGGACGAAGAGCTTTTTTGAACGAGTATTAAAAGAGAATCCCTTTCCAATATACGCGATTACGGATAAACAAATGGTAGTTTATCATGATGGAAAGTTAGAATTCGTTGGAGGAACTCCAGAAATATTTGGAGAAGAGAAAATATAGATTTCTATGCTATAATCAAAGAAATAGGAGGTCGAGTATGAGTATTGAAGAAGAAATATTTAGAAAAAGAAGAATAAAGAAAGATGCTCTAATTTCTTATGGCTTTAAAAAGAATGGACCTTACTATATTTATTCTAAGGAGTTTATGAATCATAATTTTAAAGCAGAGATAAAAGTGGATGATGCAAGTGTAGTTACTGGAAAAGTATATGATTTAGATATGGAGGAAGAATATACGAACTTTCGTATAGATGATGTGGTAGGAGATTTTGCTAATACGGTGAAAGAAGAGTATCAAAATATTTTACGAGATATTGCTGCTTATTGTTTTATAGAAGAAGACTTTATGTTTGATCAATCTAATCGTATTTCTATGAAGATAAAAGAAAAATATCAAGTACATCCAGAATTTTTATGGGAGAAGTTTCCTGACTACGGAGTTTTTCGAAATGAAAAAAGTGATAAATGGTTTGCTATTATTATGAATTTGGATAAGAGTAAACTTCAAAAAGAAAAAACTGGATTAGTCGAAGTGTTAAATGTAAAACTAGATGGTAAAGTAGAAGAGTATATACAAAGAGAAGGTATCTACCCAGCCTATCATTTAAGTAAAAAGAACTGGGTATCTATTATTTTAGATGATACTTTAACTGATGATGAAGTCATGAGGTTAGTTTCTATTAGCTATGATTTATCTGATGTAGTTGGAGATTGGATTATTCCGGCAAATCCCTATTATTATGATATTATTGGTGTTTTTGAAAAAGCAGATACAATGTATTGGAAGCAACCAAGTAGTATTCAAATAGGAGATATGGCCTATATTTATATGGCAAAACCTTATTCAGCAATACTTTTTCAATGCCAAGTAGTAGAGATTAATATTCCAGGCAATTTTAAAACTAAGGATCATTCCATATCTTATGATATGAAATTAAAATTACTAAAAAAATATGATAAAGAGAAATGGTCATTAGAAAAGTTGAAAGAATCTGGTGTAAAGGCAATTCGGAGTCCAAGAAGATTACCTAAGATATTAAGTGAAGAGTTAAGGTAGTAGTAAGAAATTAGGTGGATATTAGATTATGTATGTAAATAAAGAAAAAAGAGCATTTAAAGGTAAGAGTTTACTAGAAAAGGTAGAAAATTATACTGTAGTAGATATTGAGACTACTTCACTAGATGCAGTTTTTGGTGAGATTTTGGAGATTAGTGCTATTAAAGTACGAAATAGAAAAGAAGTAGATAACTTTTCTGAAATTATTAAAGTGAATCATGAAATTGGCTGGTCTACAACGAACTTAACTGGTATTACTACTAAAATGGTAGAAGAAGAGGGAAAAGATTTACTGTATGTATTACTTGACTTTAAAGATTTTCTGGGAGATGATATTATCGTAGGACATAATGTTAACTTTGATATCAATTTTTTATATGATACTATTAGGGAACACTTAGGAGATTATTTAATGAATGACTATATTGATACATTAAGAATTTCAAGAAGAGTGTTAAAAGAATTGTCTCATCATAGATTAGATGATTTAATTGATTATTTTGGATTAAAGCAACGAAGAGAACATAGAGCATTAAATGATTGTGTGTTAACAAATCAGGTGTATTTAAAATTATGTCAGTATGAATTCTAAAAAGGTAGGGTAGTATTATGAAAAATAACTTTGGAGCAATATTTCAACTTTTTGTAGCAATACCAGTTACTATATTTTTAATTATTTTCTTTTATTATGGGGAGTTTATAGCAAGATTACTATTAACACCATTTATTGTGTGTGCTATTGCTACATTATTTAAGAGTATTTTTACGTTAAAAGGAAATTTAAAATGGTCAGAGTATTGTAATAGAGTATATATTATTAGTGTCTTGGTCTATGTTTTAGGATTTTTTGTAGCATTTTGGTATCTTGCTATTAAGAACCAGATATATTCACTTATGATAATATTATTTGTTGTCTCAGTAATAATTATTGTTGCTATTAGACATCGTTTCTTTAAAAAGGGACAGTCTAAAGAAGAAATGGAAAAAGAAAATAAACGATTTTTAACAAAAACAAGATTAAAAAGAAAGTTAGGACGTCTTGCAAAGCCGATTGTATTTTCTTTGATATTAGTTTTAGGTGTTGTCTTATTATGTCTTGGTGTTTTCAACTGGTTAGCGGCAAAAGAAGAAACAAAGGATTATAAAGAAGTATCGGGTCACTTTATGAATGCTAGTATTTATAGACAAGATGAAGAAGGAACAACTTACGCTCTTACGTATTACTATATTGTTGATGGAGAAGAATATCAAATTACTACTTCTTATGGAACGGGAATGGTACCTAAAAAAGATAGTACAAGAACAATTATCTATAATCCTGATAATCCAAAGGAAGCAAGAATTGTTGGAGGAGAGAGTTTTGTTATACTTTTGTTAGTCGGTCTTATGTTTACAGTAATACCTGCATTGTTTTTAATAGAGACATTTAGTAAAAAGGAGAAGGATAAGAAGCCATCTAGATTTAGCTTTTTTGCCTTTGGTATGGGAGTATTTTTGTTTATTTTGTGTTATGGTATTTTATATATGATGACAGGAACATTCTCTTTTATTCAAATGTTTCAAATGTATGGAATAGGATTCTTACTTGGAGCTTTTGTATTAATCGTATTAATGCTTGTTGGAGTATATTTTATGGTAATGAGTGTGTATCAGGCGATTACCTATAAAGAGTCAGATGTTATAAAGTAATATATTTGAGATGTAGAAAAATATGGTGGTATAAATAGGGAGGATATATGGATAATAAGCAAAATGAAAATAATCAAGAGTTAGATAATTATATGGTAGAAGGTATTCCGTTTGGAATGTGTTTTGGTGTTTCTATAGGAGTGGTAGTGGGAATATTTTTAGATAATGTTCCTATTTGTATCACTTTTGGTATTGCGATAGGAATGACTGTAGGTATGGGAATTGGTTCCTTGATAAAAAAAGATAAACATAAAAGTAAATAATAAGATAATAATTATGGTGCATGGAGGAAGTTATGAAAGTATATATTGATAGATAAGTCTCAAAAAGATTTATCTATTTTTTTCTAAAATTTCCCACTTTACAAGAACAAATGTTCGTGATAAAATATAGATGGTGATTATATGGAAAAAGTTTATATCTGTATTGATTTAAAGAGTTTTTATGCATCTGTAGAATGTGTAGAAAGAGGATTAGATCCGTTAAAAACTAATTTAGCAGTAGCAGATTCCACTAGAACAGAAAAAACGATATGTCTAGCAATTAGTCCTTCCTTAAAACAATATGGTATTGGAGGAAGAGCTAGATTATTTGAATTATTGCAATTAGTAAAAGAGGTGAATAAAAAGCGAAAAGAAGAAAACCATGGTAGAAAATTTTCAGGAAAATCTGTTGATGATGATGAATTAAAACGTGATAAAACAAAGGAGTTAGATTTGATTATTGCTCCTCCTAGAATGTCTCATTATATTAACTTTTCTGCTAAGATATATAATATTTATTTAAGGCATATTGCGAGCGAAGATATCTTTGTTTATTCGATTGATGAAGTATTTGCAGACATTACTAAATATTTAAAATATAATCATACTACACCAAAAGAGTTTGTAACTACGATATTAAAAGAAGTGGTAAAAGAAACAGGAATTACCGCAACAGCAGGAATTGGAAGTAATCTTTTTTTAGCAAAGGTAGCGATGGATGTAGTTGCAAAACACGCGAAAGCAGATGAGTATGGAGTAAGAATTGCCAGGTTAGATGAGAAGAGTTTTAAAGAAAAGCTCTGGGATTATCGTCCAATTACAGATATTTGGAGAATAGGGAGGGGAATTGCTAGTAGATTAGAGCAGAATCATATTTATACTTTAGGAGATATTGCAAGGTGCTCTATAGAAAATGAAGAATTATTATATAAATTATTTGGTGTTAATGCTGAGTTATTAATTGATCATGCCTGGGGAGTAGAGCCATGTACGATAGAGTCTATTAAATCCTATAAGCCATTAGCAAAAAGTATTAGTACAGGACAAGTTTTACCGTGTCCATATTCTTATCAAAAAGCAAAATTAATTATTCGAGAAATGTCTGAATTGTTAGCACTAAATTTGGTAGAAAAGCATTTGATAACGGATCAATTAGTGTTAACGGTAGGATATGATATTTCCAATGTTACAGAAGATTACCATGGAGAAGTAAAGGCGGATTTTTATGGAAGAAGAATACCAAAACATGCTCATGGTAGTATTCATCTAAAAGAAAAAACATCTTCTTCTAGAAAAATAATGAATGCAGCAACTAAATTATTTGAACAAATTATAAATCCAGATTTACTGGTGAAAAGAATTAATATTAGTGCAGTAGGATTAATATCGGTAGAAAAGGAAAAGATGATTTTAAAGTATGAACAGTTAGATATATTTACAAATCCTGATACACTACATATAGAAGAAGAAACCAGAAAGCAAGAAGAAAAAAATGAGAATTTATTGCAACAAGCGGTGTTAAATATTAAAGAAAAGTATGGGAAAAATTCTATTCTTCGAGGTATGAATTTAGAAAGTGGAAGTACTACGATAGAAAGAAATAGGCAGATTGGAGGTCATCATGAATAAATATGCAGATATTATTCATTTATCAAGACCTAAATCTAAACATCCATCTATGTCTTTAAATAATCGGTCATGCCAATTTGCGCCATTTAGTGCCTTAACAGGATATGAGGAAAAGATAAAAGAGACAGCAAGGATTACTAGTTCTAAAATAGACTTAGAAGAAGATGCGAAAATAAAATTAAATGATAAGCTAGATTGGTTAAAAGAAAATATAACCAAAAATCCAGAAGTTACTATTACTTATTTTGTAGCAGATAAGAAAAAGCGTGGAGGAAGTTATCAAAAGGTTACGGGTATTATTAGAAGAATAGATGAAGTAGGGAAGTGTCTTGTTTTTATGGATAAGACAAAAGTATTTTTAGATGATATTATCGATATAAAGAGTGATGTATATTATAATATCAACGCTCTTTAGTGAAAGAGTCAAATGTGAAAACTATAAAAATAAAGGAGATCTCTTCACTGTACTAAAAAATTATAAAAAGTCACTTACTTGTCATTTTGGTTATCATATAATTAAAACGACAAAGGAGGAAATTAGATGGAAATATTAAGAGTTGAAAATCTTTCTAAAGTATATGGAAAGGGAGAAAATAAAGTAGTTGCTTTAGATAATGTATCTTTTTCGGTAGAAAAAGGTGAGTTTGTCGCAATCGTAGGAGCAAGTGGTTCTGGTAAATCTACACTACTTCATTTAATTGGTGGAGTAGATAGACCAACAAAAGGAGAAGTGTTTATTGCTGGTAAAAATATTTATCAGTTAAATGATGATAAGCTAGCTATTTTTAGAAGAAGACAAATAGGGTTAGTTTATCAATTTTATAATTTAATACCAATATTAAATGTAGAAGAAAATATTACTTTGCCATTAGAATTAGATAATCGGGAAGTAGATAGAGAAAATTTAGAAAACTTATTAAAATTATTAGGATTAGAAAATAGAAGAGATCATTTACCTAATGAATTATCTGGAGGTCAGCAACAAAGGACATCTATTGGTAGAGCTTTGCTTACGAATCCTTCTATTCTTTTAGCAGATGAGCCAACAGGTAATCTAGATTCTAAGGCTAGTGAGGAGATAGTTGCTTTATTAAAGAAATCGAATAAAGATTATAATCAAACAATTATTATGATTACTCATGATATGGAAGTTGCGAGTGTTGCGAATAGAATTATTAGGATAGAAGATGGAAAGATTGTTAAGGAGGACTAGTTATGAAAATACTTAACAAGCTATCTAAGAAAAATCTATTACTAAATAAAAAAAGAAGCATTGGTACACTCATTGGAATTATTTTATCTGTTGCCTTAGTTTGTGCAACGGTAGGACTATTTATTAGTTTTCGAACAGCTTTAATAGAATCAGCTATTGCTAGTAGAGGTAATTATCATATTGCTTTATATAATGAGTCCGAAGAAAAATTAAAAGTATTAAAGAATAACCGTGATGTTGCGAGAATTGATATTTTATATGATATAGGATATTCTAAGTTTCTCGATGCAACAGAAGACCGTCCTTATATTCATTTATATTCTTATCAGGATACGAAATCTTTTTCTAACTTAGCTATCCAATTAGTAGATGGAGCATATCCTAAAGATAAAAATGAACTTCTTATTAGTGAAGAGTTGTATCTTATGAATAAGGATAAATACGCCATAGGTAATACAATTACCTTAAATGTTGGACAAAGAAAAACTTTAGATAATTATATCATGACGAAAGAAAATCCTAAGACAGAAGAAGAGGTAATTGCTGATTCTTTCGAGATGACATTTGTAATTACAGGAATTATGGAAAGAGATTATGAACTAGATCCACATGGAGATCCTGGAATTAGTGCTCTTACGGTAGACCTCGATAATCAAGAAATTACGAATCAAGATAGTATTTTCTATATTCGTATTCAAAAACCTACAGACTATGAAAAAACATTTTCTGAAATTTTAGGAAAAACCTTTAATAGTAATTCTGAAAATGCAACAGAAGAATATTCTCTTAATACAGAGTTATTAAGATGGCAAGCACTAAGATTTGATTCTCGTACTACTTCTATGCTTTATTCTGTAATGATTGTTGTCTTAGCAATTATTGTAGGGACTAGCATCTTTTGTATCAAGAATTCTTTTGATATTTCGGTTACTGAGAAAAAGAAAAGTTATGGGATGTTAGCAAGTGCAGGAGCTACTAAAAAGCAGATTAGAAAAAGTGTAGTGACGGAAGGTTTTATGCTAGGAATGATTGGAATTCCTTTAGGTATTTTATCTGGTTATCTTGCCGTATTTATTTTAGTAGGACTAGTAAACTCATTAATTGGAGACTTTATCAATAATGAAGTAACATTTAAGTTTTCAGTGTCTTTATTACCAGTAGTCTTGTCTATTATTTTAGGATTTGTTACGATTTATTTATCAAGTATTAGTGCCGCAAAAAAAGCAAGTCGCGTTAGTCCTATTGATTTGATAAGAAATAGGGAAGATGTCAAAATAAATAAGAAAAAATTAAAAACTCCATTCTGGGTAAAAAAGATATTTCATATTGGTGGAGTAATTGCTTATAAGAACTTAAAAAGAAGTAAGAAGAAATATCGAACAACAGTGATTTCTTTAACAGTCAGTATCTTTGTATTCATCAGTATGAATTCATTTCTATATTATACTTTTAAAACATCAAATACTTATTATCAGGATTTGGATTATAATGTCATGGTAAATTCTTCTTTTGACGATGCAAAAAAGTTAGAAGATGTTTTAAAACTGTCAGGAACAAATGACTATACCATGTTATATCAAAGCAATTTAGCAACAGAAAATGGTTATTTAGAAATTAATGATTTATCTAAATTAACTAGTTATGGTAAAAGAATTTTAAAAGAGGGGTTAAAAAATTATGGTTGCTATTCCGATGATGTTGAAATAAGAAATTCGGAATATTGTAAGGAAGTTACTAGGATGAATATTGTTGCGATGAATGATAAAGCATTTAAAGACTATGCAAAGAAATTGGGCTTAAGTGAAGAGCAAGTAAAAAATAAAGGAATATTAAATAATAATTATAAAACTATTACAGCAGATGGTACTAGAGTAGAAAAGGGAATCTATAATTATAAAGAAAATGATATGATAAAAGGAACTTATAATAATAAACCTTTAGAGTTTGATGTTGCTTTTGTAACAGATATTCGTCCAGAGGGTTTAGAAGACTTCTATAGTTCTGATGGATTTTTAATTATTTCAGAAAAGGATTTTCATGAAATAGGATTTACTCCATATATTTTAACGATAAATGCCAAAAATCCTAGTGAAGTTGTCTTAAATATTGAAAATGAGATACCAGAAGTAAGTGCTGTTAATATTGAAGAAAATGTACAAAGTGAAAAATCAGTAGCACTACTTACCTCTGTATTCTTATATGGATTTCTTACAGTCATTACTTTAATTGGTATCACAAATATTTTTAATACGATTACTTCTAATTTAGAATTAAGACAAAAAGAGTTTGCTATGCTAAAAAGTATTGGTATGACTAAAAGTGAATTTAATAAGATGATTAACTTAGAAACATTATTTTATTGTTGTAAATCTCTATTATTTGGAATTGTCTTTGGAACGATTGGCTCTTATCTAGTATATTATGCTTATGCGAAAAAGATGGATTATGGTTATTATTTCCCATTATCCGCAACGGTTATTGCAATTATTTCCGTATTCATATTAGTATTTATTATTATGAAGTATTCTATGAATAAGATTAATAAACAAAATATTATAGAAACGATTAGAAAAGATAATATTTAAAGGGAATTATTTCCCTTTTTTGCTATAATAAGAGTAGATAGAAAGGAGTACGTATGAATATTTTACTTATTGAGGATAATGAAAATATTAGTGATGGATTAAAATATTCGTTAGAAAAAGAAAAATATCATGTTATGGTATGTGCAAGCATAGAAGATACTATTAACTATTTAGAAGAAAATAATTCTATCGATTTTGCTGTTATAGATGTCTCTTTACCAGATGGAGATGGATTTCATTTATATCAAAAATATATTAAAGATAAAAATATTCCTAGTATTTTTTTAACTGCTAGAGATAGTGAAGATGATATTATAAAAGGATTAGAACTTGGTGCAGAAGATTATATGACAAAACCATTTTCAACAAGAGAGTTATTAGCGCGCATCAAAAGAAATATTATGAAAAAGCAAAATAATACTATTATCACTATTCAAGATATTAGTTTTGATTTTGATAAAATGGAAGTGAGTAAAAATAATAAGGTAATTCCATTAACAAGATTAGAAATCAAAATTTTATATTTATTATTTACTAATTTAGGACGAGTTGTTAGAAGAGATTATATGATAGAAAAAATCTGGGAATGGACAGGAAATGATGTCAATGATAATACGGTTACAGTTTATTTAAAAAGAATTAGAGAAAAGTTACAAACAGATATTATTATTACAATTAAAGGAATAGGGTATAGGATTGATGAAGTTAGAAAATAAAATACATTTAAAAAAATATTTATGTCTGTCTTTTCTTGTTTTGTTTCTTTTTATGGTTATTGGTAATTTCTTCTTTTTCTATCAATATAGAACTTATACGAAAAATTATAATCATAAACTAGGTATGGTTATTTCTTTAGTAAAAGAAAAATATCCTAAAGTAAAAGAAGAAGATTTAATCGCAATATTAAATAGTAAGGATATGCCTATTGAGGATATTTTTTATAAGTATGGAATTAATATGGATAAAGAGTCTTTTGCTTTAGAAAATGACCAAGAGTTTATTTTGTTTTGTATTATTTATAATGTATTGTTGTTATCTATTACGGGTAGTTTATTATTTCTTTATTTACATCATGAGAAAAAACAAGATAAAGAGATAAGAAAATTAGTTGCTTGTATGGAAGAGATTAATAAGAAAAATTATGCGATTGATATTGATGAAAATTCAGAAGATGAGTTATCAATTTTAAAAAATGAGATTTATAAAACTATGATTATGTTAAAAGAAGTCGCAAGTAATTCTGAAGAAGACAAGTTAAAATTAAAAGATTCTTTATCTGATATCTCTCATCAGCTAAAGACACCACTTACGTCTATTAATATTATGTTAGATAATATTTTAGAAGACAAAGAGATAGATAATCATACAAAGAAAAGATTTATAATAAACATTAAACGAGAAATTACTAATATTAGTTCGTTAGTAGGAGAGTTATTAAAATTATCGAAGTTTGATGCGAATGTAGTAACTATGGAGAAAAAAGAAGTATCATTAAAGGAAGTAGTGCGTCTTGCTATTTCGAATGTAGAAATGATGGCAGAGCTTAAAAATATAGAAATTAAAGTAGAATGTTCTAATGATGGAAAAATACAAGGAGATTTAACATGGCAAGTAGAAGCGATTACTAATATTTTAAAAAATTGTCTAGAGCATTCTAAGGAAGCATCTAGAATTTTCATAAAGATAGATGCCAATAAAGTATATTCTTCTATTTCTATTAAAGATTATGGAAAGGGTATTGCCAAAAAAGATTTGCCACATATCTTTGAGAGATTTTATAAAGGAAAAAGCTCATCCTCTGATAGTGTAGGAATTGGTCTTTCTCTTGCTAAGACTATCATTGAGAAAAATAATGGCACTATTACAGTAGATTCCAAGGAAGGATATGGTACTATATTTACGATAAAGTATTATCCATGGTAATAAAGAATTTAATTTTTACTATTCATATAAGAAAAAAGATATTATAATAATGGTAAATAAGAAGTAGTAATTAGGAGTATAGAGATGATAAATATTGAGTATAAGAAAAAAATAGGAAAAGAGTTGGATGATTTTATAGGTAGAGAATTTGATAAGTATGCAATTCAAAATGGTGTTACTTGTAATTATCAATCTTTTCATTTTGTTGCAACAGAAGATAATAAAGTAATTGGAATTATTACAGGACATACTTATTATCAAGAAGTACATATTAGTGATCTTATTATATTAGAAGAATATCGAAAGAAACATCTTGGAACAAAATTAGTACAAGCAGTAGAAGAATATTATAAAGATAAAGGGTTTGAAAACATTAATCTTACTACTTATGGTTTTCAAGCGCCTAAGTTTTATAAAAAGTGTGGATTTCAAGTGGAGTTTATTCGAGAGAATAAGAATAATCCTAAGCTTACGAAATATTTTTTAGTGAAGTATTATTAAAAAAGTAAGAGGCTTTAATGATGAAAAATAAGATAGTGGTTATTATACTTATTGTTTTGCTAATAACAATTTTATTCGTTATCTATTTTCTATACTTGTTTAATTTTCTACCACATAAAATGTATAGTAATAGAGACTTTCATATCGAAACTTATGTCAGTAATGTAGATCAAGATCATGATGGCGTGGATGATCAAACCGATATTTTAAATAGTGTTAGAGATTATATCGCAACAAATCCTAAATATAAAAGTAAATATTATGCGACAGGTTATCCTGATGATCAATATGGTGTTTGTACAGATGTTGTTGCTTTCGGGCTAAAAGGTGCTGGATATGATTTAATGGAATTAGTGAATCAGGATATTAAAGAAAATCGTAGTGATTATAATGTTGATACGATTGATAAAAATATCGATTTTAGAAGAGTTCGTAATTTAAAAGTTTATTTTGATAATCATGCTATTTCTCTTACTACTAATGTATATGATATTGCTAAGTGGCAAGGTGGAGATATTGTTGTTTTTAATAATCATATTGGAATTATTTCAGATTATAGAAATAAAAAAGGAATTCCTTTTGTGATTCACCATGCAAATCCATATCAAAAATATTATGAAGAAGATATTTTAGAGTTAAGAGATGATATTGTTGGACATTATAGAGTGAGTTAGGAAACAGTTATTGCTAGAAAGGATTGTAAAAGTTTTATGATACAAGTAATAAAAAAACTAGATTCATCATTATTAGATTTTCCACCTGTCATAGATATTTAAGACAATTCGAAAAATGTGAAATAGTGAATGAAGATATAAAGGAAGATAATGGTGAGGTTAATATATCATCTGAAAGTGAATTAATAAGAATAATATATTTAAAGATGAGTACTGGTAAGTGGTGGAGTATTTATAGATATCATTCAGATGGTATAAAATATGAGCAGATAGATGCTATATTATTTAATGAATTAAAAGAAAATCGATATAATAAAGTCATTAAATTTTCAGGACATGTAGAAGATAATGCTTATTCTTATATCACATGTTCTAAATTTTCTTTTTTAAATAATGAAGTTATTCATAGTTGGAAGGAGACCAGAGTAGTACCAGTACAAGATTTATATGAAATCCAATATTCTAAGGATATGAATTTAACAGAACTTGTCTTAATGGCAGATGATAAAAGTAAAACTATTATTAAAAAGGAAAGTCAACAAGATATCAAAACATTAGTTTTAAAATTAGAAAAATAGAAATTTGTAAGGAGATAGAATTAAATGAATACAAAATTATATAATGAAAGTATAATTTTAATAGGGCCTTCTGGAGCAGGAAAATCGACTATTGCTGAAGAACTTCATAAAATAACTAATATACCAAGATTATGTTTAGATCAAATTGCAAATAAAGCTAGGAATACAGGACTTAAAAGTAAATTTAAGAGTGTGGATGAATTTAATTGCTATATGATTTCAGAAGTGTTAAAGCGAGCACAAGAGAATAATATGTATGGAATTGTAGATTTTGGAGCAGGACACTCTGTATATGATGATACTTTGATATTTGAAGAAGTGAAATCAATGTTAAAACCTTTTAAAAATATTATTTTATTACTTCCATGTGAAGATGAAAAAAGAGCTTTAGATATTATGAAAAATAGATCTACAGGAGATACTAGAGATAATAAAAAGTTTTTTGAAAGTCCTTGCAATAAAGAGTTAGCAACTATGATTATATATGAAAATGACAGACAGCCGTCAGAAATTGCAGAAGAGATTATATCATGTGTTAAAGAAAAACAAGAATAAATAAAACTAAAATAAGATTTTATTGATTACAATTTATCAAATGGAAAAGGATGGAACTATGAAATATAATAATAAATTAGAATTGATAGATGCAATTAAAAGTAATGCTGATTTATTTATAAGAGAATATTCTGATATAAAAGATGAAGCTATGGATACAACTTATGAAGAAATAGAATATAGTCCTTATCAAATGTTAGCATTTTGTATAGGCTGGATGGATTTAGTTTTGTCTTGGGAAGAGGAAGAACTAAAAGGAATATAAAAAACACCGCTTGCTACTGAATGGAAATGGAATAATTTAGACTGGTTATATCAGAGTTTTTATGATAGATATAATAACAATTCTTTAAAAGAAATAATAAACAAATTTAGTCAAAAAGTAGACAATATTATTCAATTGATAAATAATTTCTCTGATGAAGATTTATTTAATGAAGGTAGGAGAGCTTGGGCTAAGACAAATGGTAAAGAGTTTAGCGTATGCAGATTAATACATTTAAATACGGTTGCTAATTTTAAAAACTTTAGAGGGAAAATTAGAAAATGGAAGAAGTTTCATAATTAAGAAATAGATTGTGATTTATAAATAGTAGGAGTGTTAAATATGGATAAACATAATAAAGAAAAAGATTTTATAAAAATAGAAGTAAAAGAATTAATTAATTGGAATGAGCTTAATGGAGAAGGGTGTATTGTATCAGATAAGATAACAAAAGATGGATATAAAGTTGGATATATGTATAGAGAAGAACCTAGTATGGATATGCCAGATAGTGGTTGGAGATTTATGGCTGGTAATGAGGATGATGAGTATATGAACAATCCTCATAATCATCATATATTTGCTATTAATACCATTTGTAATTATGATTCAGATATCATCCCTTATTTGCATTCTAAAATAGGTTCTACTTATATCAGAGTAGATAATAAAAATTTTGAATTAGATGATAGAACGAAACCGATATTTATAGATAAGCAAGAAAGATAAGTGGCAGACTTATGCAAAATAGCGTGAAATATGAAAAAACTTAAAAAGAATAGCTATTGTTTTATCTATTCTACTTTTATTACTGAATATATGCTTATATGTAAAAATGAATTTTGTTTGAGATACAATTCTAGTCTCATGATATTAATTTCCTTTGTAAAGCAGAGCAGATAATTTTTACTATGCTGTAGGATATCAAAAAAGGAGCATTATTTGAATGGCTCCTTTTTTTCGACTTACAAAACTGTAATTTTAAAGTAATATTACAGTTGCTATAATCTTAGTAGAAAGGAAGATTTTATGAAGGTTTTAAGATTAGATAATGTCAAAAAGTATTATGGTACTGCTTCTAATATTACAAAAGCGGTTGATGGTATTTCATTTGAAGTAGAAGAAGGGGAGTTTGTTGCTATCATGGGAGCATCAGGCTCTGGAAAAACTACATTATTAAATTGTATTTCTACTATTGATAATGTTACTGCTGGACATATTTATGTTGCTGGTAAAGATATTACGGAAATTAGGGAAGATGATATGGCAGATTTTAGAAAAGAAAATTTAGGCTTTATTTTCCAAGATTTTAACTTGCTAGATACTTTAAGTATCGAAGAAAACATTTCTTTATCTTTAATTATCAATAATGAAGATTCAAACAAAGTTGATAATAAAGTAAAAGATATTGCTACTAAATTGGGAATTGCAGATGTACTAAAGAAGTTTCCTTACGAAGTATCAGGAGGTCAAAAACAAAGATGTGCTTGTGCGAGAGCCTTAATTAATCATCCAAAATTAATTTTAGCAGATGAACCAACTGGAGCTTTGGATTCTAAGTCTTCAAGAATGCTTTTAGAAACAATGGGCGACATGAACGATAAGTTAAAAGCAACAATTCTTATGGTTACGCATGATTCATTTAGCGCGTCTTTCTGTAAAAGAGTTTTGTTCTTAAAAGATGGCAAAATCTTTAATGAAATAGTTCGTGGCAACAAAACTAGAAAAGAGTTTTTTAATGAAATAATTGACGTTCTAACACTTCTTGGAGGAGATGTTGGAAATGTTAAGTAAATTAGCTTTGAGAAATGTAAAACGTAGTAGTCGTGATTACATTATTTATCTAATTACCATAACAATAGCATTTTCTCTTATGTTCGCCATGAATTTAGTATTATGGTCTGATGCTATTGTAGAAATTTATGACAATATGAATGATACATTTAAAAATGTAGTTATATTTATCAATGTAATTGTTGTTTTTGTTATATGCTTTTTAATTAATTATACAACGAAGTTTATGTTTTCCAAGAGAAGTAAAGAATTTGGCACGTATATGCTTTTAGGAATAAAAAAGAAAAAGATTTCAAAATTATTTCTTTTAGAAAATATATTATTTGGAATTATTGCTCTTATTCTTTCTATTCCTATAGGATTTGTATTTAGTCAATTTATTTCATTATTTTTAGTTAAAGTAATGGAATTACCACAAGCAATATTTATAGAATTTAATTTCATGTCTGTTGTACTATTATTACTTTACTTTTTACTTATTTATTTGTTTGTTTTATTTTTAGCTTACCGAAGAATTAAAAAGATAAATATTTATAATTTATTATATTTAGAAAAACAAAACGAAGAAAAAGCAATCAAGACTAAAAAAAGACGTAATTTATTATTTATTATAAGCATTGTAATAGGAGTTGGCTCATTTATTTTTCTAAATTCTACTTTTACCAATGATGTTATAATGGATCAGTCTATATTAACATACGCCATAATTGGAATATTCTTATTTATCATAAGTATTTATGGAGTGATGTTTAGCTTATCGGACTTTCTTCTTTCTATTGTTTTAAAAAGCAAAAAAATTAAATATAGTAAAGATAATTTATTTGTTGCAAGAACGTTTTCTTCCAAAGCTAGAACCATGGGCATGACACTTGGAACTCTTGGAGTTTTAATTATGTTTACTCTATTATTTTTAAACTTTTCTAGTTTGAATAAAGCATCCTATGACTATATCAATGAAGTTACTTCGCCTTTTGATGTTTCAGCATTTTTTGAAACAGAAGAACCTATTTCAAAAGTTTATAATGCTGTAAGTGAAAATTATGAGATTATAGATAGTGTTAGATATAATGTTTATATGGATACTAACTCAAATATCGAAAAATTTTTACCAGCTTATGATTATACAAGTGAACCTTATGACAAAATTATTAAAGTGAGTGATTATAATCATTTATTAAAAATGAAAGGTAAAAGTGAAGTTACTTTAAATAATGATGAGTATATTTTAGTTTATGATACTAAAGAAACTTCCTTAGCTGATGAAAGTTCAATAAAAACAATTACGTTATCTAATGGGACAACTCTTAATCAAAAGAGTGCAACTACTGAACTTTACTTTTTAGGATTAACAAATGCTGATTATGCAATTGTAGTTCCAGATGATGTGGTAAATGGATTAGGAATTTACGAATATTTTATATCTATTGATACTAAAGAAGAAACAACAAATGAATTAGAAAAGATTCTTGTAGAGGTTTTACGTTCTGATTTGTGTGAGAAAGATGAAACTGGTCAGGAGTTTTGTTCTACATATCGTCTTAATATAAGAGGTACAACTTTAGAAGAAGGTAATGTATCATCAGCTATTGTAACAGCAATTAGTGTTTATATGTCTTTTATCTTCTCGGCAATTGTTGGAACAATACTTGCAATACAAACATTAAGTGATTCTACAAAATATAACTACCGTTATACAGTTTTAAAAAGACTTGGTGTAAAAGATGAAAAACTTTATAAGACAATTAGGAAACAACTTTACATATTATTTGGAGTACCAGCGATTTATCCAATTATTATTAGTTTTGGGTTTGTATATCTTCTTAATAGAGTATATAAATCAATATTACCAAGTCCAACATTTTATTTAAGTTGTTTTGGTGTAAGTATCTTGATATTTATAATGATATATGTAATTTATTTCATAGCTACTTATTTTGGTTTTAAAAGAAATATTGATAAGAGTTAGAGGGTAATGTAATCTAACTCTTTTTATAGTATAATATTAATAGAAATGTGGTGATGTTATGAATATTGTAATTGTTGAAGATGATCCAATTATCAGAGAAAAACTATCTATACTTTTGCAAGATGCTGGTTATGAAACTACATTGATAGAAAATTTTGAAAATGTCGTAGATGATTTATTAAAAATAGATGCTAATTTGATTTTACTAGATATTAATTTACCTTATATGGATGGATATGATATATGTAAGAAAATAAAAGAAACATCAAACATACCAATTATCTTTGTTACAAGTCGTGATACCACAGAAGATGAAATTAAAAGTATTAGAGTAGGTGGAGTTGATTTTATAACAAAGCCATATAATAAAATCGTTTTACTCGAGAAAATCAAAAGAGCATTAAAATTAAATAATCCTATTAATTTTAGAGAACTAACTAAAAATGGTTATACTTTAGATTTACATTTATCAATTTTGAAATATCAAGATAAGGAAATAGAATTAACTCGGAATGAATTTCGTATTCTTTATTATTTCTTCACTAATTCAGGAAGGCTTATTACTAAAGATGAATTATTAGAAAAACTATGGAATGATAAGTATTATTTAGATGATAATATTTTATCAGTAAATATAAATCGTTTAAGAAATAAAGCAAAAGAGATAGGAATTACTGACTTTTTAACAAATATAAGAGGAAAGGGATATAAACTATGAAACTGACTAACTATTTAGAAAACAAAATTTTTTATATTCTATTTCAAGTATCCACTATTATTATATTATCACTTTTATTAGGTTTTGCTGAAATACCATTGTTTTATATTGCTTTAATTGATATTATTTCATTCATTTTACTGATTGTTTATTTGATTTGTGATTATTATTTTCAAAGGAAAAAATATTTACAAATTACTGATTTAGTTGATGCTTTAGATGAAAAATATTTTATATCAGAGATTATTCCTAAAAGTAGCAATGTAGAAAATAGGGCATATATTTATGCTTTAAAACAGGCAACAAAATCAATGAATGATAAGATAAGTAAATTAGAACAAGAAAATTTAGATTATCGAGAATATATAGAAAGTTTTGCTCATGAAATTAAAACGCCAATTTCGGCCTTATCTTTATCATTTGATCATAGTAAAGATAAAATATCAAAAAAAGAATTAGATAAGATTGATATGTATGTAGATCAGATTTTATATTATGCACGAAGTGAGAATCCAGAAAAAGATTATTTTATTAAAGACTTGAATTTGTCTGATATTGTTCATAAAGTCTTATTAAAATATAGAGTATATTTGCTTGATGAAAAGATATCGGTACAAGTACATCATTTAGAGAAGAAAATTTATACAGATGAAAAATGGTTGATATTTATTATTTCGCAAATTATTCAAAATGCAATTAAATATATGGATAAAAAAGAAAAAAAGATTGAGATAAGTGCTAATGAAAATAAGGACAATGTAGTGTTGCTGATAAAAGATAATGGATGTGGTATCCAGGAAAGTGATATTTCTAGAGTGTTTGAAAAAGGATTTACTGGTAGCAATAGAGGCAAAGAATCTTCAACAGGAATAGGTTTATATCTTGCTAAAAAGATTTGTGATAGTCTAGGATTAACTATTTCTATTGAGTCTATTTATCAAAAACAGACAATAGTAAAAATTATTTTTCCTAAAACTAATTTTAATAAGTTTGAATAAAAGCTAGTTTATTATAGATGGTTTGATTATTTTATTATATAATGGAAGAGAATATACCATTAGGAAGGATAGGGTAACATTATGAAAATAGTAAGAGCAGAGGTTGCTGAAAAGTCTAAATATACATCTACTAGTTCTGTAGTGGATTATTCTATGAATTTAAATGAGAAAAATTTGGATTTTTGTATTAATACAATTACAGGTAGATATCCGGAAGTAGGATACTGTTCTAATTTAGAATGTGATGAGCTATGCTTTGTTCTAGAAGGAGAAGGATTGATATACAAAAAAGAAGAAGATTCTATTTATTTTAAAAAGAACGATATTATTTTCATTAATAAAAAAGATATTTATTATTGGGAAGGAAATTTTAAATTAGCAATTGTTTGCACACCGGCTTGGAGCAGGGAGCAATGTAAGTTATATGATGATTAATGAAAGAAAGAGGGATTATATTATGAATGAAGTAATTAAAAATATAGTAGAAAGAAGAAGTATAAAAAAGTATAAAAATATTCCAGTAGAGGAGAGTTTAATTAATGAGATAGCTATGGCAGGGACTTATGCACCATCTGGTATGAATAGACAATCTCCTATTATTTTAGCAGTTACCAATCATGAGGTAAGAGATACCATTGCTAGTATTAATGCAAAAATCATGGGAGTAGATAGGGATCCTTTTTATGGAGCTCCTGTAGTTTTAGTTGTGTTAGCAGATAAAAATAGTCCTACTCGTGTTTATGATGGAAGCCTAGTAATGGAAAATATGATGTTAGCCGCACATTCCTTAGGGTTAGGAAGTTGTTGGATTCATAGAGCAAAGGAAACTTTTGAGACGGAGGAAGGAAAAGAAATATTAAAAAATCTTGGTATTGAAGGTGAGTATGAAGGAATTGCTAATTGTATTTTAGGTTATCCTGACGAAGTAAAGGAAGCTAGTCCAAGAAAAGAAAATTATATTTATAAGATAAAATAGTAAAGTCAAATTCAAAATTGTTTGACTTTTTTTATGGATGATGATTGAAGTTAATATGTTATGTTTTGTGTCTGAAAGAAAACTGTGATAGAAATTATCAGATGGTAAGCAATTACAAAGCCACGTTACTTAGTTTTAGAAGTAAAAAGTTTGCAAGGAACAGTTCAGGCAAAATAAATTTGTTTGATTCTTTTGTTCTAATAAAATGTATGGTATCATATTTATATGAATTTAGTATGAATAAACTTGAATAGTTATTTGGTATTTTGCTATTAAATAATAAATTGGAGAAAGGAAAATTTAATATGGAAAATAATAATTTGGAAAATTTATATAATCAGGAAAAATATGAGGAAATTATAAATATGTTAAAGGATTTATATTTAGATTTATTTAGAATTATGTTGGATTATAAAAATAAATCATATGAGAATGAGGAAAATAATTTTGAATATTTAGATTCTTTAGTAAGGATAACTTATCCTCAATTTTCACAATCTTTAATTCATCTTTCAGTGTCAAGAAATGAACCAAATCATACATATTTAGAGGTTATAAGTGTATTATTATCTACTTATATACACTTAAAGAATATGTATGATGATGCTGAATTTGAAAAGAAGTATTTAGAGTGTAATCCAAATAATGGTGAAGATATTGTTGAATAAGTTATAATGAGTGTATAGAAAATATTCTAGTAATTTGTAATAGAAGATGTTATATGTTAATTACATAAGCTTAGTTGTAATAGCTGTAATTTTATTAATTCTTTTTTTGTTTATTTAATGATAGTTTATTGTTTAAGAAAACTTCTTATGGTTAATGAAAAAAACTAGAATTGCCAGATTAACATTTCTTCTGATAGCTCTTTAACAAGTACAATTTAATAATTGATAAAACTCTAGAGCTGTTTCCTGTTAAAAATAACTTTTACATTATATGATGTTAATGTGAAAGGAGAAAAATTATGAATCAAGAAAAAATAGGAAAGTTTATTGCTGAATGTCGTAGACAAAGAAAAATGACACAATCTGAACTTGGAGAGAAGTTAGGTGTAACTGAAAAATCTATAAGTAATTGGGAAAATGGAAGAAATATGCCAGACTTATCTTTATTTAAGCCATTGTGTGAGGAACTTAATATTTCTTTAAATGACTTGATGAGTGGTGAAAAAGTAAAAGAAAAAGATTACCGGGACAAATTAGAAGAAAATATAATCAATACCATAGATTATTCCAATAAGAAAATTGAAAGTCGAAATGTTTTTATTGGTTTGCTATTAATAGTCTTTGGAGTTTTGATTTCTATTACTGCTGTTGGAATATTTCCTAGTGAAAGTAGTTGGGGATCTATTTATTCGGTTTTTGGAGGAATCATTTCTTTAATAGGAGTGAGTAGATTTACTAAGAGATTCACATATGGAAAAAGATTAATTTGTAATTTTGGCTATTTCTTAATATTTATATTGCTATTGATGATGATAGATTATATTGGAGTGATTAACATTCATCAAGCACCGAGATTTTCTTTGGTAAAAATTTCAGGTGAAGATGTTATCTATTATGACACGCCATTTTATGATGTAATAAGATGTAATGTAAATAAAGATAATGAAATATTTAAAGTAATTCAAAATCAAAAATATGATAGAGATAACATAGATAAGTTTTGTAAATGATAAATGAAAAATTATAGAAATGTTAAAATTGAGTGATAAAATTTCACTTGTAATTGGTAGCTAAGATTCTGTTTCTGATATATAATTTTAATAGTTAATGAGTGGAGGTAGTTATGAAATTAATTTTGATTCACGGTTCAGGACACAAAGCAAAAAGTTGGGACAAGATGATTTCCTATATGGAAAACAAAAAGGATATATTGAATCCTGATTTGTCTACAATCTTAAACGGGAAAGACGCAAGTTATAATAATTTATATGCTCAATTTGTAGAATATTGCAATAAGATTGATGGGAAAATTAATTTATGTGGTCTTTCTTTAGGTGGTATTCTAGCCTTAAATTATACTTTGGAATTTCCAGAAAAAGTAAATTCACTTATTTTAATCGGTACACCATATAAAGTACCAAAAGTAATGTTTTGTATTCAAAATATAATTTTTAAATTTTTACCAAAATCCCTTTTTGAAAGTATGGCTTTTAATAAAAAAGATACTTTTATTTTAGGAGACTCTATGAAAAACTTAGATTTTAGTAGTAAAGTTCAAAACATCGAATGTAAAACGTTAATCATATGTGGCAAGAAGGATAAAGCAAATAGCAAGTCTTCCTATTATTTATCTGAAAATATTAAAAACTCACAATTAAAAATTATGAATAATACAGGACATATTGTAAATGAGGAAAGTCCTGAGGAGCTTGCAATAGAAATTAATAATTTTGTAAAAGATTAATCATAAAAGTGGATTGTTAAAATGTTAAGAAAGTGAGCATGATTGTAAATGATATTTGCTAGAAAATAATTTGGTAATATGATATATTAAGTCTGGAGGTATAAGTATGAGTTTAGGAAATAGTTTATATAAATCTAGAAAAAAGAAAGGTTTATCTCAAGAAGAAGTGGCTGAAAAGTTAGGTGTTAGTAGACAGACAATTTCTAAATGGGAAACAGAGGAAACGGTACCAGATATTTATCAAGCTAAAAAACTAGCAAAAATTTATGGATTATCTTTAGATGAATTAACTGATGTTGACCTAGATCAAAAAGAAATAGAAGAAGTAATAAAAAATACCGATGACAAAAAAGAAGCAAAAATAAATTGGACCAATGCTTGGAGTAAAAAGTATCCTGTTTTAGCGACTTATCAACAAGAAGTAGATATTGAGATGTATGCAAGACAAATTAGAGAAATGTTAACTGACTTACAAGAAAAATATCATTACAACAATCTAGATAGTATGTTAGTTTTAAAAGACATACTTTATCATGAATGGAAGGATAAAAAATGAAAGAAATTTTGAAAACGGTTGTACCAGTAAAATAATTTTGCCAACAGAACTAAATGTTTGTATTTTAAAAAAGAAAAGTAACAACACCATTTGTTTTTCAAGATTTGAAGTAATTAAATACATGATGACAAAAACAGAACCAGAGAAAATTAAATATTATGGGCACTATATAATGGCTCACCAGACTTTGATGTTGCTACAAAGAGGATACAAGACAAAGTCAAAAAATACTATACTACTCATAAAAAAGAAATAGAAGAATATAAAAATGATGACTATTTGTTAGAATATATACCCTTAATAGAATTTGTAAACAACTATCTAAAATAACTTATAACTAGTCTTATTTGCAAACTATAAGAGTAGCAACTTATAAAGTCAATATTAATAAATTAGATAAAGTCCCCTCAGTTACCATATATTACCACTGCGAACAGATGTTTTATATGATAATATGACGTTGAGGTGAAATTATTGAAGAATAAAATAAACGAAATTATATTATTTCAAAATCAAAATGTAAAATTAGAAGTTAATGTAAAGGATGATACGGTCTGGTTAAATCGAGAACAAATATCTCAATTGTTTGATAGAGATATAAAAACAATTGGGAAACATATCAACACTGCATTAAAAGAAGAGTTAGATAATTCAACTGTCGCAAAATTTGCGACAGTTCAAAAAGAAGGTAATAGAAAAGTAACAAGAGAAATTGAATATTACAATCTTGATATGATTATTAGTGTAGGATATCGTGTAAAAAGTAAAAATGGTATCATATTTAGAAAATGGGCCAATCAAATATTAAAGGATTATTTATTAAAAGGTTACGCTGTTAACCAAAAAAGACTAGATTATTTAGAAAAGACAGTTAAATTAATTGATATCGCTAACAGAATTGATGATAGATTAAATAATAATGATGCAAAAGAAATATTAAAAGTAATTGGTACTTACTCTAAAGCCTTAGATTTATTAGATGATTACGATTATAAAGCAGTTAAAAAGGCAAAAGGAAGTGTTGATGCCAGACAAATAAAATATGAAGACTGTATAGAGATTATAAAGGAATTAAAATTCAATGAAAAAAGCGATTTGTTTGCCAGGGAAAGAGATAAGGGATTACAGTCTATTATAAATAATGTTTATCAAAGTTTTGATGGTAAAGATGTTTATAAAACAATTGAAGAAAAAAAGCTGGAGAGTATAGAAAAAGTTGTGTAAATAGAATAAAACCTTCCGATATGATAAAATAAGAAAAGGAAGGTTTTGTTATGAAAAAAAATGAATTACCAAAA
>CASEGV010000009.1:0-52081 GCA_949287595.1 uncultured Mycoplasmatota bacterium
TATTACCTCCAATGTTTGTTCGCACTTACATTGTATCATAGGTAATTCTATGTGTCTTTTTTTATGTCCGTTTCGGACACTTAATTTTTCAATTTATAAGCGTTATAGCAGCATCTGGAATTATGCTAGGTGCTGGAATGGATATAGTAGTATCTTGTATCTTAAGTGTAACAGGAAGTTCTTTAATAACAGGAGCAATTATTGGTAGTACAAAAATGGCTAATAAAAATGAATCTCAGTTTCATAAAACATCATTAGCACTAATAAATCAAATGCTTAATAGAGTAGATGATTTAGTTGATGGCAAGTTTCAAGTTTCATCTAAAACAAATCATTTTGATTCTATTATTTATGGACGTCTATCTGCTGCGAATATTACGTTGAATGGTAATGATACTAGAATGATGAATCAATTTTTATATTTGTTAAACGCTAATTACTATCCACTAATTTTAAATCATTTTCCAACGAAACAAAGAGAAGATGTAATCATAGAAACAGTTGATCAAGTATTTACTTATTTAATTCAAAATAATATAAATCAATTTAGTGAAAAGGAAATAAAACAGTTTTTTAAAGGATATCAATTATTATCTAAAAAAGAAAAAAAGGATTTTTTAAAAGAACTAAAGCAAGGTAGATTTAAGAATATTAGCACACATCAGTATGAATATGCTGTTTTTCCTAACAATATGGATAAAGAGGAAGAAAAGCCTATCAATCCAATGTTTCAAATGAAAGAAAAACAGGATAGTTATCAATTAGATTTAAGTATGATATTAGATATAAAACAAAGAATAGCTAGATTATCCCCAGAGTCTCAAGAAAAATATAATCTATGGCTAGATAAAATTATTTCTGAACAAAAACAAGATTCTTTTGGACCTAATATGGATTTCCGCGGACAATTATGTAATTTATTTGCTGAAGTAGATTTTGAACAAAAAGCTATGATTAATCCAAAAATTTATCATGAATTTTTTCATCAGTTTTCTTTCTATGTAAGTAGTAATGAATTAGACTCTGACTCTTTTTCCCAGGGATTAGAGAGATTTTATTCTATGGTTCAATTTTTAGAGATTCATAAATCTAGTGTTGATTTTGCTGATTTTTTAGAATTACAAGGAATGGCTACAGAGATATTTTATAAAGTGTTGATTTATCATGACGAATATACTACTGATATTTTAAGAGGTATGACTGATAATTATAGAAATAGTGTTTCTATCTACATTAGAGAACAATTAGAAAACTTATTACAAGAAGAAAACTTACCACAAGATTATCTTTCTATTTATACCTTAAATCAAAGTGATATTCCTATCTCGCAATATATTAATCATGGTATCAAAATATTAAGAAAACACGAAAGTGATTCTGCTATCTCTACACAACAAGAATTAATAAGAAAACATTCAATTGAACATAAAGTAAATTAGAACTAATTAATAAAGCTAAAAAGTAAGATGGTATATTTAATAAAAAATAGTCATATACAGAAAAGTTGTTCTATGTTACAATGAACCTAAGAGGAGGAAAGAATGTGACAATAGAATGTGTAAAACCAGAAATTTCTGATTATAGCTTTTTAAGATTATTTAGTGCAACCATTATTTTACAAGATCAAAATCCAATTATTGATAATCATCAATTAGAAAAAGATTTATTTGAATATTATAATAAAGAAGAATACCACTTTTTATTTGAAGATTTGAAAAAGAAAGAAGATAAAGTAATAACTGATGGTAATTACGTAGAATTAAATGAGGTATTTCAACAAGGTTACGCTTTTGGGTTATTACTAATGTTACGAGATAATCATCATATAAAGTCTATTATTAATATTACGAAAGAGGATGCGAAAGAAATATTATCTACCTTTGATGTTGAACAAGTGAATGCTATGAGTAGCTTATGCAATGAATTAAGCAATAAAAATAATTCTTTGAAAAACATGAAAAAAGAATATAAATAGGAAATATGAAATAGGTATTATGTCAAATATAGTAAAGTTTTTCTTTGAAAAACTTTTTCTTTTTGTTATAATAAGTAGTAGCAAGATTAGGAGTGATAAGAAATGGCATTAAAATATGATGAGTCATCGATAAAAATATTGGAAGGACTAGAGGCAGTTAGGAAAAGACCTGGTATGTATATTGGTTCTACTGATAAAAGAGGACTTCACCATCTAGTTTGGGAAATTGTAGATAATGCTATTGACGAAGCAATTAACGGGTTCGGAGATTATATCAAGATTATTTTACATAGTGATAAATCTGTTAGTATCGAAGACCATGGACGTGGTATTCCTACAGGTATGCATGCTTCTGGAAAATCAACCCCAGAAGTTATTTTTACGGTGTTACATGCTGGTGGTAAATTTGAAAGTGATGGATATAAGGTCTCTGGAGGACTTCATGGAGTAGGATCTAGTGTTGTTAATGCATTATCAAAATGGATGGAAGTAACAATTAAACATGATAAGGGTGAATACTATATTCGTTTTGAAAATGGTGGTCATGTTGCAGTACCATTAAAAAAGATTGGTACTACTAATAAGACAGGAACGACAGTACGTTTCTTACCAGATGATGAAATCTTTACGACAACGAATTTTTCTTATACGACAATTTGTGAAAGAATGCAAGAGTCTGCTTTCTTATTAAAAGGAATCACGATTGAAGTCATTGATGAAGAAGACGAAAGAAGTAGTAAATTTCATTATGAACGTGGTATTGAAGAGTTTGTAGAAGATATGAATAAAGGAAAGAATGCTCTTCACAAGGTTTTAGCAATCACTGGTACCAAAGAAAAAATGGAAGTAGATATTGCGATGCAATACACAGATTCATATAATGAAACAATCGTAAGTTTTGTAAACAACGTAAAAACAATCGATGGTGGAACACATGAGGTTGGATTTAAAACTGCACTAACACGTGTATTTAATGACTATGCCAAAAATAATGGATTCTTAAAAGCAAAAGATAAAGCACTAGAAGGTAGTGATGTTAGGGAAGGTCTAACCGCAGTTATTAGTCTAAAGATTCCAGAAGGTATTTTACAATTTGAAGGACAAACCAAAGGAAAACTTGGTACTCCAAGTGCTAGGGTTGCTGTTGAAAATATCGTAACAGAACAAATGAAAGTATTCTTAGAAGAAAATAAAGCAATCGCAACAGAAATCATCAATAAGAGTCTACGTAGTAAGATAGCAAGAGAAGCTGCCAGAAAAGCAAGAGAAGAAGCTAGAAAAGGTACTAGTAAAAAGAAAGAAGAAAGAAGTTTGTCAGGAAAACTAGCACCAGCACAAAGTAAGGATAAGACAAAAAAAGAATTATTCCTAGTCGAGGGAGATTCTGCAGGTGGTTCAGCAAAACAAGCAAGAGATAGACGCTATCAAGCAATTCTTCCATTACGTGGAAAGGTATTAAATACCGAAAAAACAAAAGAAGAAGATATTTTAAAAAATGAAGAAATAAATACAATGATTTATACCATTGGAGCAGGGTATGGTGCTAACTTTGATATTAATGATTGCGAATATAATAAAGTAATTATCATGAGCGATGCCGATGAAGACGGAGGTCATATTCAATGTTTATTATTGACATTCTTCTATCGTTACATGAAACCTTTAATTGAAGATGGCAGACTTTTTGTAGCACTACCTCCATTATTTAAAATACAAGCTGGTAAAGATATTCAATATGCATATACAATAGAAGAAATGAAAGAAAAATCTAAAGGTAAAAAGTGTGAAATTCAAAGATACAAAGGACTTGGTGAAATGAATGCTGATCAGTTAGGAGAAACCACGATGCATCCAGGAAGTCGTACTTTGATTAGGGTAAACATAGAAGATGCCCAGTTAGCAGAAAAACGTGTCTCTGTTCTCATGGGAGATGACGTTGCTCCAAGAAAAGAATGGATAGATGAAAATGTAGAGTTTACCTTAGAAGATGAATATAAGATATAGGTGATAGTTTATGAAAGAAAATACATATGATGTACCAGCATATAAATTCTTTATTGTAAAAATTCATGATGGTAAAAGGGAACATTCTGTGAATGAATATACGTATTCATTACAGAATAATCCTAACTGCATTCTTCGTATTCCATTTGAAGATGTTGATGGACTAACTATTCATGAAGTAAAAGGTTTACTTGATACATCAGATATTGCCTTACTTGGTTGTATTGCATATGCAGTTGGAACTATAGTATTCCAATGCAGTGTTACAAATGTGTTCTATGTCGATTTTAAAGATGTTAATATTAAAGAAGATGATACCATTGATAAAGTTTTTGAGCGGCAAATGGAAAAAAATTATACGGGAGCAGATGATACTGCGAATCGAATGATGCGATGTTATTTTGAGCGCTATCAAGATAAAAGTTATGAAAAAACAAGACAAAGAATTTTGTCATTAATGATGAAAAATAAAAAATGATAGGCATGTATCATAGGAAAATATAGTTTAGAAGTTATCCTAAAATATAGGAGGTAAATATTATGAAATATAGAAGTGGAGAAGATTTTTTAAATAAACTATTTCAAAACCTACATCTATCTCCTAGTGTTATGAGAACAGCTTTAAAAAGCGATACTCCAGAAGAAAAAATTTCTAAATATTTAGAAAGACTAGAATTAATTCACCAGAGTACATTAGAAAATGAACATAAAAAAGAGTTACTACAATATTTTTATTATGATAAATATGTTATAAAAAAATTACCAGATAATTATATAGCATTGATAAAAAGACAGTACACCGAACGAGGAGAACTAAATAAAGAAATTAATGAAGAGAAATTACTCAAAAAAGTTCAAGAAGACCAAAGAGCTTCGCTAGATTTATGGTTAGATTATTTTATAAAAAATGATGCTAATTATCCGATGTGGTTTCGATTTTATGCTTTTAATGGTATGTTGAAATTGAATTCTTTAGATAAAAGTATAGAATCTTTTGGAAAAAGGACCAAAACTACTACAGAATTTTATATAGAGTTAAATCCAGAAGCTTTAGCTAAAGTCTATGATACTTTAAATGATGAGATTCAAGGAAAGAATTTAACCGATGAAGAGGTAGAGGCTTTAGAAAAAGGGGAAAATTTTGCTAAGTTGTATACTTTTTATTTACAAAGACAAGGAGTTCTTCAAACTGATAGTGAAATAGAAGGACAATGGATAAAATATGACTGGCACTCTGATTATCGAAAACTATGGCAATCATTGCAAGGAAAAAATACAGGCTGGTGTACCGCAGGAAAAGGAACAGCAAAAGACCATATCAACACCGGAGATTTTTATGTTTATTACACGAAAGATAAAAATGGTGATTATACAAATCCTAGAATTGCAATTCGAATGGATGGAGAAGATGATATTTTAGAAGTAAGAGGCGTAGGTCCCAGTCAGAATTTAGAAAATAATATGATTGCGATTGCCGAAGAAAAATTAAAGGATTTTAAAGACTATCCAAGATTTAAACAAAAACTAGATGATATGAAATATTTAACAGAACTATGGAACAAACATAAAAATAATGTAGAATTTACAAAGCAAGATATTGCTTTTCTATATGAAATAGATCATACAATTAGAAGTTTCGGTTATCAAAAAGATCAAAGAATAAAAGAAATAAAAGAAAAAAGAAATAATCTAAAAGATTGGATGTATTATTTTGATTGTAAAAGTGAAAATATTGGTCTAACACCAAGAGATGTGGAAGATAGAGAAATTATTGTTTATTATGGAAATTTATCAACTAGACAGCTTACTGATTTAGAAAAATTAAAATCTATTAAAATGGTCACAGGTTTTATAGATTATAATGAAGAAGATGCCAGTTATTTAAAAGAGTTACAGTGCGTTGGGGAAAGTGCTTTATTTAGGAAAATAAAGAGTTCTAAGGGATTAGAAAATTTATCTAATGTTACTGTAAGTATGTATTTAAATAGTATAGAGGATATAAGCAATTTTGATAGTCTAAAAAGTGTAGGACAATATATTTTAGCACCTAATTATAGTGAAGATTATATGGAAAGTGAAGAATTTCTTGATATAATAAAAGAAGAAAAAGCAAAAAACGTAATTGAAGTAAGTAAAAAATCAAAATAAGAGTGTATTATATTTTAGAGATTATTCTAAAATATCGGAGGTAAATATCATGAAATATCAAAAGGGAGAGCTCGGAGAAATTGAAAATAGTAATAATGTAAAAGGCTATTTAACATTTTCAGCTTTAATATAAAGGTCGAGATAACAGTGAGCCATTGCAAAAACTTTTTAAAGAAAAAAGTATTGACTTTCGTAAAATAGATTTTAAAAATGATAATATTTATATCTACTATACTAAAGACGATAAAGAAAACTATACAGAGCCTAGAATTATAATAGCGATAGATAATAGTTATGATATTGAATGTGTAATAGGGATAGGATTAAATCAAGGTATAGAAAACAGTATGGCATCAATTGCCGAAGAAAAAATACAAAGTTTTCCTGGAAATGAAAAATATAAAAAGATAGCTCATGATATAACCTTACTAGCAAAATTAGAATATAAGACAAATAATAATATAAAATTAACGAAAAAAGAGCTTAAATTTTTATATGAAATAGACTCTAAAATAGAATGTTATTTTTATGATTATCAGAATTTTTATTACTTTTATGAATGTCATAATATTCGTTATTGTGACCCTAGAATTATAGAAATTAGAAATAAGAGAAATGTAAAAAAAGATTTAGCTTATGTATTCGATTGTAAAGAAGAAAATATTGGTACTAACATAACAGATTTTGCTACAAATAAAATTATTTATTATTATGGAAGTTTAGACTGGGAAAAAGAGTTTGTTCCTGATACTTTTAAGGATTTAAAAAGAATAATAGGAGGTGCTTACTTTTCTAATTTAACGAATGCGAAAGGGTTGAATAACTTGCGCAATATTAGAGGAAGAGCAGGTTTTCCTAATTTAACGAGTGCCAAGGGATTAGAAAATTTAAGATATATAGGTGGATATGCTGATTTTAAAAATCTAACAAATGCACAGGGTTTAAACAATTTAAGATGTATTAAGGGATTTGCTTATTTTGACAAACTGATGAATGCAGAAGGGCTAAATAAGTTACAGTATATAGGAAACTATGCATGTTTCAGTATTTTAACTAGAGCACAAGGTTTAAACAATTTACAATATATAGGTAAGAATGCTTGCTTTGATAATTTAATTAGTGCGAAAGGATTAGAAAAATTAAGGTATATAGGTAGAGATGCTGAATTTAATAGCTTACCTAAAGCAGAAGGATTAAATAGTTTGGAATATATAGGAAAAAATGCTGAATTTCCTAATTTAATTAGCGCGAAAGGATTAGATAGTCTTCAAATTATAGAGGAGATGGCATACTTTCCTAAATTAATTACTTCAGAAGGATTAGGAAGTTTACAAAGTATAGGTAGTGAGGCTTATTTTTATAGTTTAACTAGTGCAGAACACTTATGTAATTTAAAATATATAGGATGTGGCTTTATATTTGAAAAGTTAAAATCTACCAAAGGATTAGAAAATATAAATGTAGACTATATGGATTCAAATAGATAGAAAAAGCAATAGATAGTGTGAAAATTTTTATGGAAAACTAGACACACTACCATAAAATATCGGAGGTAAATATCATGAAATATCAAAAGGGAGAGCTCGGAGAAATTGAAAATAGTAATAATGTAAAAGGCTATTTAACATTTTCAGCTTTTTTAGTAGTCTAAGAAAAGATACAGAAGGTATATGGATAAGACATAAAAGAGGAAATGGTTACAGGCCATTATGGGAGTTTTTAAAAGCTAAAAATACTGGCTGGGTAATACAATTAGATGTATATGGTTCACGACTTCCACACGGTCCGGTATATATATATTACACAAAGGATGACAAAGGAAAATATACAGAACCTAGGATTTTAATTGTTGCAGATGCGAATAATCATATTCAATCGGTGCTAGGATTAGGATTACATCAAAGTATTGAAAGTAGTATGGCATGGATTGTTTTAGAAAAGATAGAAAGTTTTCCAGATAATAAAAAAAGAAAGAAGATAGCTCATGATATTACTTTATTAGCAAGGCTAGGAGATAAGATAAATAATGATATTGAATTAACAAAGAAAGAGCTTAGATTTTTGTATGAAATAGATTCGAAAATAGAAAGTTTTTATCATATCGCTGATCCTAAACTAGAAGAACTTAAAGCAAAGAGAAACATAAAAAAAGATTTAGCTTATATATTCGGTTGTAAAGAAGAAAATATTGGTACTAACATAACAGATTTTGATACAAATAAAATTATTTATTATTATGGAAGTTTAGAATGGGAAAAAGATTTTGTTCCTGATACTTTTAAGGATTTAAAAAGAATAATAGGAGGTGCTTCCTTTCCTAATTTAACAAGTGCTGCTGGCCTAAATAATCTGCAACAAGTAGATGGTGCTAATTTTTCTAGTTTAACGAATGCGGAAGGATTGCATAACTTGCACAATATTAGAGGAGGAGCAATTTTTTCTAATTTGATTTATGCAAAAGGATTAAATAATTTATATAATATCTCTGCCCAGGCTTCCTTTCCTAAATTAACAAATGCGGAGGGATTAAATAATTTGCAGTATATAGGTAATTATGCTATCTTTGCTAGTTTGAAGAGTGCGAAAGGATTAAATAGTTTAAAATATATAGGGGAAGATGCTAATTTTTCTAGTCTAATAAGTGCTCAGGGATTAGACAGTCTACAAAATATAGTTGGAGAAGCAGACTTTAGTAGTTTACCTGAAGCTACAGGCTTAAATAATTTAAAAAATATAGGTGAACATGCAGGCTTTTCTAATTTAATTAGCGCTAAAGGATTAGACAGTCTTGAAAACATAGGTGGAATTGCTTATTTTCCTAAATTAATTACTGCAGATGGCCTAGAAAATTTACAACATATAGGAGGGTATGCAGATTTTGGTAGCTTAATAAATGCGGAAAGCTTGCATAACTTGAAATATATAGGAAGAAGATTTAATTTTAGAAGTTTAACTTCTATTAAAGGATTAGAAAATATAAATATAGATTATATGGATTCAAATAGATAGAAAAAGCAATATGAGGAGTGATAATATGGCAAAGAAGAAAAATGAAACACAAGAAGTGATAGAGAAAATATTTGATTATACTCTAGAAGATATCATGGGAGAGCGATTTGGAAGTTATTCTAAATATATTATTCAAGATCGTGCGATTCCAGATGCAAGAGATGGATTAAAACCAGTACAACGTCGTATTTTATATTCAATGCATAAAGAGAAAAATACTTATGATAAAGGGTATCGTAAAAGTGCCAAAACTGTAGGAGATGTTATTGGTAATTATCATCCACATGGAGATAGTTCTATCTACGATGCTATGGTTAGAATGAGTCAACCTTGGAAGACAAGACTACCATATATTGATATGCATGGTAATAATGGTTCTATTGATGGAGATAGTCCAGCAGCTTATCGTTATACAGAAGCAAGACTTTCTAAAATTAGTAATGAAATGCTTCGTGATATTGACAAAAATACCGTAGAATTTGCTCCTAACTTTGATGATACGACAGTAGAACCTACGGTCCTACCGGCTCGTTTTCCAGCTCTTCTTGTCTATGGTGCCATGGGAATATCTGCAGGATATGCTACTAATATTCCACCGCATAATCTAGGGGAAGTAATTGATGCGACAATCCACAGAATTGATAATCCAAATTGCAGTTTAGATACATTAATGAAATATGTAAAGGGACCTGATTTTCCAACTGGAGGAATCATTGAAGGATTAGATGGAATTCGTTCCGCTTATGAAACTGGACGTGGAAAAATTGTTGTCAAAAGTAGATATACGATTGAAGAAACAAAATCAGGTTCTTCTATTATCATTACTGAAATTCCTTTTGAAGTAAATAAAGCATTAATGGTAAAAAAGATAGATGATATTAGAATCGATAAAAAGATAGATGGAATTGCTGAAGTAAGAGATGAATCTGCTGCGGATGTTAGAATTGTAATTGATTTAAAGAAAAATGCTAATGCAGAATTAATTGTTAATTATTTACTAAAAAATACGGATATGCAAATAAATTACAACTTCAATATGGTTGCCATTGTAAATAAAAGACCAAAACTATTAGGACTTACAGCGTGCTTAGATGCTTTTATTGCTCATCAAAAAGAAGTAGTACGTCGTCGTACAGAATTTGATCTAGCACATGCGAAAGCAAGATACCATATCGTAGAAGGATTAATTAAATGTATTTCTATATTAGATGAAGTAATTCGTGTAATTCGTGAATCTAAAAATAAAACAGATGCTAAAGAAAACTTAGTAAAAGAGTTTGAGTTTACGATGGAGCAAGCAGAAGCAATCGTTACGTTACAACTTTATCGCTTAACAAATACTGATGTTGTTGCTTTACAAGAAGAGATGGCAAACTTAGAAAAAATCATCAATGGTCTTACAGCAATACTAGGTAGTGAAGAAGTAATGAAGTCCGTTATGAAAAAAGATTTACGTGATGTTAAGAAAGATTATCCAACAGAACGCCTTACCGATATTAAAGCAGAAATTACAGAAATTAAGATTGATACTACTGCCATGATTCCAAAAGAAGATTGCGTTGTTATGGTAACAAGAGATGGCTATGTAAAACGTACCTCATTTAGAAGTTATACAGCATCGAATCCAGAAGATATTACAATTAAAGAAAATGACTATATTATAGGAATTTATGAAATGACAACTCTAGATACTTTACTTGTATTTACGACTCATGGAAATTACTTACATATTCCTGTTCATATCTTACCAGATTTAAAATGGAAAGACATGCCAAAACATGTAAGTAATGTAATTGAAACTTCTCCAGAAGAATCTGTTGTTAGTGCTATACCAGTTGCATCCTTTGAAACAGAGAAAAACATCATCATTACTTCTCGTGACGGAATGATTAAACGTAGTAAATTAAAAGATTTTAAACTATCTCGTTATTCTAAACCTACTAGTTGTATGAAATTAAAAGAAGCTGATTTAGTAATCGATGCCTTTGTAGAAGAAAAAGACACCTTATTCCTTACAACTGACTCAGGTTACGGGTTAAGCTTTAAAACAGAAGAAGTACCAGTAGTAGGAGTAAAAGCAGCTGGTGTAAAGGCGATGAAATTAAAAGATGATCACTTAGTATCAATTAATGAATATTCTATGGAAGAAGCAGAATATATCTCTATTATTACTGATAAAGGAACTGGAAAACGTGTTCACTTATCAGAGTTTGAACTTTCTACTAGGGCAAGACGAGGATTATTAGTAATGCGTGAAGTAAAAAGTAATCCATATCATGTTATAAAAACATTTATTACAGACTCTAAAAACTATATTGGTATTAAAAACGGAGAAATTGAAACATTAAAATTAACAGAATTAAATATTGCTGATCGTTATTCTACCGGAGGACAAATATCTAAACATAATCTGACGGATAGTTTCTTAATCGCAACACTAAAAAGAAGAGAAGAACCAGAACAAGAAAGTATTCCTATAGAAGAAGAAAAAGAAGAAAAACAAGAGGAGAAAACAATTCCTAAAAAAGAAAAAATATCTTTAAAAGAAATTGATGATAGACTAATGACTATTGATGACTTTTTGAAGTAAGATAAAATTTATAAGGGCATTCCACTTTAGGAGTGCCTTTCTTTTTTTATTTGTGATATATTATATAAGTATTTAAAAAAAGTTGTCCATGAAAAGAAAATTAAAATCAAAAGCAATCGGAAAAGGAAAGGTGATAAAATGGTTTGGAATAAAGGAAATTATGATTTAATAAATGATTATTTAAATGAATTTTGTAAAAGTCATGACGATGAAATTTATACAGATAATATTACGAATTTTCTAAATTTATCTTATAGTATTTTAGAAGCTGTAGTAAACAAGGATGTCTATTCCAATGCCAGATTTTTTTCAAATAAAAAATTATTAGCATCTCTTCCATCTACAAATTTGGAACAGACTCTTTCAGGGATAGAAGTGCTAAACTTATGTAATGATTTTATAGTAAAATATTTACCAGGATATCAAAAAACATGGCAAAAATATTTAAGCAATGGAACGATAAATTTAAAAGATTCTAAAGAAAATTTAAGTAGTGGAGAAGAAGCAAGTAATAATTATTCAATTTATAAAATAGATAATTCCCAGTTACAAAGAGAAATAGATATTACCTTAGATTATAACTACCATGATCCTGTAGCAATCATTCATGAGTTTATACACCAATTAAACTTAGATGAAAACTATGCCTTAGAAAACAAAAAAGAACCAGCAATACGAACTCTTTTCACAGAAGGTGTTTTCATCTATTATGAAACTTTAATGCTTCGCTTCATGGAAGAGAAAGGTTATGATAAGAAAGAATTAGCCAAAGTAGAACATGATAGAATTAGTAATTTATTTTTACATGCCAATCAGGCATCACAACAGCTTGTATTTGTAAGAGACTATTTATATTTTGGAAATATAAAAGACTCTTCCTTAGAAGAGGCAAAAAAAAGAAATATGATTACTTTTCCATCGTTAAATATTTATCAGAATATATCCTCTATGCTAGCAGTTCATATTAGTAAAGAAAACCCTGCAAATTATGACTTTTTTTCATCCTTGTACTATGTTCTAGGAACAAGTATTGCCTACTGGGCAATAGCAAATGATAAAGAAGAAATGCCTGTAAGAATGCTTAAATTTAATGAAGATATCGCAACAGAAAAACCAGTAGAAACAGCATTGAAACATTTAGGATTAGAACTAAACGATAATACGAATTCACTATTAAAAAATGCTGTAGAACAAGAAATAATTAGAAATAACAAAAACTTACAAGAAGTATCAACGATAAAAAAATAAGCTTCTTTTTTTTCTTAATTGCATATAATGTACTGGTGGTAATTATGTCGAAAGAAAGTTTTAAATCTTTTGCTAGGAATCATACAGAACTTGCTAATTATGTGATGAATGGTAAGACAAATTGGCAAAAGTTATACGAATTATATGAAATCTATGGAGAAAATAGTAGTATTTGGAATGATTATTTTTCCTCGAATCTTCCTACAACTTCAGGAGATATTTCAACTCTTCCCTCAAATATTAAAGATTTAATGCAAAGTATTAAAAATATTGACCTAAACTCCGTCCAAAAAGGGATTACCAATATTCAAAAAGCGTTAGGACTACTGCAAGATATTGGCCTTGGAAATAGTAATAATGTATCAAACACTTACGAACCTAGACCAATGTATCAACATTTTGATGATTAAAAATGAATTTATATACAATTAACTATGTAAAAAGTAATCCCTTAGTTTATCAATATTTAAGAGCAAACTCCTCCTGGTATCAAAAATTAAATCGCGATCCTGCCTCCATAAAAGAATTAGAAAAGGAAGCAAAATCTTATTATCAGTTAACAGCTGCTGATAAAATAGAAAAATTTAGTCATAGTATAGAAATGCTATCTACATTTATGGATGTTTTAAAATAATTGTGATAAAATAAAATTATGGAAGAGTTAATAGAAAAATTAGAACAATTAAAAAAAGAAATTTCTTCTTTAGATATAGTAGAAGAATTACATAAAAGAAAAGCGGAAATAATGAATGATTCTAGTTTGGTAGAAAAAATAGAAGAATATAAAAAACATCCCGAAGAATCATTAAAAAAGGAGATAATATCGTCGCCTTCTTTTTTAGCGTATAAAGAAATGGAAACAGAAATAGATTTATTAATTTTAAAGCTTAATCAAGAGTTTAAAAAAATAAGAAAAAAATATGATTGTAGGTAGATAATATGAAGATTATTAGTGGTAAATATAAAGGTAGAGTATTAGAAGGATTCGATATTGCTGGTACAAGACCAACGATGGATAGGGTAAAAGAAAGTCTTTTTGCTATGATTCAGTCTTACTTAGAAGATGCTACTGTTCTAGACTTATTTGCAGGAAGTGGAAATCTTGGAATAGAATCATTAAGTGAAGGCGCGAAAGAAATTTATTTGGTAGATAAAAATAAGAAAGCATGTCAAGTAATAAAAAGAAATGTTAATAAAATTGGAATAGAAGTATCTGATATATTTTGTGGAGACTATAAAAGTGCTTTAAAAAAATATCAGGAACAATCCATAAAATTTGATATTATTTTTCTAGATCCACCATATCAGACAGATTTAGTAAAGAAAAGTATAGAAATCATAGAAAAGTATGAGTTACTTTCTAAGAATGGAATCATTGTAGCAGAAAGTGATACCTTAGATAAAATTATTTTTTCTGATAAAATTGAAATTGTAAAAAGTAGAAAATATGGTGATAAAGTGGTAGCTATCTTAAGACATTTATGATAGAATAATGTTAAGATAGGTGATAATATGAAAAGATTGAATAATAAGGGATTTGCTATTTCGACATTATTATACGGGCTTATGATAATGTCTTTATTGGTGGTAATAGCACTAATTACCAATCTAGGTACAAATCGTACGAATACTACAAACTTTGTAGATAAGATTGAAGATGAGTTAAACAGATTGAGTATAGCAGATACTTCAGGAGATTATATTGGTGGCGATGTTGATAGCGATGGTCGTGAATATATTGCTCCAGCTGCAGGCTGGTATAAAATAGAACTCTGGGGAGCAGCCGGAGGTGGAACCAATGGTGGTCGTGGTGCCTATACTTCCGGAATTATGTATTTAGAGTCTAATGAGAGACTATATTTTTATGTAGGAGAACAAGGTGCCAGCGAAGCAAGTTTTAATGGAGGTGGAGCTGGTAATACCAGTAATTATTATGCTGGAGGAGGAGCAACGGATGTAAGATTAGTTTCTGGTCCATGGAATGATGAGACTTCTCTAAATAGTAGAATTATGGTAGCAGCCGGAGGTGGCGGCGCAGGTAGTAGTTCTGCAGGTGGCATTGGTGGTGCTCTAGTAGGTGGTTCTGGGAACGGTTCTTCTAAAGGATTAGGAGCAAGTCAATCAGCCGGTGGAAGTGGTGCAGGAACAGCTGGTAGTTTTGGAACCGGAGGTGCTGGCGGAAGTAGTTCAGCAGGAGCCGGGGGAGGTTACTTTGGTGGAGCAGCAAGTGGTGCGAATTCCTCAGCTGGAGGAGGTTCATCCTTTATTCAAGGTTATGCCGGTAGTAGAGCAGCCACGAGTGGAGTGGCAGAAAACCAACCAACCAAAACATTTAATGTTCATCGTGGAGGCTATGATGCAGAAGGAAATGAAATACTTGAAACTTATATTCCAGTAATCTATAATGGTTTGATGATTGAAGGAGTAAACGATGGAGCAGGGAAGTTTAAAGTATCCAAAGTATCCGACAATGATCAAGCAAACCCTCCAAGAAAAGGAAGCAATCCTAAACTTAGTCAAGTAAGATATATCAGAGATTGCGTCGATGGTAATACCGTAGATGCAAATGGCTACTGGCTTGAAATTCAAGCGATTAGTAATGGAACAAATTTAGCACAAGGAAAAACAGTATCCGGAAGCGGTGGTACAGCAACAGATTTAAACTATGCAACAGATGGAAGTGTAGATGACAGTACCTTAGTAGGAAAAATAACAGGTTCTGGTAACAAATGTATAGAAATTGATTTAGGTAGTGCAGCAGACTTAGATGAAATTGCGGTTTGGCATCAGTATCAAATAGGAGACTCAACAGTAAGTTTTAAAAATCACACTTTATCAGTAAGCACAGACAGAAGTACTTGGCAAACCATCAGAGGAAATAGTTCTGAAACAGGAGATACAGGAATCACAAACGAAGAAGAAACATCAGCAGGAATTCACTATAACACATTCCATGCCGATGCCCTAGGGGAAGTACCTGAAGGAAATTACTATATTTTCTCAGCTAACAGTAATAACATGGTGTTAACTGCTGGAGAAGAAAGTTCTACCTCATTTGCCAAATTAGACTACTTTACTGCCGATGCTAATCAAGTATGGTATGTATATAAACAAACATCAGTAGATGGAACAGAAAGTTATCATATCGTAAGTGTTGAAAAGCAACTAGCATTCACTGTAGTAGGTGCCAGCTCTCTAATAGAATTAACTGGAAATGGAACAGGGAGTGAACAAGGATTTAACATAACACCATTAGGAAATGGTTACTATTCAATTACAGATTATACAAATAGTCGTCTAGGATACAACAATAGTACTAACACCCTAGAAACACAAGCAACAAGCGAAAGCAAAACACAACGTTGGAAATTTGTATTAGCAGAGTATTAAAAGCAGGAAACTGCTTTTATTTTTTTAAAAAATTAGCACATACTATTGACAAGTGCTAACATATTGTCATATAATACAATTAGCACTCGTATAATAGTAGTGCTAGCAGTAGGAGGATGATAATATGTTGACGGATAGACAATGTAAAGTCTTAAAGTTGATTGTTGAAAAATATATCAAAGATCCAGTTCCAGTTGGCTCTAAGACGATATCTAAAACATTGAAATGTTCCAGTGCAACTGTTAGAAATGAAATGTCTGCCTTAGAAGAGGTAGGGCTGCTAGAAAAAACTCATACTTCTTCTGGTAGAGTTCCAAGTGAAGAAGGATATCGTTATTATGTCGATCATCTAATGGAACCTAAAAAAATGACCGGAGAAGATATGCTAAAGTTACAAACAGTATTTCATAATCAACAGTTATCATTATCAGATGTTATAGTAAAGAGTTTACAGGTAATTTCTGATATGACTAATTATACTACCGTAGTACTTGGTAGTACATCTCATGAGAATCTTCTAAAACAAATAGAAGTAGTTCCGATTGATGAAGGTAGTCTAATTGTAATTGTTATTACAGACCGTGGTCACGTAGAACATAAAAATATTCGCTTACAAGATGTATCTTTAGATGATGTAAAGAAAACAGTAAATCTAATTAATAATTTAATTATAGGTACTCCTATTGATGAAGTTAGTGCAAAACTAGAATATGAAGTGAAACCTATTATTGGTAAATATGTAAAGCAACATGAACAACTATATAATGCCTTCTATCATGTATTTAGTGATTTCACTAACCAAGAAGTTAATGTTGTTGGTAAGAATAAGTTCTTAACACAACCTGAATTTAGTAATGTAGAAAAAATTCAGTCTGTATTTAATAAACTTGATAATCCAGAGCTTCTTCATAAAATTGAAGAAGACGGGGACAACAATATTAAGGTTTATATTGGTAGTGAGAGTAAGATTGATGATGATGTTACCGTAATAAAAACTAGATTTAAAAATGGTAACCAAGAGGGAACACTTGCTATTATTGGTCCTAAAAGAATGGAATATAATCGTGTTGTTGCGTATCTTGAATACATGAAAGAAAACATAGAAAGGTAGGTAGTTATGGAAAACGAAAAAGAGAAAAAAGAAGAAGTAAAAGAACAGCAACCAGAAGAACAAGTAGAAAAACTAGAAGAAGAAATACCTGTTCCTGCGGGAGCTAGTGAGGATAAAAAATCAAAAAAAGAAAAGAAAGATAAACATGGTAATTCTAAGTTAAAGGAAGAACAGGAAAAATTATTAGAACAAATTAGTAAATTACAAGAAGAAAATCAAGCGTTACTTGAAAAAGTAAAGCTAGCACAAGCAGAAGTAGTTAATTATCGTAAAAGAAAAGATGAAGAAACTCAAAATATGTTAAAATTTGCTAATCAAGATTTAATTACAGAGTTAATTAATGTAGCTGATAATTTTGAAAGAGCAATTAAACTAGATGATAATGATTTAACAGATGAATTATCTAAGTTCTTAGATGGATTTAAAATGATGTATGCGAATTTAATGGAGATTCTAAAGAAATTTGGAGTAGAAGAAATTAATCGTGTAGGAGAAGTTTTCAATCCAAATGAAGAACAAGCATTAATGACAGATTCTATCGAAGAGATGGATGATGATGTTGTTACAGAAGTATTATTAAAAGGATATAAATTAAATGGTAGGGTAATACGTCCTGCCTCAGTAAAAGTTAATAGTAAATAAAGGAGAGATGATATATGAGTAAAATTATTGGTATCGATTTAGGTACAACAAATTCATGTGCTGCAGTATTGGAAGCTGGTGCTCCAAAGGTTATTCCAAACCCTGAAGGAAGTAGAACAACTCCATCTGTAGTTGCATTTAAAAAAGGTGAAAGAATTGTTGGTGAAGCTGCAAAAAGACAAGCTTTAACAAATAAAAATACAGTAATCTCTATTAAGAGAAAAATGGGAACTAGTGAAAAAGTTGAACTAGAAGGAAAAGAATATACACCAGAAGAGATTTCTGCTATGATTTTAAGTTATATTAAGGATTATGCAGAAAGTTATTTAGGTGAAAAAGTAGATAAGGCAGTTATTACTGTTCCTGCATACTTTAATGATAGTCAACGTCAAGCTACTAAAAATGCTGGTAAGATTGCTGGTTTGGAAGTTGAACGTATCATCAATGAACCAACAGCAGCAGCCTTAGCTTATGGACTTGAAAAAGATGAAGGACAAACAATATTAGTTTATGACTTAGGTGGTGGTACTTTTGATGTATCTATCCTTGAGTTAGGTGATGGTGTATTTGAAGTTAAATCTACAAATGGTAATAACCATTTAGGTGGAGATGACTTTGATGAGAGAATTATGGACTACTTAGTTAGTGAATTCAAGAAAGAAAATGGTATTGACTTATCTAAAGATAAGATGGCAATGCAACGTTTGAAGGAAGCTTCTGAAAAAGCTAAGAAAGACTTATCTGGTATGGTATCTACACAAGTATCTGCACCATTTATTGCAAAAGGTGACGATGGAGAACCTCTACACTTAGATATGACTTTAACTCGTGCTAAATTTGAAGATTTAATTTCTGATTTAGTAGAATCTACTTTGGAACCAGTTCGTAAAGCGTTAAAAGATGCTAATATGACAAAGAAAGATATCGATAAAGTTATTTTAGTAGGTGGATCTACTCGTGTACCTATGGTATATGATTTAATTACGAAAGAATTAGGTAAAGAACCATCACGTGAAGTTAACCCTGATGAAGTTGTTGCCATGGGAGCTGCTATTCAAGGTGGTGTATTAACTGGAGATGTTAATGATATCGTATTACTTGATGTTACACCATTATCACTTGGTATTGAAACATTAGGTGGAGTTATGACGACATTAATTCCAAGAAATACAACAATCCCTACTTCAAAATCAGAAGTATTCTCAACAGCAGCTGATAATCAACCAGCAGTTGATGTACACGTATTACAAGGTGAACGTCCAATGGCAGCTGATAACAAAACATTAGGAAGATTCCAATTAGGAAATATTCCACCAGCACCTCGTGGAGTTCCTCAAATCGAAGTTAAATTTGATATTGATGCTAATGGTATTGTTAATGTTACAGCAAAAGACCTTGGTACAAATAAAGAACAATCTATTACTATTACTTCTTCTACAAACTTAACTGATGAAGAAATTGAAAAGATGCGTAAAGAAGCAGAAGAAAACAAAGAAGCTGATGAAAAACGTAAGGAACAAGCAGAAGCTAAGAATGAAGCTGAGCAATTAGTATTCCAAACTGAAAAAGCAATTAAAGATCTTGGAGACAAAGCAGATAAGAAAGAAGTAGAAGAAGCTGAAGACTTAATTAAAGACTTAAAGAAAGCCTTAGAAAAAGATGATATGGATGATATCAAGAAATATAAAGAAAAATTACAAGAAAAAGCTATGAGTCTTGCATCTAAAGTATATGAACAAGCAGCAAAAGAAAGAGAACAACAAGAAAATAAAGAAGAAAAAGAAGAGAAAAAAGATAAGAAAAAAGATAAAAAATCTGATGATGATGTTCAAGAAGCAGACATCGAAGAAGAATAGTACAAGTAGTCCCTCGGGACTACTTACTTTTCTAAATATATAAAAAGGAGAACAATAATGGAAAAAGTCTTAGAACGAAGTGAAGTAAAAAAAGAAGATACTTGGGATGTAGAGAGTATATATGGAAGTATAAATGATTGGCAAGAAGATTATGATGATTGTAGAAGTAAAATAACCAATCTAGAAGAACAAAAAGATTCTTTTTTAAAGGATAGTAAACACTTTAAAGATTTTATTTTACTATCAGATAAAGTAGAGCGACAACTAGACAAAATTTATGTGTATGCTAATCTAAGAAATAATGAAGATACAACAAATACAACATATCAAGAATTATTTGGTAAAGGTTTAAACTTATACCAAGAATATAATGAAAAAACAAACTTCGTAGTACCATTAATTTTAAAAGAAGATAAAAAGAAAATAGAAAGTTTTATAGATAGTGAAGAAGAGTTAGCTCCATTTCGTCATACGATAGAAGATATATTAAGATATCAAGGACATAATTTATCAGAAGTAGAAGAAAAAGTTATTGCTGCATATAATACAGTGTTATCTTCTGCTAGAAAAACAGCAGATATGTTAATAGATGCCGATATGCGTTTTGGTAACATTAAGGATGAAGATGGTAGGGAAGTAGAGCTAACACAAAGTAATTATGATATCTATCTTCGTAGTAATGATAGAAGAGTAAGAAAAGATGCTTTTGAAAAGATGAATCAAGTATTTGGTAGTTTTAAAAACACCTTAACTTCCACTTTAGAAAGTACTATAAAATATAATAGTACTACTGCTAGATTAAAGAACTTTCCTAGCTCTTTAGAACTTTCGTTATTTGAAAACAATATACCAACTTCTCTTTATCATAATTTAATTAGTATAGTTCATAATAATTTAGAACCATTATATAAATATTTTAATATTAAGAAGAACAAACTCGGCTTAAAAGAATTTCATCTATATGATGGCTATGTATCAACAGTTACTGATATTAGCAAAAAATATTCCTTTGAAGAAGGAAAAGAGTTAGTAATTAATGCTTTATCCGTATTAGGAGAAGACTATATAGAAACATTAAAGAAAGCGTTTACTGAAAGATGGATTGATATCTATCCTAATAGAGGAAAAACATCAGGAGCTTATTCATCAGGAACTTATGATACAAAACCATTTGTATTATTAAATTATACAGAGGATTATAATGATGTATCTACGCTTGCACATGAGTTAGGACATTCGATGCATAGTTATTTATCTAACACACATAATGATTATACCAATGCTAATTATCCTATCTTTCTAGCAGAAATTGCTTCTACAGTTAATGAATTATTATTATCTTATTATATGGAACATCATGCAAGTACAAAGGAAGAAAAACTTGCTATATTAAATGAAAGACTAGATATATTTAAAGCAACAATTTATCGTCAGACTATGTTTGCTGAGTTTGAATTCTATATACATGATGCTGTAGATAAAGGTGAAGTATTAACTGCTGAGAAATTATGTGATAAATATTATGAATTAAACAAGTTATATTTTGGTGATGATGTAGTAGTGGATGATGATATTCGTTATGAATGGTTAAGAATACCTCATTTTTATAGACCATTCTATGTATATCAATATGCAACAGGACTATCGATTGCAAGTTATATTGCTAAAAATATTTTAGAGGAAAAAGAGGGATTCCGTGATAAATATTTAGAGTTTTTATCTTCTGGTGGCAAAGACGATCCATTAGAAATATTAAAAATAATCAATGTTGATTTAACAGATACAAAAGTATTAGAAGAATCTTTAACAATGTTTAAAGAGACAGTAGATACCTTTGAACAACTACAAAGTTAAGTAAGGAAGTGATAAAATGGCTGAAAAGCGTGATTATTACGAGGTACTTGGTGTAAGTAAAAATGCTACACAGGATGAAATTAAAAGTGCCTTTCGTAAAAAAGCTAAACAGTATCATCCAGATTTAAACAAGGATAATCCTGATGCTGCAGAAAAATTTAAAGAAGCACAGGAAGCATATTCTGTTCTATCTGATGAGCAAAAAAGAAAAATGTATGATCAATATGGTCATGCTGGAGTAGGCAATGGTCCAAGAGGTGCAGGAGGCTATTCTTATCAAGGATTTGATGCTTCCGACTTTGATTTTGGAGATATCTTTGATTCTATCTTCGGTGGTTCTTCTGGATTTTCTGGCTTCGGTTTTGGAGGAAGTTCTTCTAGTGCAGGACATGGTACTAGAGCCCGTCGTGGTAGCGATGTTTTGATGAGAATGAACTTGGACTTTGAGGAAGCAGTATTTGGATGCGAGAAAAAGTTTGATTTAGACGTAGTGGAAGACTGTGAAGAGTGTGATGGTAAAGGTGGATTCGATGAAGAAAAATGTTCTACTTGTCATGGAAGTGGTACTATCACCTCAGAACAGCATACGATTCTAGGATCTTTCCTATCTAAGACAACTTGTCCAGATTGTGGAGGAACAGGACGTACCTTCAAGAGAAAATGTACGCATTGTAAAGGTAAAGGAAAAATCAAGAAAAATAAAACACTTACTATCAATATTCCAGCAGGCATCGCAACAGGAGATCGCTTGCGTGTATCAGGAAAAGGAAATCCTGGTATGAATGGGGGAGAAAATGGAGACTTATATCTAGAATTTGTAGTTGAGGAACACGATGTATTTATAAGACAAGATGATGACATCTACGTAGAAGTTCCACTTACTTTAACAGAAGCAATCATGGGATGCAAAAAAGAAATTCCAACACTTTACGGTAATGTTAAGATTAATATTTTACCAGGAACTAATAGTGGAGATAAACAACGTATCCGTGGTAAAGGAGTAGACAATAAATATCGTAAGAGAAAAGGTGATATGTATGTCATATTTAAAGTATACACTCCAAAGAAACTTTCTCGTGAACAAAAAAGCTTAATTGAAAAGCTTGCTAAAACAGAAATGGATACTCCAGAAATAAAAGAGTTTAATAGATTTGTAAAAAATAATGACTAAAAGCTAAACTGTGAACCAGATTCACAGTTTTTCTTTGTTAACGAAGTATGGTATAATGATATTACAAAATGTTCTTACATATATTAGGAGGAAGTCTATGAATGACCAAAACACGATTATTGAACTTTCAAAAATGTCTTTAGGAGAATTTATAAAAAAGTTAAATTCTATGACGTCAGAAGAACAGAAAGAATTATTAAACAATCCATATTTAGATGAACTAAATCCAGTAATATTTTCTTCTTTCTTTTTACAACTACCGCCAGAGGAAGCTAAACAAATACTTAATAATCCCAAAATTTATCATAAAGTATTAACATCTCCAAAAAACAAAAAGAAAAGAAATATTCTAAATATTGTAGGAGAGAATAACTTTGACTTATTAAAACACATTTTTGAAAGTGACTATTTTTCATCATATAAAGAACAATTCTATGATTATATAGATTCTATTTCTTATGAGAGTTTCCAAAAAATATTAGAAAGTGTGAATCTTACCAAAATAACTGACGCCATATTTAAAGAAAAAAGTGTTGAAGAATTAGAAAATTTAACTGGTATAGGTAATTTAAACCCTGAAATCACAACTTCATTTCTTCAAAAAGTAAAGATGCATCAATTAAATCCCTTAGGTATCCTAAAGATAAAAAATGAAAAAGAATTATTGATTTATACAAAATTTTCTCAATTAGTTCCAGTAGCAAGTGATTTAGAAGAAATCACGTTAAAAAATGGTACTGTCTTACCATATCAAAACATTTTAGAATTAAAAGAAGGTAAAGTAAACAAATTAATTCAATTATTAAAAGCGAAAGGAAATTCTACACCTGAAGAATTATTAGAAGTAGGATTAAAACTATATTATATTTTTGGTTATGATGATGCTAGAAAAATTATTATGGATAAATTTACGAATATGACTCCTAGCGCCATAATAAGAATTACAGATTTTAATTTTAAAGATCATCGAAGAGAATATCGTACTAAGCACCAAGAACGATTTTATCATCATGGAATAGAAGAAGAGCTTCTACTAGCCCTAGAAAGAGAAAATCATCAATTCTTTTCTAATCTTTTGTATGAAGCAAATGCATTAGAGATTGATGAGTTAGAAAAATATTTTTTAAATATTGTTTCGACATATAAAAACTCTCCTGAATTAAAAGAGGTAATACAAGGAAAAATATTAGAGTTAATTAATCAAAGAGAAGCTAAAGCAAAAGAGAACTATACGAAAGACAAAGCAGAAAAGCTATCAACTCGTATACCTCATGAGTTATCGGTAAAAGAATTAAAAGAACTATTTCATGACGTATCTTTAGTATATTTATTAAAAAATTATGACCAGAAAACAATTTCTAACTTACAACAATTTTTATTAGGAAATAGAAAAGAAAATAATGATTGTATCCTACGTTTAATTATTAATCAGGAAGCACTAGGACTAAATCAAATGTTAGGAACATTAATAAATAAATATGACGTAATAGAATCTGTTGCTAGAAAAAATAAATTATCTTTAAACTCAATATTAGATGTAATAGATATAGTAAAAACTAGTTTCTTTTCATTAAAGCCAAATGAGCAAGATATATTTTTATCAACGATTGCTAAAATAATATCATCAAAAGAGTATTGTAATGGCAAAAGTGAAGAAGAAATTCTAAAAGAAACATTAAAATTACATGTAGAGAGAAAAAATAAAGTTTATGCATCAATTCCCATGGTTACTGGAGAAGATAGTGGTTTTTCCTATCAAGTTGCACCTTTTGATGCAGAATATTTATTAGCAGCAGGAGTAGACTCTAAAAACTGTTTTCGTATATCTGGTAAAGGAGAAGATTTTTTTAGGTATTGCCTAACTAGTAATCAAGCAGTGATTATGTATTTTAACAATACCAAGACTGAACATACTTATGTTTGCCCTATAGTAAGAAGTGGAAATGGAATTCATTGTAATGGAATAGATCCTGAACTTCCTAAAGAAGAGCAAGATGACTTTTTCAAAGCTTTTTCTAAGGCAATGGAACAAATAATTAATATAAGTAGTGAAAATAGTATTCCAGGCCAACAAATAGAAGTAGCGACAACAACAGATTTACATCTAACAGAATATTTTGCAAATGGACCATACACAAAATATGAACTAGGAACCTATATACCAATTGATAAATATTGCTATACAGACTATAATAAAAAAGAAAAAACACATTATATTATATCTAAAAGTAGTACTTATCAAGAAAATAAATATTATTTGTCAGATGACAAATTTTATCAGGCAAGAAGAGCAGATTATGAATTTAATATTGATAAAGAATATGATAAGGAGCGCCTATCATTAATAGTAAATTCTATTGCATATTCTGCAATTGATTATAAAAATATATCTACTACCAAGAAAAATAAAGAAAAACGAAATTTTAAACCAATCGATGTTAATACGTTTCAATATATTGTCGGAAATAAAGATTGGTATGTTGCAATTGATAATCAGTTTAATATTTTAGCAAATCTACTACCTTATGATGAGAGAGCAAAAAAAGATTATATTAGGCATTTAGCACAAGCACCATTATTAATTGAAAATATGGAAAAAGAGGAGAAAAGTAATGGAATTAATCGGGAAAATTTATCAAAAAATAAATAATAGTAGTGGTTATATTTTAGGAGAAGATGGAAACTTATATTTATATTTTTGTTATGACTTTTTAGAAGAAATGGAAAACGAGATAGGACAAATGGTCTTCTTTAAAAAAGAAAACGGTAAAATATTAAGGGCTACTTATATTTCTAAATTTAGCACGGAAAATTAAAAACTAAAAAGGGGGATAAGGAGAATGATTATGTCAAAGGATAATAATTTGTTCATAGAAAATTGTTTGATAATAATTAATGAAGATGGAACCGTAACAAAAGTACCTAGAGTATTGCAAGAACGAAATCATAAGAATGCCTTTTTTAGGTTAAATAAAGAAAATCCTTCTGCTTTAACTTATTTTCCCTGGGAAGAACTTTATCATTGTGATGGATATGAATTTGCGAATTATGTAGCAGCCATTGGAAAAGTTATTTTTTGGCCATCCGATATAAACAATCCTGAAAATATGATTGTAACTTTACCACAAGTGCCAGAAAATATACAAGGTAGACAAGTTGAAAATATCTTTCCAGCACTAGAAGAGTTTTCTGTTTATGCTTGTACTGCACATTTTAGGAAACCTCGTTCACCTAAAATTGTTACCACACCGTTATGTTCTTCTGGTGATTTTGAAGAAACATATAACAAAGTAAAAAACTATTTAAGCCTATCAGCTATGCTAAATGAACCAGAGCATATTGAAAATGTAAATCTAGTAGGTAAGGCAAAATAAAATGATATCAAAGTGTTCTTGACATTTTGATATCTTTCTTTATAATATAAAAAAAAAGAAAGAGATGATTCTATTGCCAGCACTACCACCAAGACATCAAAAACAAATTAGATATGAACTTCCAAGGTTTAGTGATTTTGTAAAGCACCCGGAGTTAATAGATCGTAGCAAGTATAGTTCTATCTATATTGATGATGTTAATCTATTTAAAGAAAATTTCGATTTATTTTTAAAAATGCTTTCTGCTAACTTTTTTGAAAATTTTTCCTGTCATGATTATGAGGGATTAAAGTTTATAGAAAATGAATTAAAGAATCAGGTCAATATCACATTAGGATTAGTGGATGATTTCCAAAATAAAGATAGGTCCTACATCAATATCGATGAATTTGAAAAAACAGAGCTAGTTATTCCCATTGCTTATTCTTCATGGAATGTTCACTCTTCTAATGATATTCCTATTGCATGCTATTACTCCAATCTTGGACATTATAGTCCATTTGGTATTATAGGATTTTCTAAGATTTCTAAAGAATTTTTACCAAAATTAAATGAAATTATTTCAGAAATTAATAGTAACTGGGATAATTATACTGAATTAGATAAATTGATATTGATTTCTAATTATCTGCAAGATAGAGTCCAATATGTAGATGAGAACAATTCATCTGAAGGAAAAAAAGGAATCTATATTACAGATTCAAATGGTATTGATGTAAATTTAAATGTTCATAATCCAGAAGTAACATTGTTGCAACGATTTGGTGTTTGTGAGGGTATTGCCAATGCTACTACCTTATTATTAAATAATCCTATTATTAATGTGAATGTACGTAGTGTATATGGATCTAGTCATGTGTGGAATGTTGTTGAGATTGATGGGAAATTTTATCAGGTTGATAATACTTGGGCCATTACCAGAAATGAAAGTCAATACCCGGAAAGTTTGAAAGCAAAAGATTTTACATCTGATTATTTACTGTTAGGAAGTAAAAAAATGACAGAGTTAGGACATCACAATGCCGCAACAATTTTACCCCAACTTTCTGCTGATGACTATCCAAGAGAAATGATTAAAGAAAGACAAAAAGTATTATCTAAACTGGTCCGATTTCATGATTACTCACAACCAGTTTTTAAAAGTTATCTAAAAGTTAATAATTAGAGGTATTATCACCTCTTTTTTTGATATAATTGTAAAGGGTGAAAAAATGAAAAAAGTAGTAAATGAATATATATACGATTTAAAGATGTTAAAGACGTTTTACAAAGTAAATCTACAAACCAATTTTTTTCTAGTATTATTAATATTAGTACTATTATCTACTATTTCTTCTTTCTTAGATAAAGATATTTCTTTTGGTATATTTAGTTTAGTAGTATTTTTACTAGGCTGTATTTATTATTTCTTCTTTCCTAATATTTTAGCAACCATGTCTTATCGTAGATTATTAACAAAAAATAATAACCAAGAGATGCATATTAAAGTAACAGTAAATGAAAAAGAAATTATTGTTGAAAATAACTTATCAAAGCAAAAGGATAAATACTCTATAGAAGATGTAAAAAAAATAAGAGAAAAAAAAGATGCCATTTGTTTATTGATGAAAGAAAAAGAGGGAATACTTCTTGCTAAAGAAGGATTTAAAACAGGAGACAAGGAAATATTATATACTGTTTTAAGTAGGGTAAAAATCGATGAAAAATAAGAAATGCAACCGATATTTTACAAAAAACAACTAAAAATCGATAGTACGCAACCGGTTAACATAGTATGATTTTAGCGAGGTGATGAAAAAGTGAAGTTTGGTGAAAACTTACAAAAATTAAGAAAAGAAAAAGGCATTTCTCAAGAGCAATTAGCAGAACAATTAGGAGTAACTAGACAATCTGTTTCTAAATGGGAGTCTGGTGCCAGCTATCCAGAAATGGATAAGATTGTAGCACTTTGTAATATGTTTCATTGTGATATGGATGTATTAATTAATAAGGATATTACAGAAGAGAGAGAAAGAAAAGATGCAACTGGTATTGTAAAAAATCTATTTCAAAGTGCAGCAAACTATGTAAAAAAGACAATTTATTTATTTGAACATAAAAGTTTTAAAGATATTGTAAAACTACTTGCACAAATAATTATTATTGTTTGTGTCATATTATGTTTTTCAATTCCCTTTATGTTATTAAAAGAAATTGTCATTAGTTTGTTCTATACAGGAAATAACTGGTTCAGTATGTTTTTCTCTAAATTTTGGGAGTTTATCTTTAATGCTAGTTATGCTGTTTTAGCAATCGCTACTTTCCTTTATATTTTTAAAGTAAAATTCCTAGACGGAGAAGAAGTAGTGGAAATAATTGAAGAGGAAGAAGTACCAGAAAAGGAAGGAAAAGATATAGGAAAACATCCAGAAGAAAAGCAAAAAGTAAAGGTTGTCAAAGTAAAGTCCAATGATTTTAGTTTACTAGATTTATTATCAAAAGTAATTACTATTTGCTTAAAAGGAATATTTCTATTGTTCTTAATTCCTATTGTGATTGGAACGATTTTTACAGTAGTAATACTAGTTTTATTAATCGCATTAATATTTAGAGGATTATTCTTAATAGGACCAATTTTATTAGTATTAAGTGTTGTAATATTAGGAATTGTAGTTATTGAATTAATATTAGACTTTATATTTAATTTAAAATTTAGTAAAAGAAGAATTATTATTACTATGATTTCTACTATTATTTTAGGTTCTATTGGTATTGGTCTTTCTATTTGGTATTTTCTAAACTTAAATGTGATAAATGAAGTTCCAAAAGAGTTTAAGAGTGATACCAAAGAAGAAATTTATCCTATGACAGAGGATATATTAATTCATTATAATAATGGTAATCTAGACTTCATAGAAGATAATAGTATGCAAGATAAAGTTCGTATTAGAATAGATTATTATCCAATTGCGAATGAGGTAGACTTAGTAGAAGAAAACAATGAAATATATCTAGATTTTGATATCGTAGAAAATATAAATATAAAAGAAATTACAGATAGTGTAATTAATAATCTAAAAAAGGGAAAATTTCATGATTATGATAAATTAGGTCAAGTTTCCATGACAATTACAACTAGTAAGGAAAATATTGAGAAAATAAAAGACAATTATCAACACTATCAAGATGAAATTGATTATGAAGATTTTTAAAGAGGGATTCTCTCTTTTTTTTGTTTGCTTTTTTGTTTTTTGGCGTATATAATAACATTAAGAGATGGATTACGAGAAAATGTCTGAATATAAGAAGATAGAATAAACATTTCAGCATAGTCAGTAGGGAGGATAAAATAAATGGAAAATATATCAGTAGATATTAATAAAGTAGAGGAATCTGGTTATGATTTATGTTATTTGGCGATGCAAGATAGAAATGAGAGATTAGCTTTATCTATTTTAAAAGATAAAAGATTTGATAGATATCATTTGAATGATGATAAACCATTATTATCCTGGGCTATTTATTTTGGATGTGCAAATGTTGTAGATATATTATTAGAAGATAAACAAATGGTTCAATTAGCTAACAGGGCTAATCCATATTATGAATTTGCATATGCTCTTACCAAAGAACCCGATTTTCTTTTGTACATGGACTCATATCAGAGAATTTTAGATAAATTATTAAAAACGGAAGAGATTAATTTTTCTAAAGCAGTAGATGCTTGTATGTATTTTATAGCTAAAAGACATATTAAGAAGAGAGCTTCTATTTATCCAGAACTTCCAAATTATATTCCTTCTTTATCTTTTTATGATGAAGCAATTGTAAAAATATTAAAACAGGAACGATTGGCTAAATGCGAAATTTCACCTAATCGAAGCTTTGGTTGTAAATCTCTTTTATATTATATTTTGATGTATGGAAAAGATAATGAATTTGAAACAATCATGAAAAGCGGGATAGATATAAATAAACAATTTGCTCAAGATGAAATAAGTAATAAGTTATACTGTGAAAATGATGAAAGAAGTAGAGATGAATGGTTAGTAGAAAACGCCCTTACTGTTACTTTAGGTTGTGATGAGTTGTACCCTGTTGCTAATCAGGAAGAAATGGATTTTGACAAATTTTATACATTGATATTTGATAAGAAATTAGATTCTAAATATGTTCTAGAAGCGATAAATCGAATTTGTTATAGTAAGATCCCTTTAAAAGAAGAATTAATTATTAAAATACTTGCAAATAGAGACTGGTCACAAGAAGATATTTATAATAAAACATTACTTTCTTTCGCTTTTTATGGAATGAATAAAGCCTATCGTTTTTTCTTAAGTAATCCTAATGTTGATATTAGTACTTTGACGTTAGAACTAATTCATGAGTATGCAAGAAAGTTCCATCAAGAAGAGTATGAACCAGAGTATAATAAAATAGAAAAAAATTTGGAGCAGGAAAAAGATATAGACGAACTTACGATGCAATTCCTTATAACAAGACAAGATCGTATATCAGAAGAAGAAATGTTGCCTTATTATTTACTTATTCGCGATTTTTGTAATTATTCTGATGATGAATTTACTAAAAATATAATAGAAAAATTTCAAAATCAAAAACTAGCAGATGAAATTATTCAGGATAGCTGGTGGAAAATAAAAGAGGAAACGAAGGTTAAAATTAGACCGCGTACGAATCTTCCAAGTTATAGAATTGATCATATTGATAAATTTATATTACAAGATAATGAAAAAAATAAAGAACTATTAGCCAGGGCCAAAAACTATACAGATAAACTAATACAAGAAGCAGGTTATTTACCTAATCAAATAGAAAGAGGCAAAACAAAAGAAAAAACTGTTACAACTCCGTAACAGTTTTTAATATATCATAGTATGTAATATTCTATCGGTATTTTTAAAATTAACTTTAGCAATTTCTTTTAATTTATCTTCTCCATATTTTTCTACAATTTCTTCACCAATACTATCTACATCACGACCAGCACCTTTTGGTAGGGGAACATGGATAGAGTCTGACAATTTATCAAATTCTTTTAAGAAGATATATCTACTAATAATAGATGCACTAGCAACTGCCAAGTTTTTATCCTCAGCTTTTGTCATAAAAGTAATGCCTCGTTGAATATTAGGAACACCATTTAAATATTCATAATATCTATTTTCTCTAGCAAACTCATCCACAACAATATAGTCAACCTCTGGCTTTTCTTCCGTCATCAACTGATATAATACTTTATTATGAAGAATTGCTTTAATTTTATTCATATTAATATCTTTAGTATATTTTTCGTTATATTCTTGATTAGTTAAAATCATACTACGATATTTGACAATCTTAATTAACTCCGGGGTAATTTTTTTTATTTTTTCATCAGTAATCTTTTTAGAGTCTCCAACACCAAGTTTTTCTAACTTTTCTACATCTTCTTTTTTTACATAAGCAGCAGTTACTACGATAGGACCAAAATAATCTCCGGTACCAACTTCATCAGATCCAACCGAAGAACAGTTATGATATTTTGCATCTTTCTTTTTTTGTTCTTCCTTTTTTTCTTTCGTATTATCTAGTACCGTTCCCCACATAGCAGCATCAACATCAGCACTAGTTCCTTGAAACATAGCTTTACCAGACTCATATAAAGTAATTACCGTATCTTCTTCTTGTGCTTGGAAAATAGCATAAGGTATTTTTTTATCTCTTACTTTATCTTTATAATATTCAATCATTTTTTGCTTAGTTTCTTCATTCACCTTAATAACGATATTCATGTCATCACCTCAAATTCATTGTATCAAATCACCTTAGGAAAGTCTATTTTTCTTTTTTTGAAAATACATCTGTCCAACGTTTCTTTTTTTGCAACACTTTTTCTTCTTGTAAAATAACAGTATCTAAAAACTCTCCAGTATCAAATCTTTTCTTTATCGGATCATCTTCATCTTTATACACAGTTCCAACTCTTATTAAAGAAAAAGAATGTATCTTTTCTTCCTGCTTTAAAAAATTAGTTAAGGAGATAAAATTATCTATATAAAGCTTCTTTATTTCATCCTTCATTTTTCCATCAAGAATATGAATAGGCCAGGTATAATAATAAGGAAAATAGTTACTATTAAGTTTATCCTCTTCTATGATTTGCTCGAGTAGTTGTCTTTGTTCTTGTTCTTCTAGATTGTATAGTTTTTTGGTATCTATCGCAACAACTTCATCTTTGGTATAACTAATCATTCCAAACGTTGTTTGAGCATATACAGTGTTTAAAGTCTCATCATAAGTATGTTCAAAGTATTTTCTTTTATCTTTAGGAATTTCTTGATAACGATTCAGTCTATTTATAACCTCCTGTTTTTCTTCTTCTGTAAACTTATCACTAGAAAGTATTGCTAGAGCAAAGCGACTAGCTGGATTTTTTTCTAAGAAATATTCTTTGGCCTTCGGATGAAACTTATAATTTGGGGTCTTCATAATGTATTCTGCTAAAAAATCTTTGCTGCCCCAGTTTATATTCAAGGGATAGGCAATAAAATATTCACGAGTATCCTCTGCAGAATACTTAAATATTTGATTCATAATTTTATCATAAATAGGCACTAACTCTGGAATTTCTTCTTTTGCTAGAGAAAGCGATTCTAAGTGATTGGGCATATCACTATACTTAGAATAAATATAGAAAGGATATTTATGCTTATAAAGGTATAGGGTAGATATAAACTCTATAAAACTATTATTTTTAGCACGCTTTTTCCAAAAATCAGCGGAAAATACTACTCTTTGTTCAAAAAGACTTATGAAATATCTATCGTGTAAAGGTATGATAATTTTTTTCATAACTTCGGTTACAAACAGCTCTTTTTCTTCGTCTGTTAAATCAATATTAACATTTCCTAAGACATAGTGAAGAAATTTTTCTTCAGTAGGACCAGCAAGTACTTCTTCTTTTTTAAACTCCTTTAAAACTTTGCTAACAACTTCCTTTTTCTCTACTTCCATAAGGCTTATGGTATGAAAAAAAGAATCTAAATCAACCTCATCTAAATACTTAGATAATCGACTAACCATCCAAGAAACAATAGAAGTACTAGGGTTACTAAGACGACTATTGTAATATTGTAATTTTTTTGTAATACTTATATTTTCCATTTGACGCTCCTTAGACATTTTTTTCTATCTTATCACTTTTTTAAATAATTTTATAGAATTTTCCCATCTTTTTTTCTATAATAATAGTATAAGGAGTTGAAGTTATGAGTATAAGTATTTTAGACATTGCACTAATACTAATTTTATTTATGTTTGCAGTAGGAGGTTTTAGAAAAGGTGCTATTAAAGAAGCAGTATCCCTTGTTGGTATTGTTGCTGTATTTGTGGTTGCCTTTCTATTTAAAGGTGTACTTGGTAACTTACTTTGCAAGTTTTTACCATTCTTTGATTTTGCTGGAAACTTAGAGGGTGTAACAGTATTAAATATCTTATTATACCAGTTAGTTGCTTTTATTATCATTTATAGTTTATTATTCAGCATATATGTAATAGTAGTAAAAATATCAAGTGGTATACAAAAGTTAGTAAATATGACAATTGTATTATGGATACCTTCTAAAATCATTGGTGCCTTAATTGCTTTTGTAACAGGATATATCGTTATTTTTGCAGTTTTATTAGTATTACTAATACCTCTAAAAGATTCTAATCTATTTAAAGATAGTAAAGTTGCTAATTACATTGTATATGATAGTCCTATTTTATCATCTAGTTCTGAAAGTATCAGCAATTCTATTAATGAAATCTATGATCTTAGTGAAGAGTTATCTAGAGGAAAAATTGATAAAAATGAGGCTAACTTACAGACAATGGATATCTTACTAAAGTATAAGATTGTAAGTCCTAAAACCGCAAAACAATTAGTAGCATTAGATAAGCTAGATGGAATTTCAGGCCTAGAAGAAGTAATAGAAAGCTATGAGTAGGTAGAATATGTTTGATGCTCATTATGATTTATTAAGTATTGCTTACGTCTGTTATTTGAAGAATGATTATTCTTATTTAGAAGAAAGAATAAAATCATATCGGAATGATAATGTTCAAGGCGTAGTGGCGAATCTTTACTTTATGAGTGAAGAAGAAATGAAAGAAGAACTACATCCTAAGTATTACCAAAAAGAAGTCCCTGTAGTAGAAATGTTTCATATAAGTACAGAAATTATAAAAAGTTATTTACCTAATACAGAATTAATTTTTAGTATTGAAGGCTGTGACTTCCTGGAAATATCTGATTTAGATGAATTATATTCTCTAGGTCTTCGTAATGTTTTACCAGTATGGAACAATAAAAATAAATATGCCTCTGGCAATAGAAGTAATCAAGGATTAACCGAAGAGGGGAAATGTCTTTTAGAGAAAGCAATTGAACTAGGTATTTCTATTGATTTATCACATGCCAATAGAAAATCTTTTGATGATATTGCCTCTTATTTAATGGAAAAGAAAACATCAGGAGAAGATTTCTTTGTTATGGCAAGCCACTCTAATGCCAGAAGTATATGTGCAAGAGAAAGAAACCTAGAAGATGACCAATTGCTAGCAATCAAAGAATTAAATGGATTAGTAGGAGTGTTTTCTAATCGAAACTTTATTGTTCCAGAACGCTTAAAAGACCAAGTAAACCAACAAGAAAAAGAACAGTACTACTTAGAACATATCAATCATATAGTAGATTTAATAGGAATAAATCATGTTGTTTTAGCAACTGATGATATGGATTTTTGTAAAGAAGCAGATGCAGAATATGGCGAAGTACAAATTTATTTCTATGATAATATTGCCAAAAGTGTGCAAAGTACCCTAGAACAAAGCTATTCCATAGAAGATACTTATCAAATTATGTATGGTAATATGAAACAAAGATATGATATGATAAATAATAAAATAAGAAAAGGAGAAAAATTATTATGAACTATATAAAAAGTGAAAAAGAGTTTAATGAAGTAATCAAAAAAGATAAGGTAGTAATAGATTTTCATGCTGAATGGTGTGGACCTTGTAAAATGTTAAGTCCTATTTTAGATAAAGTTAGTAAAGAGTTGAATCTAGATACTTATAAAGTAAATGTAGATGAAGTAGAAGATGTGGCAAGACAATATGGAATAATGTCTATTCCTACAGTTATGATTTTTGAAAAAGGAAAGATGACTAAGAAAAATGTAGGATTCATGGACGATGCCGAGTTAAGAGAGTTTGTAAAATAACTCTTTTTCTTTTGTCCGAAAGAAAAAAACTCTTTGCTTTTAATTGAATTGTGTTATACTTAAAGTAAATAGAGAATAGGAGGCAATGAATGAAATACGTCTATTTATTTACTGAAGGCAGTAAAGATATGAGAAATCTATTAGGAGGAAAAGGTGCTAACCTAGCAGAAATGACTAATATAGGATTACCTGTTCCTAGAGGATTTACAGTAACTACAGAAGCTTGTACAAGTTATTATGATAATAACAGAGAGCTATCTGATGAAATTATGCAGCAAATCGATGAGAAAATCGAAGAGCTAGAAAAAATCACTGGAAAGACACTAGGAGATAGAAAAAATCCATTATTAGTATCTGTTCGAAGTGGAGCACGTGCTAGTATGCCTGGTATGATGGATACCATATTAAACCTAGGAATGAATGATGATGTAGCAGTAGGATTTAGTGAAGTTACGAATAATAAACGCTTTGTTTATGATTCATATCGCCGTTTTATCCAAATGTTTGCAGATGTCGTTATGGAATTTCCAAAATCTTCTTTTGAAAGAAAATTTGATGAAATAAAGAAGGAAAAGGGAGTAGAACTTGATACTGAACTTACAGCAGAAGATTTAGAAGAAGTAGTTAAGATTTATAAAGAGGAATACATGCGCCTTGCTGGTAGTGAATTTCCACAAGATCCAAAAGAACAATTAATGGCTGCTGTAAAAGCAGTATTTAGAAGTTGGATGAACGATAGAGCAATTACTTATCGTAGACTAAATGATATTCCAAGTAGCTGGGGAACCGCTGTTAATGTTCAAGAAATGGTATATGGTAATAGAGGAGAAACTTCTGGTACTGGAGTTGCTTTCACTAGAAACCCTGCTACAGGAGAAAATCATTTATTTGGTGAATACTTAATGAATGCTCAAGGAGAAGATGTTGTTGCTGGTATTAGAACGCCTCAATCTATTGATACATTAAAAGAAGTAATGCCAGAGTGTTATGAAGAATTCCAAAAGATTTGTAAAACTCTAGAAAATCACTATAAAGATATGCAAGATATGGAGTTTACGATTGAAGATGGGAAACTATTTATGCTTCAGACAAGAAATGGTAAACGTACCGCAACCGCAGCTTTAAAAATTGCAGTAGACATGGTAGAAGAAGGCATGATTACGAAAGAAGAAGCATTATTAAAAGTGGACCCTAAACAATTAGACCAATTACTTCATCCAATGTTTGATAATGAAAGTCTAAAAAATGCAGAATGTGTTGCAGAAGGACTTGCTGCATCTCCTGGTGCTGCAACAGGTAAGATAGCTTTTACTGCAGAAGATGTTATTCGTATGCATAATGATGGAGAAAAAGATATTATTTTAGTTAGATTAGAAACATCACCTGAGGATATTGAAGGAATGAATCTAGCTCATGGAGTTTTAACTCTTCGTGGAGGTATGACATCTCACGCAGCTGTTGTTGCTCGTGGTATGGGAACTTGCTGTGTATCAGGTTGTGGAAGCCTAGTTATTGATGAAGAAGCAAAAACTTTAACTTTAAAAGATGGACGTATTTTAAAAGAAGGAGACTATATTAGCTTAGATGGAAGTACTGGTAAAGTCTATGCAGAACAAATTAAGACAGTAGATGCCAGTATTACTGGAAACTTTGAAACATTCATGGACTGGGCTGATGAATATAGAACGCTAGAAGTTCGTGCTAATGCTGATACACCAAGAGATGCCGCTCAGGCAAGAAAATTTGGAGCAGAAGGAATCGGACTTTGTCGTACAGAACACATGTTCTTCGATGAAGAGAGAATATTTAACTTCCGTAAAATGATTACTGCACTAGATGTAGAGTCAAGAGAAGCAGCGTTAGAAAAAATATTACCATATCAAAGAGATGACTTTGAAGGATTATTCAAAGCCATGGATGGAAAATGTGTTATTATTCGTTTCCTAGATCCACCACTACATGAATTCTTACCAAAGACAGAAGAGGAAATGAGACCACTTGCAGAAAGTTTAGGAATTACTTATGAAACTTTGAAAAATAAAGTAGACTCTCTAAAAGAATTTAATCCTATGATGGGACATCGTGGTTGTCGTCTAGCAGTAACATATCCAGAAATTGCTAGAATGCAAACAAGAGCTGTAATTGAAGCAGCAATTAATGTTCAAAAAGAAGGTATTACAATTCATCCAGAAATCATGATTCCACTTGTTGGCGTGGTAAAAGAATTACAATATGTGAAAAAGATTGTAGTAGAAACCGCCAAAGAAGTAATGGAAAAAGCTGGTGTTACAGTAGATTATAAAGTAGGTACTATGATTGAAATACCCCGTGCTGCACTTTTAGCTGATAAGATTGCTGAGGAAGCAGAATTCTTTAGTTTTGGTACCAATGACTTAACTCAGATGACCTTTGGTTATTCTAGAGATGATGCCTCTAAATTCTTAACAGACTATTATCAAAAAGGAATACTAGACCAAGATCCATTTGCGTCTATCGACCAAGAAGGTGTTGGTAAATTAGTAGAAATTGCTGCTAAACTTGGAAGAGAGACAAGACCAGATTTAGAGCTTGGTATTTGTGGCGAACATGGAGGAGATCCAAAGAGTATTGACTTCTGCCATAGAGTAGGACTAAACTATGTATCTTGTTCTCCATTCAGAGTACCAGTAGCACGTCTTGCTGCAGCACAAGCCGCTATTAACAATAAATAATATTGGATTGTTAATTCTATATGGAGTCTAAGACTATTAACAAGGATATTTGTTAATAGTCTTTTTTTCTGATTTTAAGTTTATTCTTCTTACTTTTTACGCGATTATGTTATAATTTAATTAGGGTGTGATAAGATGAATGAAAAAAAACTAACTATTGAAGATTTTAATCAAATAAAGCAATCTATACAAAATATATGGCAACAAGCACAAGATGCTGAGGAGTTAGAAGAATATGATAGAATCATGGAGGATTTAGAACGTCGTTATGAAAGTTTAATGAGTGAACTTTTTTCTTATGATTTAAGTGATATTCCTTATGAAGCTTATCAGGAATTGGTTTTTGTAGGAGATGTAGATTTTTCCAATACACATGCTAATATTGATTTTAGTATTTTAAATACTGAGGATATGGATTCAATTAATGTAAAGGGATGTAATGTTAGACATTTAGAGGGTATAAACGTAAGACTACTAAATGAAGATTCCTTTGATGATGATGTAATAAAAAGTAATCCATCGGTCTTTTTATCTTCTTCTATGCCAAAAGAATTCCGTGACAAATACTATCATTATTCCTTATCTATCGAAGATTTTATTCCTTTAACGGAAGAAGAAATAAAAGAAGTGGAGAGAAAAGGAAATGAGAAGTTATCCTCTCAATCTAGAGAACATTTTTTTAGAGCAGATGAGGAAACTGCTTTAATGATTGAAATGTTAGGTTTAGAGAATGCTGTCCATTTATATAAGGATTATAATGATGACTATAAAGAGGTTTCTACTTTATTTCGTTTAAACTCAAATTATAATTTGGGAAATACTACTTTTCAATATTATGGAGTTAAGGATATAGATGTTAGTGAAAATCTAAGAAAAAGTGATGTTTCTGATTTACGTCAAACTTTATATAAAGAGATTAGAAAAAAAATATTGAGTTCCTGGGCTCCGTTACAAGTGGAACAATTTACTCCACAGTTTTTAGAAGAAAATGAGGATATTTTCTTACTTCATCACTTTCTTCCAGAAAAAGTAAGAGAAAGTTATTATAGTAAAAGTTTATCTTATGAAGAATTGTCTGATAATATAGAAACTTTTAAAGATTCTCCATATATTTCTTTTATATCTAATGGTAGTGTTTTTAAAAATTTTATTCAACAAATAGGAATGGATGATTTTACTTATTTGTTAGAGCATTATAAAGATGTAGTAGATTATCTTGAAAAGACAAATTATTTAATGAAGCTTCAGGATTATAATTCAATAAATATTCGTGAACAGTTTCCTCAAATTGTTGCTATTTATCTTCATGATACGAATTATAATTTAGTTGTGAATGATATTGTAAACTTACCGGAATGGGTAAAATCTATAAATTATAAAATAGTGCCTAGATACCAGAATTTAGATGATTTACTTACTTATGATAATCAAACGTTTATTGCAGACCGTGGTCAACAAAGATTTTTATATATACTAGGTTCTAACCCAACACAAAGACTTGAAAAAAGCAAAAGTTTATTAGAATTTGAAAATAATTATCATTTTTTTCAAAACTATAGCAATTCTTTTTATGGTGACTTTGGAAGCATAATATCTAAAATAGGAAGAGAAACACCAAATCAATTACTAGTAAATTGTCAAAGTTATCCAACTTTTACAGATTATATCTTTGATTATTTGGCTAAACAAAGATCACCTTACGGGTTACGTTATGAAAAATTACTGGATGAAAAGGCTACTGTAGATTATCCACATTTATTTATTAGTAAGGATTGTCCACAGGAGTTACAGGATGCTTTTTATACTAATCAGATAACACCAGAAATATTAAGAGAATATCAAAATTATATTCCTGAACTTGCAGGGAAAAGTCTTATTATTCATAGTCGATTTAGAGATGTGAGATATACTTATTTGTCAAAAACAATAGATGCTAACGGAGTCTTGGCCAATTGAATAGGACAAGAGCAGTTTTTAAATTTGGTTGCTACTTATGGATCTTTTTCAGTATTTTTGAATGAAAAAAGTAATGCTTTCACTCAAGAAGAATTAGTAAAAGAATTGGGAAATGAAATTTATAAGAATATTGTAAAAGAAAAAATAACATATAAAGAATTAAAAGAAGTACCTACCTTTCATTCATCTTACCCACGACTTTTTCTAGATGAAATGGTACCGGAAAATATACAAGATGTATTTTATCGTAGAGAAATTAATATGGGTGTAATTAAAAATACTCCTGATTTGTTAAATTATTTTCATGATACAGACATTGCTTTTGGACTTGAAAACCATGGGGAGTTTTTAAGTAACTTGTATCCAGAGGTAGAAATAGCAGAAGCTAATCGCAGAAAATTATATATTTTTAAGGCCTTGAAAAAAGTAGATTCTGATAAAGAAACTTTGGAAGCTATTGAAAATTATATTAATAATCACGAATATAATGAAGAAAAAATAGCTAAAGTAGTAAAATTAGCTGAAAGAGCAGTTCATTCTAACTCAAAAGATATTCGAACCTTATCTGGAACTATTATTGCCAGTGTTGTAGATCTTGAAAATCCAGAAGAAAGTTTTGAAAAAATTGAATCTGTCTTTATTCAAAATAACTTACCTTTTTTTGTAAAAGTATATTCTTGTTTTCAGATATTAAATCCTAATTTAGAAAATTTTGATTTTTCTAGTACGAGTAGAGTTGCTCCTGAACTGAAAGATGATTCTTTACCAATGGTAGGATTAGGAAAAACACTAAATGACAGAAGATTTCAAATTATTTATAATGATTTATTAAGAATTACTTATAGTTCTAATAATAGAGATTTCCAAAATTACTTAAGAAACATAGAGTTTGGAAATGAATGTTACAATCAAATTGTTGAGGGGAAATTTGATGTTTCAATACTAACGAATAGAGAACAAAGGGAATTATTATCTTTTGCCGAGCACTTAGAAACACTATATAGAAATACTCAAGTTGGTAAGCAACAAGATATTAATTTTGATGGTTTATCGTTAGATAAAAAAGTAAAAATATTAGGAGATTTCTTTTCACCAAATGAAAGATATCAATTAAAAGATAGAATTATTCGTTCTTTTTGCTTTTTTGCTGGTATTACTTCTTTTAATCAGTTGAAATCCTTAACGGAGAATATTCATAAGGAAGCAGATAGAAGAGGAAGAAGATATGCTAAACAGCTACAGCAACAACCATTTTGCTTTGAAGTAGGGGATTTTGTAAGAGGAATTGGAGATTATAGTATTCTTGGAAGTTCTTTTCAACATGGTAATGTTAGTAAAGAATTTTTAACGACTTTTGTCGGGAAAAAAACAGAATCTGATACGACACCTTTTGATATAGATTTATCTTATGTGGATAAAGAAGGAGATATCTTTCATACGGTATCCGATTCTCCTACTGGATTTGGTTTTGGGAATGTATTTATTATTTTAAAACATGATAATCCAAATATAAATATCACAAGAGATAAAGATGGAAATTTAACAGGAAATTCCTACGATCCTATGAAAATAGAAGTTTTCGGTACTAAAGTAGACTTAGAAGGATATGAAACACACTGGGGTGCTCGTACGGGTTTATCTTTTTCTGATGCCGATTATATTTTATATAAAAAGAAAAATAGGATTAATGAAGAAAGCCCATATGATGCAAATGGTAATGTACAATATTTGCCATCAGATAATAATGAACCTGATTATGATGACTTAGCTGCTATAAAATTTGAAATTGCTAGAAATGGAGTATATATTCCAGTTATCGATTTTAGTGGAAAATTAATTTATACGGAGGAAGAATATGATAATTTACGTTCTAAAATGCAGGGATTATCTTATTATGGAATGGAAAAATATACGATGTCTTCTAGTTTGAGGAGTGAAGAGATAGAACAAATTGTGCAGACAATTCCACAAATTGAGCAAGATAATACTATAAAACGTCAAGCTATTGATAAAGTCATAGGAGAGGCACTTTCTTCTTTAGGGATAACTTTAAAAGGAGAAATCAATCATAAATTGGAAACAGGAACGGTGGAATTTATTGATACTGGTTCTACTGGCAGAAATACGAATATCTTAGGAAAGGGTGATTTTGATTTTATTATGCGTCTAGATAATAGTATTATGACGGATGATAAAAAGAAAGAAGAAGTACAAGAAAGACTATTACAAGTGTTAGGAGAAGAACATAGAAGTGAAATTGTAAATGGTAACTTTCGGTTTAAAAATGTTCATATTGATGGTTTGGAAGAACCAGTTGATATTGATATCTCCTTTATTCAAAAAACAGATAGAGTGGATTATTCTTCTGATGAGTCCTTAAAAGATAGATTACAATCTATTAGAGAACAACATCCAGATGATTATAAATTTGTATTAGCTAATATTATAGAAGCAAAAACAACATTGAAAGAAGGGGAAGTTTATAAAAAACAGCAAGGAGGAATCAGTGGTGTTGGAATTGAAAATTGGATATTACAAAATGGAGGATCATTTCAAGATGCAGCAACCTCATTTATGGCAGCATCCAAAGGAAAATCGTTAGCAGAATTTAAGGAAACTTATCAAATTTGGGATTTCGGAGAAAATCATTATGCTGACGAAAAGGGAATATACAAACATGATAATTTTATCTCTAATTTAACAGAAGAGGGATATACTAAAATGCAACAGCAACTTTCTAATTATTTAGAAAAGACAAAATCTAAAAATGAATTAAAAGCGATGATAGATGAGAAGTCTACGGGTCAAGTAGTAACTCGCTCTTCTACTGTATCCTTTTAAAATATGATACAAAGTTTATAAGTAAATATTCGTAAAATATAATCTCTTACGTAGAAATTACCATTTATTTTTGTTATAATAATAAAAGAAGATAAAGAGGTGATTTAATGAAAGTAGTTTGTGTTGGTCATGCTACTTATGATACAACGTTACCAATGGATTTTTATCCAACAGAAAATTTAAAATATAGAATAAAAGAACATATGGAGTGCGGTGGAGGTCCAGCAGCCAATGGAGCATATTTGCTTGCTAAATGGGGAATGGATACTACGATTATGTGTGCAGTAGGGGATGACTATTATGGACAACAAGTAATTCATGAATTTGAGCGAGTTCATGCAGCAACAGACTGTATAGAAGTCCATCCTGATTTTATGACTTCAAGCAGTTACATTATTGCCAATCGTTCTAATGGTAGTAGAACAATTATTACATCAAAAAAACCACCTATTCGTAAATTAAATCATGATGGTAATATTCATGCTGATTTAATTTTAATAGATGGAGAACATCCTGAAACAGCAGAGGCAGTATTGCGTGCAAATCCCAATGCCATTAGTGTAATAGATGCCGGAAGATTAACAGATGATACGAAACGTTTAGGAAAATTAGTAACATATGTTGTTTGCTCTAAAACTTTTGCAGAAGAGTTTGCAAATAAAAAAATAGATGTAAATGATATGGATAGTTTGATTTACTGTTACGAAAGATTAAAAGAATTCTTCCAAAATACCGTAATAATTACGCTAGAAGATAAAGGTAGTTTTACCAAACTAGAGGATTATGAAATATTACCAACGGTTAAAGTACAGGCTGTGGATTCTACCGGGGCAGGAGATATTTTCCATGGTGCATTTACTTATTTTATAGGAAATGGATATTCATTACGAGATACCGTTTATTATGCATCTATTACATCAGCAATTTCTGTAACCAGAGTAGGAGCAAGATGCTCTATTCCAGATTTAAAAGAAGTACTTGAATATGATGAACTTATATAATCGTTATCCAGTACTAGATCTACATGGATTTGATCGTGATTATGCTAGAATTATGATTAATGATTTTATCATGGATTGTTATCAAATGAGATGTGACAAAGCAGTAATTATTCATGGTATTGGAACAGGAATTCTTCGTAAAACTACCAAAGAAGTATTAAGTAAAAACAAATATGTTGTCAGTGCAAAGATAGATATATTTAATGAAGGCGAGACTATTGTAGAGCTAAAGAAACGTTAGTCTTGACTTTTTTTGCCTTTAGTGGTAGTATAAGAGCGATAAAAAAGAAGGGCCAAGAAAGGAAAAGAGGGAAGCTATATGTACAGTAAAAAAAACGAACAACGTGGCTTTCCATGTAAGCCTTTTTTGTTCAGATTAATTGTATTAATGATTCTTGTCTTTTTCATCGTAGGAGTATTACCAAACATAGTAAAACCAAAGGCAATTACAAACATGAAAAGTAAGGAATCAGTGGTAATAATAAGTAATACAAGAAAGAGTTAATTATGGTATTAACAGATAAAAATATCCTAGATAGGAAAAGATATCTGTTAAAAATAAATAGAAAAGGTAACAAAATTATCTTTTATTACATCTAGATTTTATCGTGATAATAACTTATGAAAGGATTATAATGTATTGAAATATATATTGTAATATAATTAGGGGGATAAGTATGAAAAATGAGAAAAAAATTACAAATATCGTAAAATTTTCAGTAAACGATGTCGTAGGTAGTACAACTACAACTCGTACACAAGCAGCAGTTTTTTATGATGATGGTACTGTGGAGATACTTCCTATAGAAGATGCAATAGAACTATCTAAAAATGAAAAAGTAATGATGAAGCAAACAACACCTGATAAATTAGAAAAAAACTTCCAGAGCTATTTTACTGCTACTCCAAAAAAGAAGAAGAAAAAAACGACTTCTAAAGAAAAAACGACACTATTTCAAAAAATAAAGAATGGTTTAAATAAAGTAAAAGATTTTATTTTGAAACCATTCAGACTTTTTTATGAAAATGTTGTTGTAAGAGGTTGCGAGTATGCAACACTTCATATTTTGCAAAGGGATAAATTAAAAGAATCAGAAGAAGAAGAAGCAAAAGAAAGCAAAGAAGGACAAGAAGAAAAGAAAGGCTTCTTCTCAAAATTTAAAAAAGGAAAAGAAAAAAAGAAGGAAAAAGGAGAAAAGAAAAGTTTCTTTAGTAAAAGAAAAGAAGCAAAAGCCAAGAAAAAGAACAAGAAAAAGTCAACAAAGAAAAGAAAACGTATGTCTACTGCTATAAAGGCAGCTATCGCAGCAATTGTAATAACTGTTGGAGGAGCTTTAGGAATAAGTTCATGTATGAAAAACAGTTCGCAAGTAGACTCTAATTCAAAAGTAGAATCTACTTCAAATGATTTAGACAATTTAACTAAAAATGAAATTATTAATTTAATAAAAGAATATAAACTTACACCAGATCAAGTAGCAACATTAGTAGAAGATGGTAAGATTTCTAATGATGATCTTAGTGGTTTATCATACGAACAATTATTATATATTACGACAGATAAAACACAACAGACAGCAATGCAGAAGATATCTAACTTTATGGATAAATATAATATTGATTTTGCAGACAAATGCTTAGATGCTAATAATGTTAATATACGTACATCTCTTACTTGGGATGAAGTAAATGCTCTTAACTTAGCATATAATGATTATACACAAGACCAAGTAAAAGCAATATTTAACGATGCAGAATCTATGGATTTTGCAAATGCATATAAAGAAGCATATCTACAATTACTAGGTGCTTACGTATTATCAACCAATAAAAACCCTGTACAGTTAAGTCAATTAATTGATAGTGCTGAAGGTAAAGAATTTGTTAACAAATATGAAAACTCTTACTATGAAGCTAAAAACTTAACAGGAGATGCTAAAGTAAACTCTGCAAACATATTTTTACAAAAGGTAATAGACGATTTTTCTGTGAATGCAACAGACAAAAAAGATATAGAATCTTATAAATTAGCAGTTGCTCCAATTGTTGGAGCAGCAGTATCAATATTCCAAGACTTAGAAGTAAATCAGACAAACTTAGAAAAAGTTACTACATACTTTAATAATTTAGGATTATTTGATCAAGCAGAAGAAAATTTAAATATGGCGAAAGCTTTAACTGGTGAAGAAGAAGCAGAAAATCCAACATATCAACAATTTAAAGGTGAAAAAATCAAAGAACAACAAACAGCAAATGTTTATTATGTAAATGATAAAAAACGTGATTTAAGTCAATTAGAATCATTTAAATCCTTAGTAGACTGGCACTATAATCTAGATGAAAATGGAAGTTTAAAAATAGGAAATACCTTAGAGGAAAGTATTGTTAGTCCAGAACCAGAACAAAAGAAAGAAGAAAATCAAGCCCAATCAGAACAAATAGTACAAGCAAGTGCAAAAAGTCAAACAGTACAACCAAAAGAAGCTTCTACTTCAAATAGCAACCCACAACAATCTACAGTGGACACTTATACACTTTATGGTAGCCCTTATAATTACAACTCATCAAGCGATTATACTATAGATTATACTACAGATTATACTACAGATTATACTACAAACAATGAATCAATAAATACTGTGGATGAGGTAGCAATCCCTGAAGGAGAATATGTTGATTATGAACCTGCAGAAGAATTAGATAACTTCCAAGTAGAGGAAGCAGGAAATCAGACAATCATCTCATATGATGAGGAAAGTGAAGAACAAAATAATCAAGAACAATCCCAACCAGTAGCAGAGGAAAACTCTTCTACAAGTGATACAAGTAGTGAAACAACTACAGAGGAAACTGCAGAAGAGACTATGCCAGAAGATTATACTGTAACACAAATGCCAGGAAGCAATACATATATTTTAGAATATGAAGAACCTGTATCAGAAACACCAGAGATGACAAACGAAGAAAAAGCAGAGGCAATGGTACAGGATATGGCAGAAAATCCAGAAAATTATACAGAACAAGCTACTAATTCAGAAACCACTGAGTTTGTATATCAAAGATAAAAAATTAAGATGACAAATAGATAAAATTGTCATCTTTTTTCTATAAAACAAATGAAAATCATCAAAATTTAGCCTCCAAAATGTGAAATTTGACATATTCCGCATTCTGTGTTATAATGTGTTTACTTCAAGGATAGAGGGGGAAAACTGAAGCACAAGTATTATGCATAGGGAGGTTGAATATATGGAAAAGTCTTATATATTTGAATATTTAGATGAAAATGATTTTAGAAAGAAAGAACGTTCTGTTAGAAAGTATAATATGCTTGCCTATAAGAAATTAACTTTTACTTATTATCCAGAATTAAGAAAGGGAAATTTCTTAGGAAAAGAAGTAAGTAAAAATGAAAAAGACAAAACAGTCTCTTATGAATTAAAATTACCAACAGACGAACTATTTGCAAAAGTGCACGGAGAGATTATCTTACATTATACTGTATATCCAGAAAAAAACATTATCCTTTTAACAAATATTACGCCAGAAGGAATTTTAGATGAAGGACATAGAGCAGAACTTTCTACATATAAGGGTGTTATGATTTCTAAGACAAACCCTGAAAAAGACATGTTTAAGATTAATTTGTTAAATATGTTAGGAAAATAAAAGTTATAAAATATTGTATATTATATCAAGGTGACACTAGTCATCTTTTTTTCATCAAAAAAGACTGCTTTTGAAAACAGTCTTTTCTTTTAGTTAATAATGAAATTGCTTACCTAAAACGTTCAACTATCCTATGTTATAATATTTCAGTCTCGTTCTGACTATCTTTTTCTTTATTATTTTGTTCCTCATCCAAATCTGTTAAAGATGGCTCTTGCTCTGTTTTATTCTTATCTTCATTTTCTTGAGACAAATTAGCAATAGTCTCATCCGTTTTAATAGTATTATCCTCAGGCTTATTATCTGTACCTTCTGTTAAGGGTGCTAGTTGTTTTGCTAACTGCTTTTGAATAAAGCCTAAGTTAAATAATTTAGAACCAACTTTCATATCCATGCGATCTTTCTTTTGTTTTAAAGCAACCATGGCGCTAGTTCCAGCATCGACTATAAAAGGTAGTCCAGTAATAAAACTTGCTAAATCACTATTTAAAAATATCAAAGGCCATGCCATTTCTTCAGGTGTTGCTAGACGCTTAGCTGTACCTGTTTCTGCTACTAAAGCATCCATGCCACCAGCTTCAACTTCAAACTCTTTTTTCATTCCCGTATCTGTACTACCAGGAAGAAGGGCATTAACTCTAATCTTTTTAGGTCCTAACTCAATAGCAAGACTTGCCATATAATAATTCATTGCTCGTTTAGATAATGGATAAGCCATCATGCCAAGAGTGTCTTCATTTGCTTGACTATGTAGAGCAGTAATCATCTCATCCCAAGTTTTCGCATTAGTGAATTTTTCAAACTCATTCGCATACTTATCCCAGTATAATCCACCAGTAGAAGTAACATAAGAAATAGTACCGCCATAAGACATTCTATTCTTTAGATATTCCTCCGTAATATATTTATTAGCAATATAATTTACAGTAAAAGTTTTATAATAATTTGTTTTCGCACCAGATAATCCAGCAACTCCAAAGAAAGAATCAATATGAGTTGGAATTTGCTCCATAGCTTTATCAATAGAGTCTTTATCGCTTAAATCCACTTCGATAAATTTTGCTACTCCTTCAATTTCTTTTTTTACAATATCTAATGCATATACTTCTGCATTTAACTCAACTAATAGCTTTGCAGTAGCAAGACCAATACCAGAACTTGCTCCTGTAACTACACATATTTTATGGTTGTATCCAAAATAATCTTTCATCAAAATACCTCCTATTATTAGTCTATCACTTTCAAATATTAATAAAAAAGATTTTTTTCATTCTTATAGTCAAATTTACATTATCTTACATTTTTTCTTGTGAAAACATTAGTTTTGGTTTAGAATAGAAAATTAAAGAAGGACAGGAAGGTGATGTAAATGACAGATACAAAATATACTGTAGTAATGAAAAAGAAAAAAATAAATAGCGAGTTTTATATCTTAGTTCCCGAAAAATTAGTAGAAGGAACATTAAGTACCATAAAGGGAAATTTCTTTTATACGACAGATCAAGAAGTATTTTACGATATTTCGGAATCTACTGCTATTAATAATCCTCAAATAGAAGAGTTGGCAGCTTATACAATTTCAAAAGACTATTTATTACAAAAATATCCAAACGTTGATATAGAAGAAGCCAAAAAAGACTATTTTAAAAGAATAGATAGTGCGATAAATATTGCTTTTTATTTACAAAGTGTAGATGCTACAGGAATAATTCCTTTGCGTATACAGGGGACAATAGATAAATTAAATAATATTCAAATCGATGCTGATCAAAAAATTGAAATGGATTTATTTTCTGATGTTTCCTTTTTACCGGTAGATCAATATGGATATCCGCTATCACCATATGAATTAGAGCAAATGAATTATCAGTATGATATGACTTCTGAGGAGGGCTATTTAGATGATATTTTAGAGAAACTCTTAAAAATAGAAGATATAGGTATCATTCACGAAGTTCTTCAAAAAATATATGATGGAGAAGAGGACTTCCAAGAAATTATGGCACCACTATCACTTGCTAATATGATACAAGAAGCGAAAGATACATCTTTTAACACCATCACTATTTCTGATATTTTTTCTAATAGTTGTAATCAAATTTTATCTACAAATGATAAGAAAAAAATGATAGAAATGATTAATCAGACATCAGATTTATTCACAACAATTTATTGTCAATTTCATGATAATATTTCTGTAAAAGGACAACCAGAAGTAGAAACTTCTTGTGATTATTTAGAAATATTAACAGAGCAGTATAAGAAATTAGTAGAAGAAAATAATGGTGTAGATACTATCCATAAGAAAATTAAAAAGTTAAAAAACCAAGAAATGGATAATGTAAAAGCTATTCAAAAAAATTATCAAGCAGTATTAAGGAATGCTCCAGTCAAAAAAGAAGAAAAAAATACAGTTAATAAAGAATCCTCTATTATCAATGTTGCCGAAGCAAAAGAATATTTAGATGAGAGAATTATTGGTCAAGAAAATGCTAAACAACGTATCATATCTGCTGTATGGAATAAGCAAATTGCTAACGAAATTCAAATCGATTTACCGTCGTATTGTCTGTTAGTAGGACCAACTGGTTCAGGAAAAACTTTACTTGCAAAAACAATTGCAGAGTATTTGGAAATACCTTCGATTATATTTGATACTACTCAGCTTACAACAACAGGATATGTAGGAGATTCTATTACAGATTCTCTTACAAGATTGTTATCAGAAGCCAATCATGATGTAAAAAAAGCAGAACAAGGTATTATCATTTTTGATGAGATTGATAAAAAAGGTTCTGATAGTAATAAAGATATTGCTGGAAAAGGAGCTTTAAATGCTTTGCTTCCTTATTTAGATGGAAGAACATATTATTTACAAGTAAATGAAAAGCAAATTCCTTTTAAGACAGATAAATTAATAATTATGGCAACTGGTTCTTTTGCAGAAGCAATACAAATGAAACAGCATAAAAACTATTCTAGTACCAGCGTTGGTTTTACAACAGAAACTGAAAATAACACACCTTTAGTAGAATTAACCAGTGAAGATTTAATAGAGTATGGCGGTATTCCTAAAGAGTTAGTAGCAAGAATTCCTGTCATTGTCATGTTAGAAGCTCATACCAAAGATAGCCTAAAAGAAATTTTATGTCGTAAAAATATTAGTCCGTTATATAAAAACAAAGAAGCACTACATTATGCTAATGTATTCTTTGAATGGACTGATGATTACGTTGAAAAAGTTGCTTCCAGAGCACTAGAATTAGGTTATGGTGCACGCTCTTTAAATAGTATTGTAGAAAATACAATTATGAAAGCTAAATGGGAAGTTTTATCCAATATGCATGATTATTCTGGTTTTATGGTTACTGGTGATACAGTGGACGATTCAGAAAATGCAATTTTATATGGTTATAAAGGGGACGATTATCAGTTAAAGACTATCTTAGAAGAAAAAGCTGAAAAAGCCAAACAATATAAAATAACGACAAAAAAGCGTTATTAATGTTAAAATTAAAAAATAGTAAGGAGTGGTAAGATATGAAACAAATAGAAGAATTAAAAATTAATGAATATCAAAATGATGGAAACTTTGTATTAAATGAATGTATAGACTGGTTTAATAAATATCTAGAAACTTATGATAGTTTTAGAGAAATACAGAAAAATAGAGAAGATTTACAGATTATAACTACTATCAAAGAACAAACAGAACAAGAAAAATCTAAATATTTATTTTCAATAGATTTAATGAATACTACTACAGGACAGCCTTTGTTAGAAGGTACTAAAATGTCCATGGATAGTAAGAATGAGAAAGCAGAGAAGTTTTTAATGACTGCTATTACTACAAGTTATTTATTTCTAAATCAAGATTTACATCTGCAATCACTAGAAGATGGAATACGATTAGAAAATAAAGAAGCAAATAATTCTGTGCTAAATGTTTCTGTAGCAGAAGAGGATACTTTATGGCCAGTTTTTCTAGATATTATGGGAAATATGAACAATCCAGAAGTCTGGGAACAAAAATTATCTGTTGCTCTTGAAGAAGCACTACAAGAACAAGGAAAAATAGATGATGAGTTTTGTAGCTCTATTGATAAGAGTGACCAATACTACCTTGCAGTAAAAAGATATTTACATAAAAGAAAGTAATCCTTTCTTTTTTCTACAAATCATGGTATAATTTCAAGTTTGACAGTTGTAAAAGGTTAAAAAGCTCTAATCCCTTTAATTTCAAGGGAAATAGAGCTTTTATGTTTTAGAAAAAAATGCGTACC
>CASEGV010000010.1:0-42963 GCA_949287595.1 uncultured Mycoplasmatota bacterium
AAGTTTTTTCCTTATTTTTATATAAAAAAAGTGAATCTGTGGATAACACATTTTCACTTTTTCTTTTTCCTGCTAAATTTTACCGGAACTCAAAAAAAAGAAAAGAATATAAAATCTTCTCTTTTAAAAAATACAATCATCTAATAGATAAATATATATAAATTGAAATATCAAATAAACTCACAATGGTGCCGATTAAAGGACTTGAACCTTCGACCTCCGCATTACGAATGCGCTGCTCTACCAACTGAGCTAAATCGGCAAAATAAAAAAGATACAAAATTATTGTATCACTTTTTACATCACTTGAAAACTAAAAATGAAAAATTTATTTAGCTTCAATATGATTAAATAAAATACCGATATTAATTAGTCCACAAATTCCAACTAAACTATAAATAATTCTACTAAATAAGGAACCAACTCCAAAAATAGTATCCACTAAATTAAAATCTAATATTCCAATTAATCCCCAATTAATAGCACCAATAATAGTAATAACTAATAATATCTTTTGTACTGTTTCCATATAATCCCTCCTATCCATAGAATGAACAGAAATAGAAAAATTATACGAAAAATTATCTTTTTTTAAAAAAGACAAAACTTTTCCTATCAGAATCATCATAATCTCTAGAAGATTTAGATACATTAGCAAGACAAAACTGTTCCAAAGTATATTGTGAAACAGGATAATCTTTAGATACTTTATCTATAAGTTCATAGCTTCCATCGCCATAGCAACTCAAATTACCTTTAGCAGTAAGATATATAGTATCTATAACAGAGTCTCCAAACATCCTAATACAATTATCTTCCGGTAAAAGTTCACGTCCTTGTTGAGAAAAACCTGCATTTAACAAATTACCTTTTTCAACACTGCGATCTCCTGTATAATCAAATTCAATACCATAACCATTTTCTTGATATAATCGTACTACCTCTGGAGAAATAGGTAAATGATATTTATCATTAGAAAAAGTAATAAAACTTCCCTTAAGAGCTAACTGACGCATAACTTCTACAGGTAATTTTGTCATATTCATTAACTCTGGTAAAATATACTCCTTATAATATTCATCATAACGATTAAAATCTTCAACAATAGAATCAGAATAAATTAAACCATTCGTAAATAAACCTACAGAATAAATAGGTAATTTTTCTCCTATAATTTTATCAATACAATAATGAATTGCTTCAGGATTTAAAGTAGGCTCTCCTCCTGAAAAAAACAAAAGAGAAACTTTTTTATAATGATTACGGTCTAAATCTAAAAATAAATCAATGTCATCATAGGTAATATCTAAGTTCTGTTGTGGCCCTCGCATACAAAAATCTTTACAAGTTTGATTACATCTTCTAGTAACTTCAATTACCAAATCACTATAACGTCTTTCCATATTCATACCTCCAAAAACAAAAAGAAACTAGTAAACTAGATTCTTCGAACAGCAATAACAGAAGTACCAGATCCTCTAGTCCATGCTGCAACATCACTAGCAATAACACCCTGCCTTGGATTCGTAGCATGAATCATTTGGCCATTACCAACATAAATAGCAGAATGTGTAGGAACACCAGCACTATATCCCCAAAGTAAAATATCCCCAGGTTGTGCATTTTCATAACTAACAGCAACACCATCATGAATTTGAGTAGAAGTACTTCTACTAATGGAAATTCCAACTCGACTATATAAATATTGAACAAAACCACTACAGTCAAAGCCAGCAGGACTATTTCCACCAGCAACATAAGGACTACCAATCAAAGAATAAGCAAGTTGTACTAAAGATGCCATATCACCCGTAGGAAGATAACTATCTTGATAAGCTGGTATTTCAACAGCCGGTACAACTTCCTCTGGTTTAGCCGCAACTTCTACAGAATAAGTAACAAAAGACTCATTACCATATTTATCGACAGCTGTAACCTTAACTTCATACGTACCTGGAACATTACTATCTACATTACTATCTATCGTATAGTAATTAGTATCATCATCCAAATTAAGATTCTCTTTTTGCTGATAAGAAATTTCTCCATCTACTTTATCATAAACAGACTCCAAATTACTTAAAGCATCAAAACTATCTCCCTCAGTTAAAGAAATAGTCTCTTCCCTCAACTGAATTTCTGGAGCAATGGTATCTTTCACTTCTACAATAATAGGTACTTCTTTCACAATTTGATTCTTTTCAACTTCAACAACAATCTCTTGTGGTCCTACTTTAGTAGTATCTATATCTTTCTTAATAGAAACAATCTCTCCATCCACAGAATCTACAACACTACGAATATCATAGTTAGAACTACCATATTCAACAGTAGCAGTCTTAGATACAGTAACATCTATACTACGATAAATCCTATGATATTCATAAAAATAACAAATCATTAAACTAATAAAAATAAGCATCGTCGTTATAAATAATTTTCTCTTCGACGGTAAATTTTCTGTATTCATGTATAATCTCCCCCTGAGATAGAGTATACTATAACATATTTGGAAAACTTTGTCAAAAATCATCACCTATTTATAAAATAACCAAATTTAAAATTATTATACTGTCAACATTACGAAAAAAAGAAGAACAATTGTTCCCCTCAAATTAAGCATTTAAATCTTGATATTCTTGAGTTAACATCTGAGATTTTTGATTAATCTTTTGACTATCAGCCTTCTCTAAGGCATACCAACCTTTACGAAACATCAACTCATAAACTTCTCTTTGCAAAGCAACTAATGATAAAAATACTTGCTTGTGTTTCTCATATAAACACTCATTACTAGCCTCCGTCATAGCAACAACATAATTTTTAGACATTTCTTTTAAACAAGAAAGTAGTGAATTAATATAATCTTTATCATTACATGTAATTCCTATAGGTACTTCTACTTTCGGATTAGTAATCTGATTATTCATTAGAAACACCTCCTAAAATAGATAACACCGTATTCAAATTTTGATCAAAAACACTTGCCGCCTTATCCATTACCGCAACAATTTCTTGATCAGTAACTTGACTTACAGAATTCTTCATTTTCTTATATGCTCCATAATTCCATGCAAACATATCAGATAAATAATCTAAATCTTTGCCCGTAAGAATATTACTAGGGACTTCCATATATTGTATATTATTCATAAATCTCCTCCCAATAATAGTCTGTAACAAAAAACATTTTTTAAACAAAAAAAGAGAACTAAATTCTCTTATAAATATTTTTCCATAGTCTTTTGAGATTTCTCTTGAAACTTTTTAAAATCCTTTGCTAATTTTAAATGATCTTTATTAATATCATCACTAGCACCTTTAATACGTTTCTCCATCTCAATTACACCCATGGACAATCCTTGAATTAACAAATCAGCAATTGCTGCATCACTATTATCTGAAATAACTTCTTTAAAAATCCCCATGGAAGACATCATTTTAGCAATACTACCTTCCTCTTCAGGTTTCATATCACAAGCAAGAAGCTCTTCTTTTGCTTTTTCTTCAAAAGATGAATATCCTTCAAAAATACTTTCCACATCACCGGTAATCTTATTATCTCTACCCTTTAGACTATCTAACAACTTACGAGTAGAAAATCTTCCCATAGCAGCATCCTTATAAATTTTTTCAATTAATTCGCATTGTTTATTCATTTTCTTCACCTCGCTATTAGTATGTCCAAAAGAAGAAACTATATACAATTTTTTAAGTTCTCTTTTGCAGGTCCTTCTATCAATTTACCATCCAAATCAAATCTAGAACCATGACAAGGACAATCCCAAGTCTCATCAAACGAATTAAAAACCAAATTACATTTCATGTGAGGACATAATAAACGAATCTTATGAGTTTTATGTTCTTTATCTTCATATAATGCATAAATTACTCCATTAATTCGAATATAAGTAGGATTGTTTTTCTTCCATAAAGCTTCAGCATATACTTTCATATAATGAAAAGTACCTAAAAAAGAATTAGCGAACAAAGAAACATTCATACGACAAGGAGAAAATAAAGAAGAAAACTCACTTCTTTTATGTAAAATTAAATCAGATAAAATCTTCCCTGCAATTGTTCCATTCGTAATTCCCCAGCCACGATAAGCAGTACCTAAAAACAGATGAGGAGAAACTTCACCAATAAAAGGCAATAAGTCATGACTAACAATATCTTGATTCATCCAAGTATATTCTGGAAAACTATGAAAATATCTCTTAAAATCTTCCCTACTATGTTCATAACTCTTACCATAATCAATCTTACTAGTAAGCTTATGACGATTAGAGCCATAAATAAGATAATCTTTATAGTAGCGAATAGAATGAAGACAAGAATCAATATTAATAGCCGAATAAGCTTCATGCTTCTTAACATTAGCTACATTTACATATTCTCTCTGTATATAAGTCTTTAACGGAAAAAAATTAGGATATAAAAAGAATGGATAGTGACAAGCAATAATAACATTTCTTACCTTAAAATCTCCTAGCGGAGTCTGTAAAAGATAATAGCCATTTTCCCTTTTAATATTTTGAACCAAAGTATTTTCATAAAACATAATTTTAGAAAGTAATAACCTAGATAAACCAGATAAATATTTCAATGGATGAAAAACATATGCATCAGAAACACCAATACCGGCTTTAATACTAGTATCAAAAACATAAAATGGATGAGCAGAAAAACTTTCTAACAACTCTTTTTCACGTTTAATTTTTGAAACATTTTCGTCATCCAAAGTAAAAAGAATAGACCTAACTTGCTCCAAATCACAAGAAATATGTTCTGTTTCAATAATACGTAATAACTCTGAAATAGCTTGCTTTTGAGATAGATAGTACTCTTTTGCCTTACTACCTAACTTTTGATAAATATCACCTTGTAAATAGGTAATTTTAGCAGTTGTCTTACTAGTCACACCTTGACCAATAGAGCCCTTATCAAATAAAGCAATTTTCAAATTAGTATCTTTTAAATAATAAGCAGTAGAAAGTCCAGTAATTCCGCCTCCAATAATACCAACATCGAGTATACTATCTACTGGATTTAAAGCAGGAATTGATGGAAATCTTACACTCCAAAACATAATATCACCAGTAATAACATACCCTAAAAAAATTTATTCATACAAAAAACAGTCCAAAGACTGAATTTACTTTTTACAGTATTGTTTTACTAATGGATTAACTTTTTTTAACTGCTTCACATCACTTGCTTTAGATATAGATAAAAATTGCGAATTATCTTGATAAGATAAACTTGCAAATCTATCATACAAAGAAATACTCCCGCCATAGACAGGAAAAGTCAAATTATCTCTTACCCTATCAATTACTGCAAAAAAGGAGGAATCATGATTCATAATCTCTTTATCCAATAAATCAAATCGAATATTACCCTCAGTATCACCTACTTTAGAAAGGACATAACTCCTTCCATCAGAAAAAGACAAACTGGCATCATTTTTTTGAACTCTACTATTAGAAACAGATATTTTAGTAAGTAGCGTTTCTTCTCTATTTTCTATTTGTCTATGATAGATATAAAGATCACCAAAATAACCATAGGTAATTTCTTCAAAAGGTTCATAACTACGAACACCAAATTTAACCTCACTTCCACAACAATTAGTAGTCATATCAGCAATCTCTTGACCATCTTTAAGGGAAGTAACACTAGCACCTACAAAATAATTATGATTTCGCACTTCATTTTTTCCAGAAGCGTAGATTTGAAATAATCCACGAACAAAATCAACTTTATCTTTATCATATAAATCTAATTGATAAGAAAACAAATTATTATTACTGGAACTTAAATAATGGCCTGAAACATTACCAACTGGTGTAAAAAGAATAAAAGGATATTCCCAACCAGGATAAAGTTTCCCAAACATTTCATCCACAACAAGATCCATATGTCCCACAATATGATTTCCATGGTAAAAACGAATACGATAAGGATACTTACCATGTTCATTCGCTGGTTTAAAAGAATCAATAGTAAGACCGAAAGCAGATGCAAAAATAACGGTTTTAGGAATAATCTTATCTTTCATATATGATTGATATACTAAAGGATTCATAAAATCACCTCCACTTAACGTTATGAATTCATAATCCACTGAATAATTTCTTTTTTAATAGCAAAATATTCATCTTTATCAAATTGCATATTACAAATACAATACTTTTTATTAGAAATATGAGCACAAAACATACATTCGTGCAAAGAACCACAATCTTCGATAAAGAAAGAATTACTAATCTTACTAGAGCATGAAATATTATAACTGTTAGAGCAACCAGAAGAATCATCACATCGAATACAAAAACTACAATGTCCAGATCTTTGAGAAGCAAGTAAATATTCACAGTTTTGACAACCATCTGAAAAAATCAGATTTTTACAATCACTAGAATCACAGGAGCGATAAACATTCTCAGAGCGATAAATGGTATCACTTTCAGAAACATTAGTAGAATCATACACCCTTTCCGTAGTACGATAATTAATTTTATTCCACAGATTAACCAATTGTTCTAAATTTTCTATTTCTTGTTTTGGTTGCTCCCAACTTTTCCACTTCCAAGTATTTTCTTCTGTAATATACTTGGTAGGATTTACTGATGTTGCCCAAGTCACTTCTCCTGTAAACGAATCATTGACTTGTTGTGGTAATTTAACATCAAAAGCAAACTTAGTTAAAAGTTCATCTAAGGTAAATGGATTCTTACAGTCAAAAACATTAGAAAAAATCTTATCTACTGCCTCTACTACTTGCGGCTTATTCATTAGTATCACCTCTCATATTTCTTCTACTAGAAGACTGTTCCAATAACAATTCGGTTAGCTTAATATTTGGTGTAATCTCAAATTTCTGTTTTGGAGGAGAAATAGTAACCGTACTTTTAGGAACAGGCTTAGAAATTTTGGTACTCTTAATTCTTTTAACTGGAACAAAATCAACAGTTCTGGCCTTAAATGCTGGAAGTAAAACTCCCCTGCTTCCAAGTCGTACCACACACTCTCTATCTCCCAAATTAATTAACATAGATATACGATTTTCTTCACTATCATCACAAGATAACTTCATAGAAATATTGCTAGCTAATATACTAGCATCTCTTCTAGATACTCTAAAAACATAATAATTAACAACATTAGCAAAAATAGCTTCTTGTAATTTTCCACTAATCTGTTCAAAATATTGCTGTACTAAAATTAATGATAAACCAAATTTCCTAGCTTCTGATAAAAACTTAAGTAAAATAGGATTTTCAACAACAGACACTTCATCGACAATAAATATAATATGTTCATCTATCTTTCTATCTTGAATTACCGTAATTAACTGTTGCATAATAAGACCAGAAATTGTCTTAACACAAGACTCCCCTAATCTATTACGATTTAGAGAAAATAAAGTTAAAAAATTTTGCTTAATAGTTTCTTGTAAAGATAAAGCATTATTACATTCATTTTGAAAAACAGAAATAAATTCCATTTCATCTAAAAAAGAAAGAATAGGTGCAATAGACTCATTATAATATTTATTCTTTAGTTCATTAAAATCTGTCAAAAAGAAACTAGTAATACTATCTGGCAAATCATCTAATAACAAAGATTCACGATATTCTACTTCCAAAAGTAATTTACGTAAGTTCTGAAAACTAAATATATTATGATATAAAAGCAATAATAAACTATGTCTTAAGATTCTTTCTAATTTAGAATTATACAAATCTTTCATATAAGAAGAAAGTAATGAAAGTAATAACTCTACAGAAACAACAATATTATCAGTAGAATTAACAAATAAATTAATACTACTTTCCATCGTTTCAAAATCAATAACAGAACTATTACGAATACCACCAATATCTTCTTCCAAAGAAGCATGTGGATCAATAACAACAATCTTATATTTTAATTTATAATCAAGGGTTGTTGCTAAACGACTAATAAGAAGACTAATAAACTTAGACTTACCACTACCAGTAGAACCTACTACAAGAGAATGTTTATCAAAAGAATAAGCAGATAAATTTAAATAATAATCTTTAGAAAAATAAGGAAAAGTAGAAACAGAAAATAATGCTTGTACAGAATCACTTTGCAATAATGACAAAGCTTTTTGAAAATCTAAATACTTAGGTGGAGACTGATAAGTATATTTCTTATTTTTAGAAAAATCAATACTAAGTAATACTTCAGGTAATGTTTTAAATAACCTACGACGAATAATTTTTCCTTGCTCATTAATATATAAATAGCCATGACTAAATAATTTATCCCTAGCTAGTCGAAAATTAAGTTCTAACATTTTTACATCACGAGACTTCTTTAAAGACTCCTTATCAATAAAATCAATAATAGAATCAGTAGATTGATTAATATAAGGTACTCCACGTTCATAAGAAAATGACCAACAAACAGAAGACGCACCAAACATAAAATCAGAAATATCTCCTAACATCGTAGGAAGCACAACATCAGTTTCTACATAATAATGAAGTTTATTCATCTCACAAACAACAAAAATTTCAAATTTTGAAAAAGAGCCTAAATATTTTGCCAGCTTCAAAAACATAACGTGCCATGATTCTTTTGAAACAAATTTAGAGGTTAAATAAATTTCTGAAACTACACTCTTCCTCATAGTAAACTCCTTTATTTAAAAAAAGTATAACAAAAAAAGATATTATTTAAAATATCTTTCCTTGAAATAATCATATAATTGATTACATTTTTCTTTATCCATATCCTGTTTTTCTTCATATGGATAAGGAATACCCAGTTTAATATATTTTTCACGACCCAATCGATGAAAAGGAAGAAAATCTACTCTTTCTATATTATGAATATGTTGCAAATAATCAACTAAACTATCCATATATTCATAAGTATCTGTAATTCCAGGCACAATAACCTGACGAATCCAAATTTTCTTATTCATTTTATTACAGACATCAATAAATTTTTCAACTTCTCCCATTTTAAACCCTGTAATATCATAATATCCTTCAGGATTAGTATGTTTGACATCTAAAAGTACCAAATCAACATAAGAAAGGACTTCTTCATAATGACCTAATCCAACTCCAGAGGTATCCAAAGCTACATGAATATTATCTTTTTTTAATAATTTACAAACTTCAATAATAAAGTCACTATGTAGTAAAGGTTCTCCTCCAGAAAAGGTTACACCACCATTTTTCTTAAAATAGGGTTCACATCTCTTAATTCTTTTATATAACTCTTCTGGAGTATAGTTATCATCCCTCTTTTTCCACATCTCAGGATTATGGCAAAATTTACAACGTAACATACATCCGTTAAAGAAAACTACACATCGAATACCTGGTCCATCTACTAATCCAAATGTTTCAATAGAGTCAATGCTAGCTTTCATATTCTACATTTTCTCATGGAATGTTCTAGCAATAACTTCCTCTTGTTGCTTTCTAGTTAATTTATTAAAACGTACTGCGTATCCAGAAACACGAATTGTAAGTAATGGATATTTATCAGGATTATTCATAGCATCAATTAATGTTTCACGATTTAACACATTAACATTTAAATGATGTGCACCTTGAACAAAGTATCCATCCATTAAATTAACTAAGTTATCAATTCTTTCTTGTTCAGTTTGTCCTAAAGCATTAGGTACTACTGAGAAAGTATTAGAAATACCATCACGGCAACAATTAGCCCAGTCAAGTTTAGCAACAGAGTTTAGTGAAGCAATAGCACCACTTTGATCTCTTCCATGCATTGGATTAGCACCTGGAGCAAAAGCAACACCAGCTTTTCTACCATCTGGAGTAGCACCAGTATTAGAACCATATACTACGTTAGATGTAATAGTAAGTACTGATAATGTTGGATGAGCATTTCTATAGCAAGGATGAGAACTTAATTCTTTGTAGAATACATCTAAAATTTCTTTTCCGATTTCATCTACTCTATCATCATCATTACCATATTTAGGGAAATCTCCTTCGATTTCAAAATCAACAGTAATACCATCTTCATCACGAATAGGTTTAACTTTAGCATACTTAATCGCAGAAAGTGAATCTACTGCTACAGAAAATCCTGCAACACCATAAGCCATTAAACGATTTACATAAGTATCATGTAATGCCATTTGTCCAGCTTCATAAGCATACTTATCATGCATGTAATGGATAATATTCATAGCATCAGAATAAATTCTAGCAACTTCATGCATCATCTTAAAGTAAGCTTCTTTAACCTTATCATAATCAAGTACTTCATCAGTCATCTTAGGAAATCCAGGAATAACTAATTCACGTTTAACTTCATCAACACCACCATTAATAGCATAAAGTAATGTCTTAGCTAAGTTACAACGAGCTCCAAAGAATTGCATATCCTTACCAACACGCATTGCAGATACACAACAAGCGATTGCATAATCGTCTCCCATACTTGGACGCATAACATCATCATTTTCATATTGAATAGAATCTGTTGCAATACTAACTTTAGCACAATATTTCTTCCAAGCTTCTGGCAATTCTTGTGCCCAGAGAATAGTCATATTTGGTTCTGGAGCACTCTCTAAGTTTTCTAGTGTATGAACTATACGGAAAGAAGTCTTGTTAACCATTGATTTTCCTTCAGTAGTAAGTCCACCTAAAGAACATGTTACCCAGGTAGGATCTCCTGAGAATAATTCATCATAATCAGGTGTTCTTAAATGACGAGCAGCTCTTAATTTAATAACAAAATGATCAATAATCTCTTGTGCTTCTTCTTCTGTTAAAGTACCATCCTTTAAATCTCTTTCAAAATAGATATCGAAGAAAGCATCTACTCTACCTAGAGACATTGCTGCTCCATTATCTTCTTTAATAGCTGCTAAATATCCAAAATAAGTCCATTGAACAGCTTCTTTAGCATTTTTAGCTGGTCCTGAAATATCAAAACCATATCTTGCTGCCATATCTTTAATTTCTTGCAATGCATCATATTGCATAAAAATTTCTTCACGTAAACGAATAGTTTCATCATCCATTACCGTGATTTTCATATTATCCCAGTCACTCTTCTTTTGTTCCATTAAATAATCAATACCATAAAGAGCAATTCTACGATAATCTCCAATAATTCTTCCACGACCATAAGCATCTGGAAGACCAGTTAACAACTTATTATGACGAGCTTTTCTAATTTCCTTAGTATAAGCAGCAAAAACACCATCATTATGAGTTGTAACCAAATTTGTTTCCTTAAAAAATTTATCAAGTTCAGGATTCATCTTATAGCCATATGCATCAAGCTCTTGATAAACCATCTTAAGTCCACCTTTAGGAACAATACTTCTCTTTCCTAACTTATCAGTTTGAAGACCAACAATAACATTATCATCTTCACTAATATATCCAGGTTCAAATGCATTAATTCCAGCAGGATGATCTACATCAATATCAATAACGTGTTTTTTTACTTCTTCTTTACACATATCTTCATATACTTTTAAAACACGTTTTGTCTTATCTGTAGGTCCGCTTAAAAATGATTCGTCACCATCGTAAGCAACATAGTTTTTCTTTATGAAATCACTAACATTAATTTCATCACACCATGCACCTTGTTTAAAATTTTTCCATTCTTCTTTCAATCTATCACCTTCCCATACATATTATACCATAAAGGATATATTTTCTATGCATATATTCTAAAGTTTTGCATAAATTTTACATATAGCTTTTTATAAAATAATATGATATAATCTTACTACACGGGGCTGTCACGGTTTCGACGGGAATTGAGAGCATAGATGGCAAGTCGAATGTCCACGTTACGGACACAAAAAAATAAACGCAAACAAAATTAAAAATGCAGTTGCTAACATGTTTGGTGGAAACCAAGCTGTAGCATTTGCCTAATAATATAAAGGCCTGCGCTTTCTTTTATTTCTTACCTAGGAAATAATCGAAGGTTCATATTATATAGGTTATAGCTATTTTCCTCCCAGAAAATAGAAAGAACAAACGGGATAATATATTATCTTGGTCGTTAACTACTTGGATAGTATATGAATAAAATTAGTTAACTAAGCTTGTAGAAGTTTATGTAGCTCTATTTTCGGACAGGAGTTCGATTCTCCTCAGCTCCACCATTGGGAAATTAGTCGAACTAATCGACTTGTAATATATGAGGTGTTAGAAAAACAAATTAAAAACATACTTAAATTTCTTAATATTAAATCTAAAATTATTAAAGCAATATTGTATTAAAATATACAAATTAAGGGAGGTTTAGTTTGTGGATAGAAATGAAAAAATAATTAAAATACAAGAATTAGAAAAAGAAATTAAACAGAAAAAATCACAAATAATAGAGAAAGGAAATGAATTAAAGATATTAGAAGAACAGTATAACCAAGAAAAAACATCAGAAATTCCAATACTGCTTTTTCAAATAGATGAATCTTTAGCAATGCCTGATGACAGAAGCGATTATCGGTACGAATATGTTTATTATTGCCCTGATACAGACGAAAAAAAATATATTGTTAGGCATTCAAATGAATCTTTTTTACCAAGTACTCTTGATTTGCGAGACTGTTTTTTAGAATTTCATATTCCAAGAAAAAGCTATTCAGCATCAGCATTAGATTATTCTTCTGAAATTGATATGGCAATATCTCTTTTAAAATCTAAAATTAATAATTTATTTGATTCTAATGATATTGATTCTTGGGAAGAATTGGGAATGCTTTTAAAAAGTCAAATTTTAGAAAAAGGACAGTCTAAGATTTTAAAGCCTAATTATATACAAAATTAGTATTATATTATATTACTGTTACTTTTGGTAAAAGTTGGAGATAACTTCCTCAATGGCACCAAATTGATTGATACTCGAACTTTTCGAGTTAATATAAAAACTACTCTCAAATTTAATTGAAAGTAGTTTTATTTTGTCAATTTAGAAACACACTTGCAAATTGATAAACCAATATGCATGTAAAAAATTGAATATTGCTAATTAATTTTCTATTTTTTAATTTCACTAGACTCTGTTGAATGTTTCTGAACTTCAAAAGAACCAACAGCATATGCTCTTTGACTGTTCAAAGGTGATTTTTGATTATCATTATATTCATAATTTTCAAAAGTTTTTAAATCACCATAGGTAATAAAACTCTCAAATTCGCCATCTGTCATTTTTCCTACAAAAGGATAATATGCTCTAACACTACCATCTTGATTATATGAAACTACTGGAATACTGTAATCTAAAAGTGCATAATCATTTTTTCTTCTCACAATGTTAAAACAATGCCCTTCTTGCCTATTACCTAAGTCAACACAACCTATACAATAATCAGGATAAAATCGTAATTATTAGAAAATAAAGGGATTTGCCTTTTATTGTAGTTGTCTTATATAATAGAGAAAAGAAAAAGGTGAAAAAGGCAATGGCAAAAAAGGCAAAATTACTAGAACAGTTAGGTAAGAATATAAAGAATATACAAATTAATGATGATAACTTTAATGTAGAAGAAATAGATGTAGAGGTTCTAAAGGAAATAAAAGAAAAACTTAGAGAAACAATTACTGATTATAGAGAAGATATAAGCTATCATCCACTTGAAAATAGTATTATGATAACTTTTTTAGGCTTAATGGCAAATTGCAATGAATGGACGGAAATACGAGAATTTGCAGTATTACACCATGAGTGGTTTAAATTGTTTTTGGACTTAACATATGATATACCATCACTTTCTACAATAAAAAGATGTATATCGGTAGTTGATCCAAGTGAGTTAGAAGAAGTATGCATAGAAATGATAATAAATAAAATAACACAATTGCAAGAATTATTAGATGTTAAAACAGAAGGAAAAGAAATAGTCGCATACGATGGCAAAGTATGTCGTGGTTCAAAAAAAGAAGAAACAAAGGATGGCAAAGTTAAACCATTAAATGCTATGACAGCATTTAATGTTACGAAAGATATAAGTTTAGGAACTAAATTTATAGAAGATAAAACAAATGAAATACCAACAGGCCCAGAACTAATTAAACATTTAGATTTAACAAATACAATATCGACTTTTGATGCGTTGAACACTCAAGAGGAAACTATAAAAGCAATAGTAGAAAAAGGCGGTGATTATGTAGGCGCTTTAAAAGGAAATCAACATAGTACTTTTGATGATGTTGTTTCTTATTTTAGTGATGATGAATTGTATAATGATGCATATAATAAATGTCACTATGAAGAAACAGAAAAACTGCATAATCAAATAGAGAAAAGAACATATATTATGAGCGATGATATAGACTATTTAAATAATGATAAGTGGAAAAATTTAAAGAGTGTAGGAATATGCAAAAAGGAAGTTATAAAAAATGATGTTAAACAAGTAGAAATAAGATATTATATAACTTCATTAGAATTAAAATGTTTAAATGATTTTAAAAGAGCAGTAAGGGAAGAATGGGGAATTGAAAACAATTTACATTGGCATCTAGATGTTACCTTTAAAGAAGATGCAAACACCACAATGAATAAAAATGCTCAAGCAAATTTAAATATATTAAGAAAATTGTGTCTAAATATGTTGAAGTTGGTAAAACCTATGTATAACAAAAGTTTAAAGCTAATTAGGTTTAGAATTGGTCAAAATTTTGAAGAGGAAATTATTAATATTTTTAGATGTTTAAATATTAACAAATTAAAAGAGATTACTCAGATAACTAAGTAATCACGATTTTATCCTGTCATAATATAGGAAATACTTTATAGAAAAAATAATACATGTTATAATAAAAAGCAAAGGAGTACTACAAACTTACAAAATATAGCAAAAACACTCTTGAAATTAACAATCAGAAAGGAAAACAAATGAAAACAATAATGATAGACATGGACGATGTAATTACAGATGGAAATTTTACTAATTTTTTAGAAGAATTTTTAGGAAAAAAAATTAATGTGAATGATAGTAAAGTTTATTACAGACAAGAACTAATAAAAGGAAAAGAAGAAGAATTTAAGAAAATTTATCAATATAAAAACTTATATGAAAACGCTCCCTTATTGGACGGTTGTTATGAAGTATTAAAAAGACTAAATGAAAAATATGATATTTATATCGTAACTTCTTATATCTGGGGAAAGGATATTATAAATCCAGAAGAAAATTTAAAAAATAAATTCCAATATTTAAAAGAAAAATTACCATTTATTAATCCCAACAAATACATTTTCACTCAAAATAAAAAATTATTAAACTTTGATATCAGAATAGATGATAGAATATCTGGATTAGAAAATGGAAAAATTAAGCTATTATTTAACTCTTGGAGTAACAATACAATCACAGAAAAAGAATTAAAAGAAAAAAATATAATCAGAGTAAAAAATTGGTATGATATAGAATCGGTTTTAAACGAATTAGACAAATAAAAGGAGAAAAGCATGTTAATATATCAAAATACTTTTGAAAATACCAAAACACTAAATTGCAACTTTCCTATAGAAGACCAATTTTATGCAACAGATAAAGAAGCAATTGTTGCAGATGGAATCACAAGAGATCCCGTAGAAATTAGTGATTTAAATAGTATCTCTTTTACTGAAATGTTAAATCTATATCCTAGACCATCTGGAGGAGAATTAGCAGCCAAAACAATTACAGAGGCTTTCAAAGAAAGTAATGGAATGATAAAAGAAAGATTAATAGCTTGTAACAATGCAGTAAAAGAACTGAACAATAAATATATAAAGCAATGTGATTACTTACAAAATGACTATTATGGTGCAGTAGCAGCCAGTATCCAAATAAGGGATAATGTATTAGAATATGCTTATATCTGTGATTGTGGAATTATTGTATACGATAATAATGGAAATATAAAATTTCAAACAAAAGATGATAAAGAACTTTATAGTGACCCTTATATAAATAAAATTAATATTCCTTGGAACTTACCAGAGGCAAGAGTAATAGTAAGAAGAGACTTTAGAAACAATCCAAATAATATACAAAACGGAATTTGCGTATCTTATGGAGCAATAACCGGAGAAAAAAACGCAGAACATTTTATAAGAACAGGGCAAATCGCATTAGAGCAAAATGATATAATTGCAATCTATAGTGATGGTTTTGTAAATTTTCTAAAAGATACCACTTTTATAAATGAAATATTACACTTTAACAAAGAAAAGCTAGAAGATTACGTTAATAAAAAATCATTAGAAGATTACAATTTATACGGAAAAGAAAAAACATTAGTCTTAATAAAACATATATAAAAGAGCAAACATTATAATGATTTGCTCTTATTATTTAGTACATAATATTTATTAAAGTCAGAATAATGTATTAAAACAACATCAATTGGTTGCAAATTTTTGTAACTTTTATACTGTAAAGAATCTTCGGGTTCATGCCTAAAAGAATCATTGTAAGGAAATACATAAATATAACCAGATAAATCATCAGGGATAACTACATTCTCCATAGTCATAATAGGTACTGTTTCTGTAGACGATATTTGAAAGTCCCAATCGAGATTATTTTTTTCACTTCCTTCTTTTATCTTATCTTTAAATGCATAGCAAGAAGCAATTAACAAAGAAGAGGTAAGAAAAATTGCCGTATCCACATTATCCAAGTTTTGATTACTATCATGTGAAGTATGTAAAGTTAAGGTATCTAATACGGAAGGACTACCATGAAAAAGATAATCAGGATGTAATACATTTTGTGAAAGATAATTATTAATTTTAATTGAACTTACTGCTTCAGAAATATACTGATACCCGTGAATTATTTTTTCTTCTATTGAAGTATTTTCACGATAAATATCTTGCAAAGCTTCCATAACATTCTTACCATGATATTGATAATGATAAAAACTATCATATGACCGAAATGAAATACCCGATTTCCCAGAATTAAATATATTATTTAAAATTGGATCAACAACCATCTCACTATATACCCAGGGCATAAAAGGAGAATCAAACTCTCTACGATTAGTACTTGGAACTAATCTTTTCCATTTTAAAAACCATAAAAAGTGTAATGATTCATGACAAACAGTCTCTATTAATTTATCTTCACTAATATTAGTAGAAAGACAAAAACTATGTGTATCTAAATATCTAGGAAACACAGGAATAAGTCCAACACTAGCACTAATAGAACAAATATCATCCCAATCACAGTCTAAATATTTAGAAACATCCAACATATAATTGTCATTATATTTATCCCAAATATCTTGATATCTTATCACTTCATCTTTAATTTTTTGTTCATAATGGTAATAATCCCTAGAAACCACATCCCTAATTCTATCTAAAATAATATCTTTATCACAACCTTCTAAATTAGAAAGTTCTGGATAATATTCTAAAACATAGTTATGTACATCTAAAGAACCATTATTTTCAAAATAAGACCAGTCTATGACATCGATATTTTCATCTAGCGTCATAGGACGAAATACTACTTTAGGTATCATAATCCACCTCCCAATATTAATAATTAGTAGTTCTGGTTAAATGATGTGGTCTATCTTTAACAGAAGGGTTTTTACTTAATAACCATAAAGCATTATCGATTTCAACAGAATTAAAATCTTTTCCTTGACTAACTAATTTTTCTTTAATTAATTCAATACAATATAGCATATTAGCTCGAATTTCAATTTCCATATCACTATCCTTAGGAATCTCTTGCTTACTATCAACTAACAAAGATAACTCCTTAGAATATTCTAAAATACCAAAATGACGTAATACTTGAGGAATCTTATAATCAGCACATCCCAACATCTGATTATTATCTTTAATTTTTTTAGAAATAGAATCTACATTTAAAGACAAATCCCCTACTAATAAAATAGCCCGCTTAAAGAAATAAACCTCTTTTCCATGATATAAACTAACATCTCTAAAATTATGAAAAGTGCTAACAATTCTATCAAGTAACTCTATATCCGTAGAAACATCAAATAGCTCAGTTAAACTAGAAACATTCTTAAGTTCCTGAACTAAACCTTGTAAAATATCAAAACGTTCTTTTAATAGTGGAATTGACGTTGTTCCATAAAAAATATCATCTAAATCCTCTATAGTTAACTTTTCTAAACAAGAAACATCTAAAGATAATTTTCCAGTTTCTATAGCCCTAGCAACCGCATAAAAAACTCCATAAGAACCAGAATACCATTCTCCATGATACTCTATCTTCCACTTAATATCAGAATCCCAGAAACAAAAATTTAAGGACTCACAAAGTAAAAAATATAATATAACTTGTTCTTCATCTAACTTACTTAAATCTAAAACATCAGAATTTAGCCAAGAAGTTTTCCGAATTCCTGATAATAATGGCAAAACTGAAGAAATATTTTTTTTATTAATGGATACATAATTAGACTGATTAACTACATAATCGATAGAATCAACAATCTTTTCTCTAGTAATCATATAATACCTCCTATTAAATTATAAAATAAAACTCATTATTTTAAAATATGTTTATAATTGATATATAATCAAAACAACACGAATTGACAAAATCATATAATTGTGATAGTATTAAGTTACTTTTTGAAAGGGAGATAATTATGAAAAACAATCAAACGACAACCAAAATAAGCACAACAAAATCAACGAAAATTTGATTGTTTTAGTTTTGATAATAAAATGAAAGCTATTACAATCAAGTAATAGTTTTTTTATTAAAAGCGATAATATAGGACATGACAATTAATGTTTTATTTCAAAGAGAGTTATCATCTGGTGAAAGATAACAAATAAACGTAATTGCTACTACCTATTAGTTGAACCAGAAATGGTCCTCCCGGATAACGGTTATATAATTAAGAAAAACAAAGGATGGTACCGTGCTATAATGCACTCCTAAGGTATCATCCTTTTTGTATTAAAGGAGATGATAAAATGACGGAAAGTGATACGATTTACTCCCTTTTAAAAAGAAATAAAAATTAGAAAGAAGGAAAAATATGATAAATGAAGAATATGCAAAATTACTACAACAAGTAATTCATGACAACTATAAAAATATAAAACATGAAAATATAAGCGCAAACGAAAAGGAATTCTACTATGAATTTAAAATAGAAGATAAAATAAGTGAGAATGATTTTGAGAAATTAGAAAAAGAAATAAGAAAGTTAAAGAAAAATGCCTTTGTAAAACTAATAAGAATTAGTGGCGTCTACCTAGATGGAAATAGTAACAATAAAATGATTACAAGAATATCAGGAAAAGGCTTTAATAACAAAGATGAATTAAAAAAATATAATGACTTCCTACAAGAAGCAAAAGAAAGAGACCATAGAAAAATAGGACAAGACCTAGATTTATTTTGTTTCTCAGACTACGTGGGTCCCGGACTTCCTCTATATACTCCAAGAGGAACAATTATTAAAGATGAATTACAAAAAGAAATAGAACGAGTTTGTAAAAAATATGGCTTTCAAAAAGTAAGTTGTCCTGCTCTTGCCGATATTTCTCTATTTGAAACTTCTGGCCATGCAGCCAAGTTTAATGATGAATTATTTAGAGTATCCTCACCAAAGGGTCACGAATTCGTCTTAAAACCAGTACAATGCCCTCACCATACTCAAATATATGCATCTAAAATTAGAAGCTATAAAGACTTACCAATTAGATATATGGAATCAGATAAACAATATCGTGCAGAACTACAAGGAGCAGTAAGTGGACTATCCAGAGTCTACGCTATTACTGTCGAAGATGGACATTCTTTCTGTAGAATAGACCAAGTAAAAGAAGAAGTAAAAAACATGTGCAATTTAATTAAAGAATTCTATACAAGAATGGGCCTTTGGAAAAATAACTGGATATCTTTATCAGTAAGAGATTATAATCATCCGGAAAATTATATTGGTAATAAAGAAGACTGGGATGTATGTGAACAAATGCTACAAGAAGTATCAGATGAATTAGGTCTAAATGCTAAAAGATGTGAAGGAGAAGCAGCTCTATATGGACCAAAACTAGATTTTATGTTTGAAGATGCTCTAGGAAGAGAAATTCAAATACCAACTGTTCAGTTAGACTTCTCTACTCCAAAAAGATTTAACTTATCATATATTAATGAAAATGGTGAAAAAGTACCTCCAGTCATGGTTCATAGAGCAGTCCTAGGTTCTTACGAAAGATTCTTAGTACTACTTTTAGAACAAACAAAAGGAGTACTTCCTCTATGGTTATCACCAGTACAAGTAAATATCATACCAGTAAATATGAATTATCATAATGACTATTGTAAAAAACTAAAAGAAAAGCTACTAGAAGAAGATATTAGAGTAGAATATGATGACAGTGAAGAAAGCATGAACAAAAAGATTAGACAAAGTAACATCATGAAAAATCCATATACAATAATTATTGGTGATAAAGAACGAGATAACAATTTAATCAGTTACCGTAAATATGGAAACGAAGAAACTATTTCCATAAATATAGAAGAATTCATTAACAAAATAAAAGAAGAAATTAAGGAAAGATGAATATGAATAAATACATAATAGAAAATGTAAATTCAAGTAATACAGAATATTATGCAAGAGTAAATGCTCTAGCCTGGCTCCAATCATACAAAGGAATAGTTAATGACGAATTTTTAGAATTAATAAATACAGAAGAAGAAATACAAAAAGCAATTATAAATCTAAAAAACAATCTGCATGATAATAGCAAAAGATTTCTATTAAAAGTAGATAATCAATATGTTGGAATTTTAAGAATCCGCAAAACAAAATATAACAAATATTCCAATTATGGTGAATTAGGAGCATTATATTTACTAAATAGTGTAAAAGGAAAAGGATTCGGCAAGATCCTTTTTGAAAAAGCGAAAGAAGAATTAAAACAACAAGGATATCAAAAAATGATTACTGGTTGCTTAAAAAAGAATCCTACAAATAAATTTTACAAACATTTAGGAGGAAAGTTACTAGACACATGCCCTCTTACATTGCCTAATGGAGAAGAACTTATCGAAAACTTATACTCCTATAATATTTAAAAAGAAAGATAGTCATATTCTATCTTTCTTCTTTTGTACAAGTACCTGAGGTATTAGATTCAAACCAAGTAGAAAACTCATCCATATAAGAATCTATTCCAACCTCTTTAGCATAATCTTGTTGCTGATCTAAATCGTACGTAATATTGCTCGCACTATATCCTACAATTTCTTTATCGTTATACATAAGTGTAATGCTTCCTTCTTTAGATTCACAAACCAATTTATTAGAAGATGAAGAAACAAACGTGAAAATAACGAAAAGTAACACACCTACAACAACAACGACTCCCCCTATAACCATCAATACTACTTTAACTACTTTCATATACTCCTCCTTAAATTCATAATAACAGAAAAAGTAAAAAAGTAAAGCTTGTATTAAAAAAAATAATTCACTATAATAAAATTATAAAATAATAAAGGAGAAAAAGTATGTACAAAATAAAAAATTTTTTAGATAATAACGACATCAAAGTATTAGATACAAAAGGACCATTTACAGTAGTAGAATATTTAAGAGACTTAAGTGTAACGCCAATGACAGCTCAAACAAGTTATTTTAGTAACCTAATGAATGTTAGAAAAAGGCAAGTTATTTGTAATTTAAAAGCATCACCTGTCACAGTACAAGCAGGAGCAATGCAATGGATGGTAGGTAATGTAAATGCAACAACTGGTCTAAAAGGTGTCGGAGACTTATTTTCAAAAGCTGTAAGAGGAAAAGTAACAGGTGAATCTACCATTAAACCTGAATATACTGGAGATGGCCAAATGGTATTAGAGCCTACCTATAAACATATTATTTTAATAAATCTCGAAGAATGGAACAATTCTATAGTATTAGACGATGGATTATTTCTAGCATGTGAGTCTAAACTACAACAAAAAGCGGTCATGCGCAATAACATTTCATCAGCAGTTGCTGGTAATGAAGGACTATTTAATTTAGGTGTCCAAGGCAAAGGTATTTTATGTATTGAATCTCCTTGTCCACAAGAAGAACTTATTGAAATAGAACTAGAAAATGACACCGTAAAAATCGATGGAAATATGGCAATAGCTTGGAGTGGAAGTCTAGAATTTACAGTAGAACGTTCTGGAAAAAGTCTAATTGGATCAGCAGCATCAGGAGAAGGGTTAGTAAATGTATATCGTGGCACCGGTAAAGTATTACTTGCACCAGTAGATAAATAATCTCTTCAAATTCAATCTAAAATACTTACTTTTTAATAGTCATACTTCTTATAATATAGTAAATTTTTACACAAAATAAATTAATTTTTTTAATAAGTAAAGAAAAAATATAGAAAAAAAAGAAGAACAATGATATTCTATAGTTATCATAGAAAGGAGTTTGATACTTTGAAGGAAGAAGGAAGTGGAGCTTTAAAACTCTTAGGAGTAATAATGATTCTATTTGGAATCGGTTATGCAATTTTAGGAACATTAAGTCTATTAGGCGTAATCATAGGACCACTACCAGGTCATGAACATGGTGAAGCAGTAATTGTAACATTATCCTACATTACATTAATAGTAGCAATACTAGGAGGAATTGCCAGTATTAAAAGTAGCCTAAACAATGTACGAGTAATTGGTGTTATCTTTGCAACAATCGGAATTATATCATTAATCTATACTTATCTTACACAAAGATTATTCAATAATTTCGACTGTATTACAATAGTATTAGGAATTGGTATTATTATTTTAGCAACTCTTTCTAAAATGGAAAACGAAAAAGGAAAAGCTATCAAAGAAGCAAAAAGAACAACTCCAAAGATTAACAATCAACCAGAAAAAGTGCATGAAACAAAGAAAGAACATACGCCTGAAAGAGTAAGACCAGTAAAAAGCGCTTCTAAAACTATTAAATATCATGAAAAAAAGACTATAACGCAAAAAAAGAAAAACCCAAATACCACAAGAAAAACTAATAACACACAGAAAAAGGAAAAGTCAAACTAAACTTTTCCTTTTTTAATAATAATTTTTAATATTTTTTAAAGCTTCTCTTTTCATATCTCTATCTTTAATAGCATCCCTTTTATCATAATCTTTTTTACCGCGACAAACACCTAAAGATACCTTTAATCGATTATCTTTAAAATAAAGCTTTACTGGTATCAAAGTAAGACCCTTTAACTGAAGAGCATCTTCTAACTTTTTAATTTCTTTTTTATGAAGTAATAATTTACGACTACGACTTTCCTCATGATTAAATATATTTCCTTGTTTATAAGGAGCAACATACATATTTAAAAGATAAACTTCATGATTACGAATAATTCCGTAACAATCTTTAATATTACAATCACCATTTCGAATAGATTTTATTTCTGTGCCAGTTAATACAATACCAGCTTCATATACTTCTTCTATAAAATAATCATATTTTGCTTTTCTATTTAATATTTCCACAAAATCAACTCCTACTTAATCCCCAAACAAGATCAGAATAACGTGAACTAACTATATTTTTATATTCATTATAGTAGCTCATATAATTAAGTAATATAGAATCATCTAATTTTGAATAAGGATAAACCTTAAAATTACGTTTACTACTATAACTAGAATCAGTATAAATAAGTTCCGCTTTTGGATTATCTACTGTAACAACAGTACCTTCCTTCGTTTCTACTTTATTAATTGTAACTTCCATCATTAATCCTGTCAATCTTTCAGTTCCTACTTGATCAGAAATAAAATTACCCAGAGAATAAATAACAAGTGTTTTTCCGTCATTGATATATTGAACAGGTTCTACAACATGTGGATGGCTACCAATAATAAGATTAACTCCTAAAGAAGCTAAATAATTAGCAATACCTTCTTGTTCACTAGACACATCCATAGAATACTCTACTCCCCAGTGCATCGCAACAATAATAACATCTACCTTATCTTTAACTTTCTCAATATCATTCTTAGCTTTTTCTGGAGAATATACATTATTTAGATATTCTTTCCCTACTGGTGTCTCTAACCCATTCGTCCAAGTCGTATAAGAAAAGAATGCATATTTAATTCCATTACATTCATAAACACGTACCTTATCTCTTTCCTCTTGAGAGCTACGTTGCCCATCCCAAACGACATCTTTTTGATTTGACCAGTAATTAACAGAATGTAGAACACCTTCTTCTCCTTTATCCATCGTGTGATTCGTTGCAAGTGAAACAAGATTAAACCCGGCATCAATAAAGGCATCCCCTACTTCATCAGGAGAGTTAAATCTAGGATAATTAGAATAACCTAACTTTTTTCCACCAAGAATTGTCTCCTGATTATAATATGCTAAATCATACTTAGAAGATATAGGTTTTATATACTCTAACATTGGCTTAAAATCATAACTACCATCAGATAACAGAGCATCTTCATAAATAGCACTATGAATCAAAGCATCTCCTACCATAAATAAATCAAAACTATATTTTTTAGGATACTTCTCAATCACTTCTACCATTTTCACATTTTTCAAATCTTTATCAGGAGAAGAAAATAAAGAAAAGTTAGAAAGACAATAATAACCAGTAAAAACAACTAACATTAATAGTAAAACACCACATCCAACTAGTATTTTCCCAGCCCTTTTTAATCTTCTAACCTTCTTTTTAGCCATACTACAACTTCCTTACTACCTCAAAATCAATAGTTTTATCTTCCTTAGAAGCACGCACTACTTTAACTAATAACTTATCACCAATCGTATATTTTACATGACTTCTTTCACCTGTTAATGTCATATGTTCCTCATCATAATGGAAGAAGTCTTTCATATCGCGAAGTGGAACAAGACCCTCGATTAAATTATCAAGTTCTACAAACATTCCAAAGCTAGTAACAGAGGAAATCATACCTTGAAACTCTTCCCCAATATGACCTTCCATATACTCAGCCATTTTCATATCTTCTACTTCTCGCTCACAATCAACACTTGCTCGTTCTCTAGAAGAAGAATGTTCTGAAATATAAATTAATTTTTCTTCCCATTTACGAATCGTTCCCATATCTAACTCTTTATTAAATAAATAAGTTCTAAGTAAACGATGAACCGTAGTATCAGGATATCTACGAATCGGAGAAGTAAAGTGAGTATAACATTGACTAGCAAGACCATAATGTCCTAAATTTTCAGGTCTATAAACTGCTTTTTGCATACTACGAAGTAATAAACTGGATAATATCTTAAACTCAGGTTTATCTTCCAAATATTTAATAATCTTCTGTACAGTCTTAGGACTAGTATCTTTTAAGTCACCCGGAACTTGATAACCAAGACTCCCTACAAAACTTAAATAACTACGTAATTTTTCTTCTTTTGGAACCTCATGAACACGATAAATAAATGGTAAAGACATGAAATAAATATGTGTTGCAACACATTCATTAGCAGCAATCATAAAGTCCTCTATTAATTTTTCCCCTGCTCCACGATCTCTCAAAACAACATTTACTGGCTTACAATCTTTATCAACTAAAATTTTAGCTTCATCTACTTCAAAATCAATATATCCGCGTTTTACTTTCATCTTTCTAAGTATTTGAGCAAGTTCTTCCATAAGTCTAAGTGATTTTTCATATGGCTCATACCCTTCTGGAACAACATTATCTTCTAAAATACTATTGACCTTTTTATAAGTCATTTGAATGCGAGAACGTATAACGCTAGGAAAAATCTCATAATCTAACTGTTTTCCATCGTGATCAAATTCCATAACACAAGAAATCGCTAGTCTATCAACATTAGGGTTCAAAGAACAAATTCCATTCGAAAGTTCATGAGGAAGCATAGGAATAACTCTATCTACCAAATAAACACTAGTTCCTCTCTCCATTGCTTCATTATCAAGTGGACTTCCTTCTTTTACATAATAACTAACATCAGCAATATGTACACCCAATTTATAATGTCCATTATTCATAAGTTCTATAGAAATAGCATCATCAATATCTTTCGTATCGTCACCATCAATCGTAAAAATCTCTAAATTTCTCAAATCTCTCCGACCAACTAAATCAATATCACGAACTTCCATAGGAAGCGTTTTAACTTCTTCTTTAACATCCTCCGGAAACTCCGTATTTATCTTATACTTATAAACAATAGATAAAATATCTACTCCTGGATCATTTTTATGACCAATAATCTCTACTACTTTTCCAGAATATTTAGAATTATTATTTAACTTCTTAATAAGTTCCACAACAACTTTATGTCCATCAACCGCATTTAAAGAATCTTCTTTGGCAACCGTAATATCTAACTTAATCTTAGAATCATCAAGCCTAATATGCCCTACACCTTTTTTATCAAAATTAATCTCACCAATATAACGTTCTACTTGTCTTTTTAATACTTTTAAAATACGACCCTCTAGTCTATCCAAATTCATTTTACTAGTAATTTCTACTAAAACGATATCATCATGAATAGCACCATTCATATTTTCAGGAGCAATATAGACATCATCTTCCATATTTTCAATCTCCACAAATCCAAAACCTTTTTTATTAGCCCGTAGAACACCTTTACGTAAATGACTCTTTTCAAGCATCATATATCGTCCCTTATTAGAACAATAAATAATAACTTCTTCTTCCATTTTACGAAGTTCTTCACTTAATTCTCTAACTTCTTCCACAGAATGTAAATCTAAAGCATCTTGTAACTCATAAATAGTAAGAGCTTTATCACTATTTTTTAATACATTTATTATATCATCTCTCATTAGTATCACCTTCTATCTTTATTATACTGTATTTTTATCATTAACACTAGAATTTTTTATAGAAAGAAAAAAGACTCTATTACTGAGTCTAAACAAACATAGATATTAAACAAATTGCAAAAAACGCTAATCCTAATACTAAAGTAAGACGACTAATAAAAAGTTCAGATCCTCTTTCTTTACGATGACTAAATAATTCAGAAGTATTTCCTGAAATAATTTGTGCTGCACCTTCCGCTTTACTACTTTGTAAAAGTACAATCACAATTAATAAAATCGAAATAATTAAGAGCGCTGTTTCCATCGCACACCTCCGTTAACAATACCAATATGATACCATACTTTAATAAAGAATGCAACTAAACAATCACAGTTTTATAAACATTAGACAATATTAACGAATAAAATTTAACACTTGATTCCTATTTACTTCTACTATATCAGAGGAATCCCGATTTTTTATCTCAACGATACCTTCACTCGCACCTCTTCCAACAGTAATACGTATAGGGATACCAATTAAATCCATATCTTTAAATTTAACACCTGCTCGCAAATTACGGTCATCTAACAAAACACTTCTACCTTGAGCAAGCAGTTCTTGATACATCTCTTCTGCTAAAGAAACTTGTTCTTGATCTTTCATATTAACAATAACAATAGAAATTTCATAAGGAGCTATGTCCCGCGAAAAGATAATACCAGCATCATCATGATGTTGCTCCACATAAGCAGCCAAAACTCTAGCAACACCAATACCATAACATCCCATGACAACAGGTTTTAATTGATTATCTTCATCTGTATAATATAATCCTAAAGCCTCCGAATATTTAGTACCAAGTTTAAAAGTATTTCCTACTTCAATTCCTTTCTTAAACTTAAGTTTACCACCACAATGCGGACAAACATCTGCTTCACTAACCATACGAATATCAGCAACCATATCATATTTAAAATCCGATAAATTAACATGAATATAATGGTAATCCGTCTTATTTGCTCCGACCACAAAATTTTTCATAGATAAAATTTCATAATCCATAATAATAGGAATATCTAATCCAATAGGGCCAGCAAATCCTACTTTAGCATGAGTAATTTCTTCATCCTCAACAGGTGTTGCCATAACCACTTCCTTTGCTTGTAATAATTTAGATACCTTAGTCTCATTTAATTCCCGGTCTCCACGAATTAAAAAGGCATAAAACTTACCATCCACTTTATATAATAAGGTCTTAACTAATATATCAGATGAAATTTCATATTTTTGACTTAATTCTTCTATCGTTCCTGCGCTAGGAGTATAAAGCAATTCTTTAGATAACTCTTCTTGACTATCTATAGAAGCTGAACTCTTACATTCACAAACTTCAATATTAGTAGCATAACAACAATCATCGCAAATAACTAAGGTATCTTCCCCAATATCACAAACTGCTTGAAACTCTTCTGACAAACTTCCTCCCATGGCACCTGTATCAGCCCGAACAACTTCATAATCAAGTCCTATACGTTGAAATATCTTATGATAGGCATCAAACATTGCCTGATATGATTTAGAAAGTGCCTCTTCATCTTTATCAAACGTATAAGCATCCTTCATTATAAACTCTCTTGTACGAATTAAACCATATCTACTTCTTGGTTCATCACGATATTTATTAGCAATCTGATATAAACTAACTGGCATATCTTTATGAGACTGAATTACATCCTTAGCAACTTCTACAAACATCTCTTCATGAGTAGGACCTAATACATAACGTCTGCCATAACGATCAGCCAAACGAAACATATCATCGCCAAATGCATCTAGTCTCCCGCTTTTTGCATAAACCTCTTCAGGAAGAATACTTGGCATCACAAGTTCATTAGAAGAAATTGCATCCATCTCTTCCCGTATAATATTTTCTATTTTTTTTAAAACCCGAAGTCCTAATGGCAAAAAAGTATAAATTCCACTACCAACTTTCTTAATCATCCCAGCACGTACTAACAAATTAGCACTAACAGACTCCTCATCTTTAACATCCTCTTTCTGTGTAAAAAAATAATTTCCTTGTAACCTCATAATATCCTCCTAACTAAAAATAAATACAAAATTAATATTGAATTCCCCAAACAACCTTATGTTTAGCATCTCGACCGCAAACAACACATTTATGAGTAGCAGATTCTCCTTCTAAAATACATCTAGATTTTAAACCACCAACTTCTTTAAGAGCTTCTTCACATGCTTGATCACCACACCAGTCGGCAATAATAAATCCCGGGTGATTTTCAATAATCTCTCTCATCTCATCCACTGTCTGAGCTTCATACGTCATTTTATCTCGTCTTTTTCTCGCTCTAATAAATAAATTGCTTTGAATATTATCCATTAACTCTAAAACATAACTTGCAATATCTATATCCGCAGAAACTTCTATCTTTTCCTGCGTATCGCGTCTAGCAACAGTAAACACATCCCTTTTTAAATCTCTCTCACCAATTTCAATTCTAATAGGAATACCATTTACTTCCGCTTCCTTAAACTTAAAACCAGGAGACTTCTTAGAATCATCAACATATACAGAAATATGACTATCTCGTAAAGCCTGATAAACTTCATTAACTTTATCATCAACATTACCAATAGGAACAATAACTACTTGTCTTGGTGCAATCTTTGGAGGTAATACTAATCCAAAATCATCACTATGAACCATAATTAAAGCTCCAATCATTCTCGTAGTAACACCCCAGGAAGTTTGATAAGCATACTCCAATTGATTTTCTTTATTCGTAAAACTAATATCATAAGCTTTAGAAAACTTCTGACCAAAGTAATGACTTGTACCAGACTGTAAGGCAACACCATTATACATAAGCGCTTCAATCGTTAAAGAATACTCTGCTCCAGCAAATTTTTCTTTTTCTGTCTTACGACCAGTAATGACAGGAATAGCCAAATAATCTTCAAAAAACTTTTTATAAATATTTAACATTAATCTAGTCTCCGCTTCTGCTTCTTCCTGTGTAGCGTGAACAGTATGACCTTCTTGCCATAAAAACTCTCTACTTCTTAAAAAAGGTCTTGTAGTCTTCTCCCAGCGCATAACACTGCACCATTGATTATACTTCATTGGTAAATCTCTATAAGACTCTACAACACTACTATAATAATCACTAAATAAAGTCTCACTAGTCGGCCTAACACAAAGCCTTTCTTCTAATTCTTTAGATCCACCATGTGTTACCCAGGCAACTTCAGGAGCAAATCCCTCAATTAATTCTCCTTCCTTCTTTAATAGATTTTCTGGTATCAATAATGGCATATAAACATTCTGATGACCTGTTTCTTTAAGCATTTGATCTAAAACACCCTGCATCTTCTCCCAAATAGCATATCCATTAGGCTCAATTACCATACATCCCTTTACATTAGAATAATCACAAAGCTTAGCAGCTTTTACTACATCAGTATACCATCTTGCAAAATCAACATCTCTACTAGTAATAGCTTCATTTTTCATAAATTCCCTCCTAATAAAAAGGATGATACCAAAGGAGTGCTTATGCACGGTACCATCCTTTATTACTTAATTATTTAACGATGTAAGAACACCGGAAGTAAAACTTCACCAGAAAGGTAGGAATATAGCTAGATTATAATTGAGTTCACACTATCCTCAAATCACTGATATAAGAGCTAACTACATTATGGTCTTTCTTTTGGTTTTAACAGATACACTTAAAATAAACTATTTTAATAAAAAAGTCAATATTTTAACATACTATTTTACTTTCTGATAAGAAAAATTATTTTCTTTAACAAAACTATCATAAACACTATCAGAAATAGTAGAAGAAAACAAAATAGGCTGAAGCAACGGAAACTTATCCAATAATGACTGAGATACTTCATCATATAAAGAAATATCATATCCATCACAATAATAATCCATAAAAGAAACAATATTATCATATATACCTTGCTCTTCTTCAACAAGTACATCCATATCTAATTCATAATGATTACTTAAAAACTCCATATATTTCAAACTAGAATTCCAAAAGGACTGAGAAAAATTAGAATCAAAAATATAACGATAACTACCATCTTCTAACTTTTCAAATTCATAAGCATGGTTTAATACAATCAATTTTACAGTATAAAACAAAGCTAAATTCTTTTCCCAAGAAAAATCATTATGACTTTTAGTATACTCTACCATATCAGCAAGAACTTTATTAAAAATGTCATTGCTATAAGCATACCCTATAGCTTCTTTACTCTCATTACCACTAATAGAAGGTTTATCATAATAATCAAAAAGAAAAGAGGTTCTACCATAAGAAGAATCAATAGCATATAAAATATGATAAAAATCTGAATAATCTTCTTCCGTTTCAAGTCCAAAATAATGATAAAATTGCTCTAAATCAGAATCAAAAATGGCATTATAATAATCAGAAATAGTAACATCTTCTCGAAATAATGAAAGCAACCATAATAAAGATTCTGATTCTCTCTCAGAAATATAAGAATAATTATAAGTAGTCGCATCGTCAACATCTCCTACCTTTTCTAAATTATATAATTCTGACTCAGCAGAAGCCTCAGTAAGGAAACTAACAAAGGGACTATTATAATCAATGGATTGATATTGTTGAGAAGCATTCATTCGACAAGAACAAGAATCTTGTCTACAGTGATTTAATTCATGCTCCAAGGTTAAAGTAATAGCATCAACAACATCACTATACGACTCATTTTGACAAACTTCAATAATAGAAGAATAATCTAAAATAATTAGATTCTCATCTTCATCATTAATAGCTGGAATAACTCCAACTTCAAATTTAGACTGACTCTTTTCCTCAACCTGAGAAGTATCTCCTAAAACAATACTAAGTGTTTGGATACGACAGATATCTTCATTTAAATTATTAGTAGCATTAGTAATTAAATTTTCGAAAGCTATATCAAAAGCACTAGTACAAGCATGCTGAACTTCTCGTAATAGGGAATCACTAGAATAATCTAAAAACATCGAAATATATTCACTATGATTACTAACATACTGTAAAGAATTATTCTGAATCTTTTCTTTTAATTCAGAAATACTTCCATCAAAAATATAATAGCATTCTTTTTTAGTTTTAGCACTACTTACAATATCTAATATTGCATCATCAGAAATATAAAATTGAGAATTACGGTACTTAACATCAATAGAATCAAAATAGCTAGCATAATCAAATTCTTTAGATGAATCATCCTCTGTATTTATAGAACGTTCTTCCGAAGAGTTAGACTGGATATCTTCATTAGAAAAACAACCAGTAAGTACCAAAGGAAAAATACTAGAAAAAACAAGTGCCTTTAATCTATAATTTCTCGTCATAACTATCCCTTCTTAACGGTTATATATTATAACAAACGCTATAAATTATCGCAAGAAAAAAACACCTTATCATCCGATAAGGTATTGTTTATTATTGATTTAATTCTTCTTCAATTCTCATTAATTGATTATATTTACAAATACGATCTGTTCTAGACATAGAACCAGTCTTAATTTGACCTAAATCAAGTCCAACTGCTAAATCAGCAATCGTAGTATCTTCAGTTTCACCACTTCTATGAGAAATGATAGTTTTATAACCATGACTTTTAGCAAGTTCAATAGTTTCAAGTGTCTCAGTAATAGTACCAATTTGATTAACTTTTAATAAAATGGCATTACCTGCTTTATGATCAATTCCCATTTGAAGACATTTTTTATTAGTAACGAACAAATCGTCTCCGACTAATTGAATTTTATCTCCTAAGCGTTCTGTAACCTTAGTAAATCCATCCCAGTCATTTTCATCTACTGGATCTTCAATAGAAATAATTGGATAAGTATTAACTAATTCTTCATAAAAATTAATTAATTCATCAGTAGTTAATTCTTTTCCATCAACATGATATACTCCATCACTATAGAACTCGCTAGCTGCTACATCAATAGCAATACAAACATCTTTTCTTGGCTCATATCCAGCTTTTTTAATTGCTTCAATAATTAAATCAAAGCTTTCTTTATTAGAACCTAAGTTTGGAGCAAATCCACCTTCATCTCCAACACCAGTAAAGTATCCTTTATCATTTAAAACTTTCTTTAAAGCATGGAATACTTCTGCTCCAACACGAACTCTTTCATGAATGGTATCTCTTTGTGGAATAATCATAAACTCTTGGAAATCTAAATTGTTATCAGCATGTGCTCCACCATTAATAATATTCATCATAGGAACTGGTAAAGTCTTACCATCACCAACATATTCATATAATTCTTTTCCTTCATTGATAGCACTAGCTTTTAAAGCAGCCATACTAACACCTAAAATAGCATTAGCACCAAGCTTTGATTTAGTCTCTGTTCCATCTAACTCTATCATAGCATAATCAAGTGTTTTTTGATCTGCAGCGTCCATACCAATTACTTTATCACGAATAATAGTATTAACATTTTTAACAGCATTTAAAACACCTTTACCATTATAACGACTTCCACCATCACGCATCTCTAATGCTTCTCTTTCACCAGTAGATGCTCCACTTGGTACAGCGGCACGTCCTCTAACACCATTTTCCAAAATAACGTCTACTTCAACAGTAGGATTACCACGAGAATCTAAGATTTCTCTAGCTTTTACGTCTTTAATTTTCACAAACATCATCCTTTCACAATATTTATTATATCACGAATTATTATCTAGCACATCTTTTTTTAAATCGAAAACATATTTTTTAAACTCTGCTCCACGAATCTCACATTCCTTATACTGATCCCAGCTAGCAGAAGCAGGACTTAATAAAATGACATCTCCAGAACTAGACTCCTGATAGCATTTTTGAAATCCATCTTTTAAAAACTCATAACTATAAGTAGGAATACCTACACTCTTTCCAAAATCAACTACTCTATTACGACATTGTCCAATACCAACAATACATTTTACATGGTTCATGTAAGGAGATAATTGAGAAAAATCTTGTCCTCGTTCTAATCCTCCTAAAATTAAAATTACTGGCTCATCAAAAGAAGATAAAGCAATCTGGGTACACTTAATATTCGTAGCTTCAGTATCATTATAAAACTTACGTCCTTCCACAGTGTCAACATACTCCAAACGATGTTCTACACCCGTAAAATTACGTACAACATCTAAGATAATATCATTAGAAATATGAAGTTCTTTCGCTACCATAATCGCAGCCATAACATTTTCTACATTATGTATTCCTGCAATAAAGATATCATCACGACTTAATACTTTCTCACCATAATAATAAATATCTCGTCCCTCTAAATAACACCCGTTAATAGTATGCTTACTAGAAAAATACTTGGTAGTAGATAAAATATTTTTAGTCTCTTCTAACACATCACCATTTTCAATATTTAGTATCGCAACATCATCCTTAGTTTGATTTTGAAACAATTTAGCTTTTACTTTTTTATAAGCATCATAAGAGCCAAAGAAATCAACATGGGCAGGACTTAAATTCGTCATAACTGCAATAGCGGGATGAAATGTAGATAAATTTTCAAGTTGTTGACAAGAAACTTCCATCACAACCGTATCCCCTTCTTTTAAATCATTTAAAATACTAGATAAAGGATACCCTATATTTCCAGCAAGAAATGCTCTATCTCCTAAAGCTCTCTTTACAATTTCATAAGTTAAAGTTGTAGTAGTAGTTTTACCATTAGTCCCAGTAATACCAATTAAAGTAACATTTTTAGGAAACAAACGATACGCCATTTCTACTTCGTTAATAACTTCCACATGAAGTTCTCTAGCTTTTAATACATATTTATGATGAATAGGTACACCAGGATTTTTAATCAAATAATCAAAAGAAGAATCTAACAAATCATCAGGATGAGAACCAAAAACGAACTGAACTCCCAAATCTTTTAATTCTTGTATTTTATCCTGATCTAACTCTTCCTCTTTTTTAGCATCATTTAAAATAACTTTATTACCTCTTCTAGCTAAAACCTTCGCAGCTTCATAGCCACTTCTAGCAAAACCTAAAATTAATATTTTCTGATTTTCAAACATAATATCACCACTATAAGTATACTATAAAAGACCAAATTTGACCACCGAAATTAGACGCTATATATTGAAAGATATTAGTATAATATGATATAATGAACAGAGAATAGGAGACGCGTCTATGAAAATAGTAACTATCAGTCCAGAACAATTTGATAGATATGCAAAAACACATCGTTATCGTAATTATTACCAAACATCAGTATATGGAAACACCATGATAAAATTCGGTTTCAATGTCCACTTTTTAGGAATCACAGACGATACCAATACATTAATTGGCGCCTCTCTAATTATCTATAAAGAAGTATTCATGGGACATAAAATTGCCTATGCTCCTAGAGGTATATTATTTAATTATGAAAATCCTAACCAAGTAAAAGAACTAGCAGAAAAATTAAAAAAAATATTAGGAAAGCAAGGATTCATGCTCCTAAAAATTGACCCTTATATTCCCATGACAGTACGAGACCATGAAGGAAATATCATGAACTTCAACAACCAAATAAACTTAATCACTGCTAATCTAGAAAGCGCTGGCTTTATTCATCAAGGAAAAACATTATTTTTTGAAGGAGAAAAACCACGTTGGGAAGCTTTAGTACTTTTAAACAAAGATATAAGAACAATATTTAATAGCTTTGATAAAAGAACAAGACATAAAATACGAAAAGCTGCTAACTCAGGAATCGAATGTTATAAAGAACCAAGTAGAAACATTAATGTTTTATATAATTTTATAAAAAGAAAATCTCCAAAACCAATTGAATTCTATAGAGAATTAATTAGTAACTATGGAGATGATGCCGAAGTATATTATGCTAAAATAAATACAGAAATCTATGTAATTAATAGTAGACGTGCCTATGAAAGAGAAATGGAAAGAAATGACCAGATAGCAGAAAAAATTCAAGATATAAATACCTCTCCAAAATTAAAAAACGGTCTATTAAATAAAAAAATGGAGTCTGACAAATTGTTAAATACCTATAAAAATAGTATGGTGCAAGCAACAGAATTACTAAAACAGTATCCAGAAGGACTTATTGTTGCTGGTGCCATTGTAATTAAATATGATAATTCTGCATTTTTATATATGGACGGTTTTGATACCAAATATTCTAATTTAAATCCAGGATACCTATTAAAATGGAGAATGATAGATGATTATAATAAAGAGCATTTAAAATACTTAAATCTAAACGCTATCGTAGGAGAATTTGAAAGAAGAAATAAGTTTAGCGGACTAAATGAAATGAAATTAGGATTTAATTCTATCATTACAGAATATATTGGAGAATTTGATATTATATTGAATAACTTTACTTATAATTTATATAAAAGTCTAGGAAAGAACAAATAGAAAGAGATAACCTATGAAAAAACCTAAAATTGTACTTTGTGGAAGTATGAAAGTAAAGGATGAAATAATAAAGATAAAAGATGAATTAGAAAAAAGAAATTATGAAGTCCTACTTCCAATCGAATGTATGCAAGGTCTACCAAAAGAAATTGCATCACGTGCTCATTTTGATAGAATTAGTAATCCCAACAATGAAATTGTATTAATAGTAAACGCCACTAAAAATGGTATTGAAAACTATATAGGACCCAATTCCTTTGCAGAAATAGCTTTTGCATTTTACTTTAGAAAAGATACTTATGTTCTAAATGACTATTATGAACCATACCTAGATGAATTAGAAGGATGGAAAGTAAAAGCCCTACACAAAAACCTAAATAATTTGAAGCGTTAAACAGCGCTTTTTTTATGAAAAAAAAGAACCTTACGGTTCTTTTCATCATTATTCAACGATTTCAGTAACGTTACCAGCACCAACAGTACGTCCACCCTCACGAATAGAGAATTTAGTTCCTTGTTCAAGTGCGATTGAGTGAATTAATTCAACTTCAATATTAACGTTATCACCTGGCATTACCATTTCAACACCTTCAGGTAATGAAATAACACCAGTTACGTCTGTAGTTCTGAAATAGAACTGAGGACGATAGTTTGCGAAGAATGGAGTATGACGTCCGCCTTCTTCTTTGCTTAATACATATACTGCAGCTTTGAATTTGTGATGAGGTGTAACACTTCCTGGTTTAGCAAGAACTTGTCCACGTTCAACTTCTTCACGAGAAATACCACGTAATAATACTCCAGCATTGTCTCCAGCTTCAGCATAGTCTAATTGTTTACGGAACATTTCAATTCCAGTAACAACAGTCTTCTTAGTAGGTTTAATACCAACGATTTCAACTTCATCATTAAGTTTTAATGTACCACGTTCAACACGACCAGTAACAACTGTACCACGTCCAGTGATTGTAAATACATCTTCAATACTCATTAAGAAAGGTTTGTCATTATCTCTCTCAGGAGTTGGAATCCAAGTATCAACAGCATCCATTAATTCATCAATCTTAGATACCCAAGCAGGATCTCCTTCAAGAGCTTTAAGAGCAGAACCACGGATGATTGGAGTTTCATCTCCTTCGTAACCATATTCATTTAATAAGTCACGAATTTCCATTTCTACTAAATCTAATAATTCTGGATCGTCAACCATATCACATTTATTCATGAATACAACCATTTTAGGTACTCCAACTTGACGAGCAAGTAAGATATGCTCACGAGTTTGTGCCATAGGTCCATCTGTTGCAGCAATAACTAAGATAGCACCATCCATTTGAGCTGCACCAGTAATCATGTTCTTAACATAGTCAGCATGTCCTGGACAGTCAACATGAGCATAATGTCTCTTTTCTGTACTATATTCGATGTGTGCAGTATTAATAGTAATACCACGTTCTCTTTCTTCTGGTGCTTTATCGATATTAGCGAAATCAACAGCTTCATTACCGTTTTTACCAGCTAAAACTTTACTAATAGCAGCAGTTAAAGTAGTTTTACCATGATCTACGTGTCCAATTGTACCAATGTTAACATGTGGTTTTGAACGATCAAATTTTTCTTTTGCCATATTATAATTTCCTCCTTTTTCATTTACAAAATATATTTTATCTAATAATTGAAAGATTTTCAACTATTTTGATACACTTTTAATTAATTTCCACTCTTTTTAATAATTTCATCAGAAATATTTTTTGGAACTTCTTCATAGTGATCGAAGAACATAACGAATGTTGCACGACCTTGTGTATTAGAACGAAGATTAGTTGCATAACCAAACATTTCTGCAAGTGGAACCATAGCGCTTAATTTAACAGCATTTCCTTGGCTTTCTTGTCCTAATGGACGACCACGACGGCTTGTTAAATCACCCATTACATTACCAAAATATTCATCTGGTGTAGTAACATCAACTTTCATAATTGGTTCAAGTAAAACAGGTTTACACTTATTCTTAGCTTCTTTTAAAGCCATACTAGCAGCAATCTTGAATGCCATTTCATTAGAGTCAACATCATGATAACTACCATCAAATAAAGTACATTTAACATCAATCATAGGATATCCTGCTAAAATACCTGTTTGCATAGCTTCTTGTAATCCTTTGTCAACAACTGGAATGTATTCACGAGGAACAACACCACCAACGATTTGGTCAACAAATTCATAACCTTTATCTGGATTTGGTTCAAACTTAACCCAGACATGTCCATATTGTCCACGTCCACCAGATTGTTTAATATACTTACCTTCACAATCTCCTGCTTGTTTAATTGTTTCACGATAAGCAACTTGTGGAGCACCAACATTAGCTTCAACATTAAACTCACGTTTCATACGATCTACTAATACATCTAAGTGTAACTCACCCATACCAGCGATAACTGTTTGACCAGTTTCATGATCAGTATGAACTTTAAATGTTGGATCTTCTTCAGCTAATTTTTGTAATGCCAATGCCATCTTATCTTGGTCAGCTTTAGATTTAGGTTCAACAGCTAATTGAATAACTGGTTCTGGAACTACTAAACTTTCCAAAATAATAGGTTTCTTTTCATCACATAAAGTATCTCCAGTAGTTGTATTCTTAAGTCCAACAGCAGCAGCAATATCTCCTGTATATACATCACTAATTTCCTTACGGTTATTAGCATGCATTTGAAGAATACGTCCAATTCTTTCTTTAGAATCTTTAGTTGAGTTTAACACATAACTACCACTTGATAAGTGACCAGAATAAACTCTAAAGAATGTTAAACGTCCAACAAATGGATCAGTCATAACTTTAAATGCCAATGCTGCAAATGGTTCATTATCACTAGGATGACGAACTGCATCATTACCATTTAAATCAGTACCCTTGATAGATTCAACATCTAAAGGACTTGGTAAATAGTCGATAACAGCATCCATTAATGGTTTAATACCCTTATTACCTAAAGCATCTCCACACATCATAGGGAAAAACTTAGTAGCAAGGCATCCATTACGGATAGCACGTTTAATCATATCAACGCTAACTTCTCCACCATCTAAATATACTTCCATCATCTCATCATCGAATTCAGCAACTGCATCAATTAATTCAGCATGTTTTTCTTCAACTAGAGATTTTAAATCAGCAGGAATTTCAATTTCCTTAGCATCCTCTTCAGGTTTTCCATCAAATTCGATAGCCTTCATAGTAACTAAATCAATAACACCACGGAAATCATCTTCAGCACCAATTGGCCATTCAATAGGGCAAACATTTACTCCTAAACGGTCTTTAACTGATTTAATACTATATGCAAAATCAGCACCCATTTTTCCCATTTTGTTTGCAAAAATAATTCTAGGAACCATAAACTCATCAGCTTGACGCCATACAGTTTCCATTTGTGGTTCAACACCTGCTTGAGCATCTAGTAAAGCTACAGATCCATCAAGTACACGTAATGAACGAGAAACTTCAATAGTAAAGTCTACGTGTCCTGGAGTATCGATAATATTATAACGATATCCTTTCCAATGAACTGTCGTAGCTGCAGAAGTGATAGTGATACCACGTTCTTTTTCTTGAGCCATCCAGTCCATTTGAGATTCTCCATCATGAGTTTCTCCAATCTTATGGATATTACCACCATGGAACAAAATACGTTCAGTAGTAGTAGTTTTACCTGCATCAATATGAGCCATAATTCCAAAGTTTCTTGTCTTCTCTAAAGACGTATCTCTTGCCATATAATGACTCCTTTCCTACCATCTATAATGTGCGAAAGCCTTATTAGCTTCTGCCATTCTGTGAGTATCTTCACGTTTTTTAACAGCTGCACCTGTACCATTAGATGCATCTATAATTTCATTAGCTAAGTTATCAGCCATTCCCTTACCACCACGGTCACGAGAATATTTAGTTAACCATCTTAAAGCTAATGCTTGACTTCTAGCTGGTGATACTTCAATAGGTACTTGATAGTTAGAACCACCAACACGACGACTCTTAACTTCTAGTTGTGGTTTAATATTTTCCATAGCGGCTTCAAATACTTCAAGAGCATCTTTACCAGTTTTATTTTTTACTTTATCAAATGCTTCATACACGATTGTTTGAGCAATACCTTTTTTACCATCCAACATAACAGTATTGATTAACTTTGTAACAACTTTTGACTTATATATTGGGTCTGGTAATACGTCTCTTTTAACAGCACGTCTTTTACGCATTGTAACTTCCTCCCTTCAAAATTTCTAATTACTTACTATCTTTTGGTTTTTTAGCACCATATTTACTACGGCCTTGTTTACGATCTTTAACACCAGCAGTATCTAATGTACCACGAATAATATGATAACGAACTCCGATTAAGTCTTTAACACGACCACCACGAATTAATACAACACTATGTTCTTGTAAGTTATGTCCAATACCAGGAATGTATGTATCAACTTCCTTACCATTAGATAAACGAACACGAGCATATTTACGTAATGCTGAGTTAGGTTTCTTAGGTGTTTTAGTACCAACACGAGTACAAACACCACGTTTTTGAGGAGAGCTTGTATTAGTTGCTTTCTTTTTTAAAGTATTTAGTCCAACATTTAATACTGGAGCACTACTCTTTCTAACCTTTTGTTTACGCTTATTATGAATTAATTGGTTTATTGTAGGCATAAAATATATCTCCTTTCTTTACACATGTCCAGGTGTATCATCATCACTTCTAAATAAAACTTTGCCCTAAAGCAAAGATATTTAATCAGCAGATATAATATAACATTAAGTATTCTGAAAGTCAATAGAATTACTCAAAAATTATCATTTCTGTAGATTTTTATTTGGAATTCCGTTTTATGACAAAAAACTGAAATAAGTCTGATAGTAGTATAATATATATGTTTCTTTGCCAAAAAGGAGGAATAAAAAATGAAAGCATGGAAACATTTGACATTTGAACAGAGAAAAGTTATATCTAACGGAATATCTCATAAGTATAAATTAAAAGAAATTGCTGAAACTTTAGGCTTTGATCCAACTAGTATATCTAAAGAAGTTAAACGAAACAGAGAACAAATTACGATAGGAAAAAATGTCACCGATTGTAATAAAGTAAACAGATGGCCTTTCGTCTGTACAGGCTGTAATAAAAAATATAATAATCAATGTTGTTTTACTAAATATAAATATGACGCCAAAAAAGCGCAAGACAAAGCTGATGCTAATTTAGTTAATTCTAGAAAAGGTATTGATATTACTTCTGAAGAATTTAAAAAGCTAGATAAAATAGTTAAAGACGGTGTTGATGACAAGAAGTCTATTTATCAAATAACCATAGAAAACAAAGATGAAATAGATAAATCAATAACCACTATATATAGATATGTAAATAAAGGCTATCTAACAACAAAAAGAATGGACTTACCTTATGCAGTTACTTATTACCTTATGCAGTTACTTACAAGAAAAGAAAACATAATAAAAAGTATGAGTATTCTGAAAATAAGAAAATTGACAGAACAGGTCATACTTATATTGATTATCTTTCCTACATACACAAACATCCAGGAATCTATGTCTGGCAACTAGATTTTCTTGGATCGATTAAGACAGATAACAATAATATTTTATCATTAATCCTACCAGATTTGCAATTCTGTTTACTTAATTTAATAAAAAATCCTAATCAAGAAAAAATAGTAAACTGCTTTGACGAATTAGAAGAAAAAATTGGAACAAATGCATTCATGGAATTAATACCAGTAATTTTAACGGATAGAGATCCTAATTTTACTGATATTGAAGGTATATGTTTTTCAAAAATAACAGGAGAAGAAAGATGTAAACTATTCTTTTGTGACGCTTATGTATCCAATCAAAAACCAAACGTAGAAAATTTAAACAAACAATTAAGATTATTTTTACCAAAAGGTAAAACCATAGACAAATACACAAAACAAGATATAAAAAACATTAATGAAACACTTCTAAATAGGCCACTAAAATCATTAGACAGTTATACACCAAAAGAAGCTTTTATTAATGTATTTGATGAAGAATTATTTAATAAATTGTTTTAGCTAGCTAAAACAATTTTAGGCAAAGAAACACATATATAAAACTGCAATAAGTTTAAAAAACGGAAATAACCTCCGTAATTTTGTCGTGCAAAAATTTAAATAATACTAGCTAGTAATAGGCAAAATTAAAAGACTTATTTCCGTTTTTATATTCCAAAGCAGCAATAAGTCTTGTAAATCAAATGTTTCTTCATAAACCTGCATTTAATCTAAAAATTCACGAAAATTATCATTTCTTCATTTATTATATGAATTTCAGGATCTTCTTGATCAAAAGTATAAACTAAATATGCAATTATAAGTAAAAATAAAATAAAAATGATTAAAAAAGTTATCATATTTCCAACTCCCCAACCACTATTATTTAACTTTGCCATACTATCACCTTCACTTATATTTTACTAAAGAGAAAATAAAAAGTAAAGAAAAAAGGATGCTAGAAATCCTTTTATAAATGGAAATAATAAGTGTCCGCACATCTAATTACCTAAATGTAAGTTATTTTATTGATTTAATAGTAACATGTTTGAACTTTTGTAGTCAAACAT
>CASEGV010000011.1:0-59296 GCA_949287595.1 uncultured Mycoplasmatota bacterium
TAGAACCTTTTTGTCGTGGAATAATTTTTTTGATATGGCAGAAAATTATATTAAAACTGCCATAATTTACTTATTGACTTTTACCAGATGTTCTTTTAAAACCATATATTTTATCTTTTTTTATCTATAGAATCATTAGAATGCCTTCGACCAATTTTATGATTAGAAAACATTTCATCCAACTGTTCATCTGTTGTTTTAAGGCAACTATGATTTAGTGTATCGACAATATATTGATTCCCATCATACTGAATTAAAATTTCATCAATTACTTCTCTAGGTTCAGCAGACTCATTTACAATCTCACCAATATATTTGTGCTCTAAAGGTTCATTAAAACCATGATTTCTATTTAAAAAACTAAATAGATATATAAACTCTTGTCCTGCAATATTTCTTTCTCTCATATCACTAATAAACAAAGAAAGTCTATCAATACTATTATCAAGTCTATTATTATCTGCATAATTTATAAATTGTTGCAAAAAAGAAGTAGCATCATTGGTATAACCAAATAAATTATTCATCTTCTGAATTTTTTGATTATAAAAATCCTGATTACCTAAAACAACTTCAATATTGGTTAAAGGAAATCCCATTTTAGCATTAGTTAAATCACTTAGTCTATTTTCATTAATATCAATAGCCATTGGTTCTAATTCAATAATACCATTCGCCGTTGCCATACCAACTCCTATATGTTCATTAAATACATCTTCCTTAGAATCTAATACTACTCCATAGATTTGTTTATCATCCAGCATATCGATTAATTTAGTAAATATTCTAGCAAAATCCCAACATACAATAGGTGTATCCATGTTGATACTTTCTAATCTACTCTTATTAAACTCTCTTTCCATCTTACGATACATATAATTAATATCATAAGAAAACAACTCACACATCTTAAAATAAACAAATAAACCTTTTTCCTCAGGAGTAAAATCTTTAGGCATATCATGAAATACATAATCACTAATTTGAGGATTCAATTCCCATTCTCCCTCATCACCATAAAAATAAGCCATATCAAATCTGTTGGATTTCAATCTCCATATTCTTAAAATCCCATTTCTTAATTCATCATTCGCAACCATAAACACCTCGTAAAATTTTTATAAACATTATTTTTATTATACCATAGAGAAAACATTTTACATAATCCATTTAAAAAATTATTAATACCTAAGCAAAATAAGATATATATCAACAAATAAACTTAATGTACCATACATATATTTTTCTTGCTATTCTTCACATTTTTATATATTATATATATAGAATTTAATGACTAGGATGAGAGAGGAAATATATGAATTTATTAGATATTGACTTTAAAAGCATGATTTCAAACATAACAGATGCTTTTACTACTGTTTATGGAGAAAAATATAGAGAACTTATCAACAAAAAGTTAAATAATACTTATTTTATTTCATATTTTGACATTGAAGGACTAAAAGAATATATTAATTACTTAAAATTTTGTAAATCACGAGAACTATCTATAAAATTTTTAGAAGAAATTGGAATATCTGTAAATTATGACAAAAGTAACTACACGAAAGCTTTAGATATAGATACATCTGAAATTTTAGATAGTACTATTGACACTTATTATGCATTTTCAAGCAAGAGAAATCAATATGTTCCGTTACTTGCTTTTGATAATGAAAATCATGAACAAGAAAATGATATATTGCAAAATAATAGATTGAAATTGATTAATTATTTTTTACGAGAGAAAAACAAAAAAATTACGATAGAAGATTTACCTTCTTTTATGGCAACAGATGAATATTTAGAAATTCTTAACAAAATAAAAAAATATAAAACCATTTATGATAAATTATTCCAAGAATTTTCTAACTGGGAAAAGAGTTTAGAATCATACGAGACATTTATAAAAAAAGAAGAAGATAAAAGAAATGAAATATATAAAAGAAAAAAACAAGAATTATTTCAATTAATTTATGATAAATTACCTAAAAAAGTTAAAGAAGCAATTCAAGGTAAAGATATAGAAGAACAACAAAAAATTATATTAGGAGACTTTGATATTACTTCCCCTTCACTTATTGAAAGTTTTTCAAAAAATAGTTTTGAAGAACTTACAGATTCCAACAATAATATATGGAAAAAAATAACTAAAATTGGTATTCATCAAGTTGAATATTTAAAACATCTGAAAATAACCCTTCCATTTAATGATGCATATGATTACAATAATGAAGAAAAACTTTCTTTTTACCTAGACTTTTTAAAGCAAGAAAAGATACAACAGTATATTCCTAGTCAAGATGTAATTTCTTTTATTGAAAATACTAGAAAAGAAAAAATGGAAGAAGCTTATTTAGAATATCTTAGTAATCGTTCTGATTATCAGAAAATTGCTAATTCCTTTTCTTATCAACCCGACTTTCTTAATACTATACGTAATATTATACAGAAAAAAATGATTCTTGTTACTTTACCTTATGCAATCGATAAACAAGGAAATATTATTTCTTTCTTATGTTATTCCGTTAGAAAAAATGTAGCTGGTTATTTAGATTATCTCCTTCTTCATGAGTGTGGTCACGCTATAGAGAAGACAAAAAACGGTTGTGGATTACAACCAGACTATACGTATAATAATGATTCATGGTACAATCCCTATGATAATAATTTTCGAATTTATGAAAAAATCAATGAAAACTTAAACGATATTTTTACTTTAGAAGCATTAGACTATTTACATAAAAATGATATTTATTTACTTGAGCCTAAAGAAATTGTACAACAAGACTGCCAAGACAAGAACACTTATATGATTACAAAAAAAATTCTTTACCCGTTATTAGAAAAATTTAGAGAAGAAGTTATTGCTGCAAAACTAAATGTAAATCCTTCTATTCTTACTCAGTGCATTGGAGAAGATAATTATGAAGCACTAGTTGATGTTGTTAATAAAGTGGATTATTTATGTAGAAATGACCTAGAACATTTATTAAAGTATTATCCCGATACATCTATATGCAAAGAGTATCAAAAGCAATTAGAAAGAACAAGCGAAATTTATACTGCGATTGATACCTACTATAATAACCATTATAAAGAAACAAACCAAAACAAACGTTAAAAAGTAAAAAGAACTAGTACAAAAACATATACGTACTAGTTCTTTTGTTACCTAATCTCTTCTTTAATTCTCAAAATAATAAATCAAATCAAAAAGACTTTCTAAATTCTTTTTTCTAATAGAAAACTGCAGACTTTTATTCTTATTCTTTAAGAAATCTTTACCACTCTTAGCAAATCTCAATATTAAAGCAACTAAAACATCTTCCTCTTCAATACATTTTATAAAAGCTTCAATTCCCTTATATTTATAGCATTCTAATTTATAATATCTAAAATAAAGATTATTGTTAAAAACATTCTTACTCGCGTAAAACAAAGCTAGATGATGAAGTTTGACACGTAATCTTTGCTCCAGAGAATCAAAATAAATAAAAGCCCTATCTTCTAAGAAATCAAACTTATCATCATATATTCTTATAAAAATCTTTTTACTATCATAATCAATTTTTAATTCAAAATAATATTTACCATAAACTAAAACTTTTCTATTTAATTTTAAATTGACAATCAATTTCTTATGTTCATGATAAACATTATCTCTTATTCCATAAGTTTCTAATAAATAATTACTTTCGTATAAATCAGGCCCGTCAAACGCTAAAGAAAATAAACTTATATTATATCTACTAAACCTCTGAGTACATTTCACTTCGACACCATAATAATCAGGAAAAAACATACTATCAGGATTTTTACCAAGCTGATTTTCTAATGTAAGACCTGCAGAATTATATAAATTATTATTAATACCTTTCATATATCCTTTCATATTTAACTTTTTAAACTCTTCGATAATCTTTTCAAATTTCTTTTCCATATTCCACCTCTTTTAGAGGGATATACTATCAGCTGGTTAGAGCAACATTTGTCGATTCTTGGAATAGAAATTATATTTTAGATAAGGGCGGTCACCGGGCAAAAAAAAAAGACCAGTAGGGTCCTTTTGTTTCATAATGGTGCGGGTAACAGGAGTTGAACCTGCACGTCTGGGACACTAGATCCTAAGTCTAGCGCGTCTGCCAATTCCGCCATACCCGCAACTGATAATGGTGGACCCTACTGGACTCGAACCAGTGACCGCCCGGTTATGAGCCGGATGCTCTAACCAACTGAGCTAAGGGTCCATTGCCTTTTAATCATAAATTTACTTTTTATCTTCATTATCGTATTTACTAGATAATTTTAACGCACAAAATAAAAACAAAACTAAAATAAATAAGATAATTCCAAGGATAATATACCACATATTATCTTTTCCCCTTTTCTTTTAGTATATCAACTTTTTCAAAATATTAGTCCAAAAACCAGAAAAAAACTATACAAAAATGTATAGTTTACTTATACATAGTCTTTATATATTCACTAAAGGATTATATTTTTGATATAGACTATCACTATATTTAATTATTTTATCTCTAGCTAACCGGTAAACAAAAAATGATTTAACAACATCTAACTCTTCGATATTTTTATAATTAATCTTTATTATATCATATATTTTACTAGGTACCATCCAATCCAATGCTTGCATATCCGCTTTTATCTCATAATCTTCTGTTTCTTTATCATCTAACATTGTAATGATACTTCCACTTTTTGCTCGATTATAATCACTTTTACAATGAGCAAGCTCATGTAATAAAGCAAAATAAATATCAGCATACCTTTTATGTTTTCTCGTGATATATATTGCAGGTTTATCATTTAATACTTTAAACGCTCCCCTTACCTTAGTACCTTTTAAATCATCTTGGATAGCTAAAAAAATACCATTCTTATTAAATTCCATGATTAATTTATTCTCATCAAAAGACTGATTACTTGCTTCCATTCTAATAAATTCTACCAATTTATTAATATTTTCTTTTGTATATTTTTCAACTTTTTGATCTGCAATAATTCTATTGCATCTTTCTAACCATAACGCTAATAATTCTGGCTTATCGTTTTTACTCTTATAAAAAATCACGTTATTTTCTTTTGTTAATGAATTAGGATTTGTAATTCTCAAATATTTTAATATATCTTTGGCAATAGCATAATCATTTCTAGCATCTCTATATTTTACATGATACTCATCAGCCAATTCTTTATAACTAAATCTATTAATATAATTTCTAATAGATAAATGATTCTCATCCAAATAATTTTGAATTACTTTATCCATTTTATAATTTTGTTCAGTATTTTCAATATAACTTACTGGAATACCAGTAATAAAAGAAATGTTATATATCATATTTTGAGATAATTCAACATTACCTTTTATAATATCTATTAAGTTTTTAGAAGTTGTATTAATTCGATCAGCAAATTCTTTTATACTAATATTCTTGTACTCTAAAAATTCACCTAATTCTCTACCAAATTTATTCATCATAAAATCTGAGTTTATCAGGAGTAAAGTCATTATAATGATCATAACTTACATATACAAAAATTATTTCATTTTCAGCTGTTGATGGCATTACTATTAATCTTATTACTCCACCATTTCTTTCTAAATTAAAAGACCAAAAACCACTATTTTGATGTTTTAATGGTTCAAATTCATAGATTGTCGTCATAATTGGATTGGTTTGTAACTCTTTAAATACATTATGATTCGTAATTTTTTCCGTTATATCTTCTAAATTAGCTAATTCCTTTCTATGCTTTTTTAATTTTTTGGCTGAATTATCAAAACTTTTTGTATATGTTATGTGCATTTTTTCTTGTTCCTCCTTCCTTTCTCATACACCTCCTTATCTCATTTATTATTATATTAACATATACGTTAATATATGTAAATAGCATTTACAAAAAAATAAAAGATTTTCATCTTTTATTCTTTCTCCAAAACTTCATTTATTTTATTTCTCGCATTAACAACATCATTCATATTAGGTTGCATTGCATAACCTTTTCCATTTAATATTGCAATATCTGCATCCCATAAATCAGATCCATCCACCGATTGCGTAATAAACTTCCAGTCAGCTCCATCAATCGTATCTTTTGCAATATCAGTAATTACACTTCTTGGAATAGTTGTTGTATATAAATTACTTAAAGAATCTAATATCTCTTTATAATTAACAAAAGAATTGGTACTCTTTAACTTTTCAAAGATAGCAATAATAATCTTTTGACAATTCTGCTGCCTTACTCTATCTCTTCCGACAAAAGCATTTCTCTCTCTAGCAACAGTTAAAGTTTCTATTCCATTTAACTCTTGGCATCCTTTTTTTACATATAATTTTTTCTTACCACGGTCATCATAAGAATTTAATATTAAAGCATGAGTCGTCGTAAAACTTTGATCAGAGCAATAAGTAATACCACCAACTTTATCTACTAACTCTACTAAACTCTCTGTTGTAATATGAATATTATAATCAATCGGTACTTCGAAAAACTCAGCAACAGATTTCTCTGCTTTATCTAACCCGAAAGCATACATATGAGATAAAGAATCTTTTTTACCATTCATTCCAGAAATATTCATATAATAATCCCTTGGAATACTAGTCATTAATATTTCATGAGTATTCATATTAACAGTAACGATAGTATTATAATCAATTAAACCATCAAAATCCCTACCAGCAATATAAATATTAAAACTACTCTTTTTCTCTTCTTCTTCCTTCTTTTCAACATCAGTTGCAATATCAAACTCATAAACAATTTTAAAAGAATCTTTATCAAGACTATTATTAACATTCAATAAAACATCATAACTAGCTTTATCAATCAACATAAAATCAATATCTTTATTTAATACATCACTTACCATAGCAGTAACATTATCATAAGAAGAACTCTTAATAGAAAACTCACTTTCTACCTCTTTTAAAGCCTTCTTAATATTACTACTATTCTTATAATAATAAATAGTACCTTTAATATCTTTCTTCTTATATTTATTCTCTTTATTAGTAACAATATAATAAGTAGATATCTCTTTTTTTACATTACTAAAAGACTCATTTAAAAACTCATTTCCATAATATAAATAATAACTACCTACACTACTTAAAATAATAGAAATAATTATTAAAACAACACCAATTACTTTAACTACTTTCTTCTTTAAATTAATAAATACAATAGATAAAATAATAAGTATAGAAACTACTAAAATAATAAGTATTAAATATTTAGTAGGTAAAATATTAATACTAAATAAGAAATATAAAAATATACTAAATACAATAACTGCAATAATACTTAATATATTTAATTTACTAATATGATGTTTCTTAGTCTTATCTTTAGTCTTTTTCATTTGACACCTTCTCCAACAATTCATTAATTCTATTAGATGCATCTTTTCTACTTTCTTCATCAGGTATCGTTACATATAATCTCATACCTGGCATAGAATAAGTTTCCCTATAAGTAGAAGCAGCAGTACCAGTGACAACTTCTCTATAAACACTCCATTTACTCATAGTATCTATTTGATCTCTAACATATTTTTTTATAGTATCAGTAGGAATATTAGTTTGAAATAAATCTTTTAAATCATCTAAGATATTACCATAATCTTTAAGTAATTCCTTACTACTAGAAATCTTAGTAATAATAGCTTCAATAATTCTTTCTTGATGTTCTCCTCTAGTATTATCTCCATTAGGCATCTTCTTACGTTCTCTAGCATATTCTAAAGCTTCTTTACCATTTAAATGAATCATACCTTTTTCAAAGTATCTAGTTCTACCTTGGAATGCTACATCATTATTAACATCAATACCATCAATAGTATCTACTAGTTTAATAACACTATCAAAATTAACTCTAATGTAATAAGGAATATCAATCTCTAAGAAATCTTCTATTGTATTAATAGACATATCAATACCATAAATTCCCGCATGAGTTAATTTATCTTTAAGACCAGTAGTACCATGAAGCTGTACATACATATCACGAGGAATATTAGTAAGTAAAACTTCATGAGTATAAGGATTAATCGTTACTACAATATTAACATCACTTCTAGATACACTATCAATATGACCATTCGTATCAATACCACTAATTAAAATATTCATAGGTCCATATTTTTTCTCTTCTTCTTGTTCTTTTTTCTGAATGACATCTATCGATAACTCAGCAATAACCCTAGTATTAGACTGAAAAGAATCCATATTTTCATCTAATATTTCTTTATTAGTAGAATTAATCAATAAACTATCTACATCATCATTTAATAAATCTTTAACGATAGTATTCATATTCGTATATTCCTTATCATGAATAGTAATACTATCACGAACCTCCTCTAATACTTTTTTATAATTATTAGACTGTCTTTCAAAAATAGCCATAGTTTTATCTTCTAAATCATCTAACTCTTTATATTTACTATCCTTCTTTACTACAACATAATAAATCTTCTTCTCTTTGACTTCTTCTATCGTATCAAAAAAAGAATTTGTAGTCCAAACATAATAAATACCAATAAAAGACAATATACCAAAAAGTAACATAAAAACTAATAAAATGATAGACAAAACCAGTCTTTTAACCTTAAAAGAAAAAATAGTAAAGAAAACACCAAGTACTACAACCAATACACTAAGTATAACTAAATATTTAAGAGGTATTAATCCCATTCTATATACACTAACTAATAATAGAATAAATACAATATCTAAAACAATACTAAGTACTCTATTAATATATTTAAATACTCTCATATAACCACTCTTTCTGTGCCTTATTATACTATGGATAATAAAAGATGTAAACAAAAAATAGTTACTATTCACAGCTAAATTAAGAAAAATAATAAAATAATACGAAAAGATAGTGTGTTAAACACTATTTTTTTCATGTTTTAAAATATAATCCAATGTATATGGTTCACCATTCATTAATTGTACACAAGCATCAATAATATTAATATTATTCTTCTTACATGTTTCAATGTAACTTCTTATATTAGCATAATATTTTAGATAATTAATATTTTGAAATTGTCCACTTATTTTCATTTTAGATTTCACTGGTCTTATATTTCTTTCTGAATTGTTATTTGTGGATGGAATATCAAATCTATATGCCCAGAGTAGATAATTCTCTTTGTATTTATTTAAGTCTTTTATAAAACGTTCCTCTTCATCTTTATAGTAGTTAATCTTTGTTGTGTCTTCATTTTCTGCTTTTGCCTTTTTTAATATCTCATCATAACTATTACTAAGATTATTTAAATAATTATCATCAAATTTATTTTTATTTTGTTTTAATAGTTCATTTCTTTCTTTATTAGTATTTGATAATAAGTTTATTAATTCATCACACCATTCGTGTTCTGTCTCTTTACTTTTTTTCTTTAATCTTCTAATTAAATGTATTAAACACTCTACATTTTCAAAATTATATTTTTCATTATAGTTATGTAAGATATGATCATGCATTACTATCGTTTTTTCACTTGTATTTTTTAAAATTCCATCTTCTTCTATTCCATCCTCATTTTTCTTTTCATGACCAATAAACAGAGCCACATTATCTGTACAATATGTTCTTAATATTCCATCTTTTTTGTTTATTGTAACTACTCCGTCATCCCATCCATAGACATCTTGCTTTGAAATGTATTCCTTTAATTTTTCTATAAATTCATCTAAATAATTTGATGCCCTTTTTTGTAATTTCGTTACATATCCTTCACTCATATTTATTTCACCATCTGTTAGTCCAGTTACTAGTTTTACAGTTTTATTAAATGGCGTATAAATTTCATTTGTTAAACAAACAGCGAGTGACTGTACTGTTTTACCATATTGTACTGGCTCTTTTAAATCATTTGGGATATTTACGTGAAAAATATTACCACAATCATTACATTTGTATTCTATAAATTTATTTATTCTCTTAATGATTTTTACTTCATAATCAATTTCTTCTTTTAAAATACTTGTATCAAGTTTCTCTATATTTACACTATGACATTTATTACATTTGCTTGCCTCATATTCGAATATCTCGGTAGCCTCTTCTTCTTTAAATGGTTTTAATTGATGTTTATTATGTCCTTTTTGGCCTCCTATATTCTTGTCTGTTTTTTCTCTTGTATTAGGGATATACTTCTTTTTTCCAATGGCAGTTTTTGGTGTAGGTATTCCTGAATTAGTTGAATCTGTATCTAGTTTCATTTGCATTTTTACAATTTTTTCTTTTAAAGCTTCTATCTCCTTGTTTTTTTCATCTATAATTTTATCTTTCTCTTTTAATTCTTTTCTAATTTCTTTTGTTTTGAGTTCAACTTGGCTTTTTATAATACCTTCTTGTTGTTTTAGTACTCTTGAGTGTTCCAAGGATAGTGCATTATATTTACTTCTAAGTTCATTATTATATCTTTTATATTCATTTATTGTAAATCTGTTTTCTATATCTTCTTTTGATAAATTCATCATAGTTTACTCACGTCTTTCTAGGTAAAAATAAATCATACTTTTTCCTTTAATGCAATAGCTTTTATTAAAGTTTTTAATTATGTGGAAAAAACCAATTTTAATCCTCTAAAAACCATTAGATTTCAATAAGAAAAAATACCCTTTGTGGATATTTTTCTTTCACTTTTTTAAATTTAGCTGTGAATAGTAACATCAAAAAGTTCTCTTAACATTAGAAATAGTAGAAATTAAATTTCTACTGGCTTTTATTATTGATCATAAAACACAAGAGGCTGTTATAAACAAAATGAAAGAATTTAAAAATACTATTACTCAGGAAGTATTTAATAAAATAATGGAAATCCTTTTGACTGATAATGGTAGTGAATTTATTAATCCTAATAAATTCACTGAACTTTCCGATAATTGCCATATATTTTATTGCCATCCCAATAGTTCTAATGAAAAAGGATCTGTAGAAAATATTCATGAATTCATTAGAAGGGTAATACCTAAAGGTATTTCTTTAAACGTATATAATCAAGAAGATATAAATCTTATTTGTAATAATACAAATAGTTTATATAGAAAATCATTAGATGGAAAATGTGCTTTCGATTTAGTAGAAAAATATATTCCATTAGATAAATTAGAATTATTAGGTTTTAAAAAGATTGAAGATTACAATGTAAATCTTACTCCACAATTACTTGGTGATAAAAATATCAAAAATATTTTAAAGTATCTTACAAAAGACATGATAAAAAAGGCAAATATTACAATATAATAAAGATGAAAAAATTGCATTTACTTTCAGAATTGCATCTTTTTCATCTTTTTTGTTACATGAGAAATTTGCCTTTTTTAATTGCATTTAGTTTCGCACTTATATATCAACGAAACTCAGTTGCATTTACTATTGAAATTCACCTTAATCCTCTAAAAACCATTAGATTTCAATAAGAAAAAATACCCTTTGTGGATATTTTTCTTTCACTTTTTTAAATTTAGCTGTGAATAGTAACCTTTGTAACTCTTAATATTAAATTTTATTTCTTTTTATTCTTTAAATATATTTATAATACATATATCAACTAGCCACCATTATGACATTGCTGCTACTTGGGTTGTATTATATACTTTTTTCCTACAAATTTCATTATATTTAAACATTTTCTTAAAAATTGTTAATTTTAAGTATAAAAAAAGAAACACAAATCAAATGTGCTTCTTTCTAATCTTATTTATTTTCATCATAAAAGTATACATTAAACAACTAACAAATCCACCAAAAGTATCTATAAGCGTATCAGAAAATTGTCCAGTTCTCCCATTAACAAAAGTTTGGTGATACTCATCAGTACAGGCATATATAAAGCAAATAACTAGAGCAATTATAAACCTTTTGTTTCCTTTAACACCACTATTTTTTAATGCAATTAATATAAGTATTGTAAATATAAAATATTCACTTGCATGAGCAGCCTTCCTTAATGGATAATTTAATTTTTCAATAACTTGATCCATTTTATTTTCGCTTGGATGTTTATCTGTTATACCCAGTCCATTAGTAGTTTCTACTGATTTTTCAACAACATCGTTAATGATTGTTTTGCTCTTTCCATTTGATTCATTTGTATCCATACTAGACATAAAGAATATCAATCCTGCCCATAGAATAACCAAAATCCATAAAAATATACAAAAAATTTTATCATTAGTCTTCGCTTTCTTTAATTCAATCATTTATTTTCTCCCAACATAAAAGGTGCAATCTTTTTTATTGGCCAACTAATAATCAGAGATAACAAAATCGAAATGATACTAACAAGAATAGCTATTGCCATTTCTGTTAAGAAATTGCTATCCATTAACAATTTTGACATAAAACCAAGTTTAGTCTGAAAAATTATTACAAATAATTTGTGAAAAATCAAAATTCCCATCGTGTTTCTACCGATGTATTCTAACACTGAACATTTATCTATAACTTTTGATAGGCATATAGTAAAAGCAGATAAAAATAGTCCAGATAAAACCATAAAAATATAATTACCATAATAAAAATCAATATATGATAAATGAATTTTATTTCCCCAAAAACAGCAAAATAAACCAATAATCAAACAGACTATTAACAAAGCCTTGGCATTAAATTTTTCAAATACATTATGTTCATTTAATAAGTATCCAATATAAAAGAAGAAACCAATATTAATAAAAGTATTTATTGCCCATGGTAAAATAAATGGAAAATAATTAGAAAACATATAGCCAAATAGTATTAATATTAACAAAGTTATGGTTTCCTTTTTATAGTTACCCTTCGTGAATTTTATAATAAAATAATATCCGATTTCGATTATAAACAAAGCTGGTAAGAACCAAAGAGAACTATTTTGCTTTAGAGCTGCATTATTACCATTAGCATATACTATATTTTTTAACATTAGCAATAAGTCAAATGATTGGCTTGTTCCAAGTTCTTCGCCAGTGTTTCTTCCTAAAATATAATATGGTATTAAGAATAGTATTGCCCATATAAAATAAGGTACCATTATTCTTAAAAACTTTTTTTTAGCAAAATTATTAAATGAAGTATTAATTTTAAATGTAAAACCAGATAATACAAAAAATAATACAACATGAAAACTACAAACAAATTTCAATGCTAAATATGAATTTTGAGAATGTACAATTGTATGTCCCAACACTATGTAAAATATTGCAAAGGCTTTAGCAATATCTATATAACTCAATCTTTTTTTCATTATGATCAGTCCTTTCATCTTTTTCATTCTTAATCCATCTGTATTTTACTTTATTCTTATTAAGAATTGTTATAAGTTCAATAACAAACAGAAAATTATAATTATATACATCTAAGTTTTCAAACATTGAATACACCCCAAATAAAAGTATAGGTAAAACAAATATTCCACTTAAAGAAAGTTTTTCAACCGACTTCATATAAATTAATAAATATAACATATACACAATCAGTCCTTTATGATATAGCAACCAAAAATAAGTATTATCAACATTTGATTCATTTCCAAATAAAGTAATATTAGATTGGGTTAGCATTTCATAATATAAAATTGGTCTATTGCTTAGCAATACATTTACTTCATTATTTGACTTTCCAAATGCAAAAGCAATACCAACAGAAACTAAAGTAAATATTATAAAAAAATATTTAATAATTTTATAATTTCTTTTTTTTATCATACGACTGTATATAATATCAGCAATTGGAATTAAAATAACAGCAATATAACCAGTTCTACAGTTTGTTGCCTTATACAATACATAGCTAGCTAAAATAATAACGCTATATAATAATATTTTCTTTGAAGTTTTTTTATTATAAAACAACATATACAGTCCTAAGCAAATTGGAAAAAAGTTTTTAAAAACGGCATTTACATGTTCAAAGCCTAAACTGCTTCTTTGTATTGTTACACCATCAATTCTTCTTATCGCATTATAAGATTTTGTAATTCCAAGTTTGCCAAATAAAATTGTAATTAAAAATAATATAAGACCAGATAATACATAGTATTTTATAAACAAATAATCTCCTTCTTCTTCATCCATAAAAATCATAGCAAGAAGAAAAGCATAAATAAAATCAATTTCTCCTGTAATGTAGCACACAATAGCTGATAATACGCCAAATAAAAGTATACTTCTCATCGACTTTTTAGAATATTTTTTTCTAAAAAGATTTAATAATGCAAAAAATATTGATACTAACAAAAATAAATATTTTAATGAGTCGTCCATCAGCCCCCATATACTCCAATATTTGAATAGTAATGCAAAAAAAACACTAATTATTAGGCAGCAATTTCTCATATTAATTTTTTTCATTATTTTCCTCCCAAAAAATCATATTTTATATAATTAAAATTAATACAGAAATAAAATAATGCAGAAATAGATACTTGTAATAATAATTTTAAATATATATTTTTTATCAAACATCCTATAACTATAATTATAAGTGTCATAGCTATACATTTATATAAATATTTTATAAAAAATTTAACCACATTTTTATAATCAATAAAATTCTTTGTACACACAATTTGATAAAACATAACAAAAAATTCAGCTACTATGGTACCAATGCACGCACCATATGCACCATATTTCCTTATAAATATTAAATTTAGCACAAAATTCACAACAGCTCCAATAATAGTTGAATATACATAAATGTTGTCTTTTTCTTTTGGAATTAAATAGCTTGTTCTAATAACATTTGCAATTGATGTGAATATTACAGTTGGGATTAGAAGTTTGATAATATTACCAGTAATTTCAAATTCCTTTCCAAAGAAAATTGTTGAAAAATCAGAACTTACTAAGAATATTCCAAAACACATAGGCATAATAAAGAAAAATGTTAATCTAAATGTATCCATTATCTTTCTTTCATATTCTTTATCATTGGTTTTTGACATGTGTGGCAACATTACTGTACCTAACGCTGTTACAAAACTAATAGGAATATTAATTATCTTTTCAGCACTCTCATAGTTTCCAAGTTCAATAGTATTTGAAAACATTCCAATCATAGTTTTATCCATAACTCTGTATATAGAATACGCTATTATAGGAATAAACAATATCAAGCAAGGCTTCAAATTTTTCACAATTTCTTTAAATGATGGTTTACTAAATTTAATATATTTTTTTATATACAACCATAAATAAGCTTGACTAATAAAAGTACTTCCGCTCATCAATAGAGTATATTTCCATAAATCATTGCTATCTTTTACAAATGCAAAAGTTAAAATTAATGAAAGTATTTTTATTATAATATTTCTACTAATAGTAATTTTAAACTTTTCTATCCCAAAGAAAAACCAATTAATATCCAATAGCACACTTAGTAAAAAAATGGATTGTATTAACATTATTTTCAAATTATATCTATACATAAAAAATATAAATATATAGTAAGCAACAATCATTATAGATGTCAAAATAAATTGTAAACAATAAATATTAATAAAATTTTCTGACATTTTTTCTTTATCATCACTGCTTTTAGCTATTTTTCTCGATCCATAATTATTTATTCCAATTAAACCACATAACATAAAATAGTAAACAATTGAATATGTATAAGAATATATCCCTACATTTTCAACACCTAATGCTCTAGAAATATAAGGCGTTGAAATTAGTGGAATGATGAAAATAAAAATTTGATACACTATATTATACATAAAATTTTTATTTGTTGCTTTCATTTCTTCTTCCACCAACACTTTCCATCAAATATTTTATTGCTTCCATCTGCAATTCCTTTATTTGATTATTGTACTCGGAATAATCCACCTCTTTTAAATAATTAAAAGTATTATCAAAATCATATGCAATAAGTCTATCTAGCATTTTCAATTGCGATAAAAGAGTTATAACTCTGTCATCATCTCCATACATATCTCCATTTTTTATAGTAAAAAATTTCTTATTATAAATAGTCGAAAATATTGTTCCATGAAACGAAGTAGTTAATACTAACTCAGCATTTTTTATATAGTATAAATAAGATGATGGATTTTCGTATTTAGCAAGTTCAAAGCCAAATCTTTTTATCATTCTTGTGCTATATGATTTACAACTCCATGTTATTACTTTTAAATTATATTTTTTAGAAATTTTCTTTACATATTTACATATATCTTGATTAAAACTTGGACAATAAAAAAATATATATTTTTCTTTTTCATTAATATCATTAGCAAGTATTTCATCATAGCAAGGTGCTGTTAAAATTAAAGTTGGATCTATCAGTACAGGCACCTCTTTATTAATCATATCTTTAATCCATTTTTGTCCATTTCTTTCACGTATAGATAAATAATCATAATTCATTAAATATTTCTTATATTTTTCAGGATCTTTCGCATATTTTAATATATTTTTTGAACCAAAGCTTGGTGCATAAGCTACTTTTTTTGCACTATTTACCCATGGCAAAAAATATGCATCGTCTGCATCTGGAATAGTCACATTCCAAATTTGGTCACTCCCAGAAACAATACAACTATAATCTTTATCATTTAGTTCATTCATATTATTAAATTTGTTTTTTGATAAATGAAAATTTTTATCTCTAAATTCTTCGTATTTCATATTATTCATTTTTAATTTTCTATGATTAGGCAACAATAAAATATTCTTTAAAATATTTTTCAAAGAGTTATTCTTAAAAAATATTTTATATAAATTTTTTTGACCTTCATTAGAAAAATCTATTATTTCTACATTATCACTGCAATATTTTTCAATAGATTTTTGCATTGCATATGATTCAAGCATAGAACCACAATTATATGAATTATGAAACGTTATTATTCCTATCTTTTTCATTTTTTTCTCCTTTTATATTAAAATATATTCTTCACTATTTTTTTTGAATTTATTTCTCCGTATAAATCTAAACAAATGATACAAAAGACATTTCAGTTTAATTTTGTATAATGCATATTTAATTTTATTACTTTTACTAACCATCAAACATAAAGTTTCTGCCTTATTATACGGAAAACTATATAACCTACATATATACTTCTTTGCATCACTATACTTTTCAATGTAAGATATCCTCTCATAAAGCATTATAATAGCTCCTTGCAAGCAAAATTTTTTTAATTTTTCTTTATCATCTTCCAAAATATCGTAATCATTTAATAGATTAGTAATTTTTTCATGAAATAATACATCAGAATCAAATATTCTGATATCAAATTTTTTTGTAGTTTGACCTACATATCTTCTATACAAATAAATTGGCTCGTTTATACTTTGTATTTTTTTTGCTTTACTTAATGCTTCAATATTAAATAACATATCCTCTCCATTTATTATTTTATCATTAAATAAAATCTTATTTTTCTCAATAAATTCTTTTCTAAAAATTTTTGAATATGGACCAGCTATACATATATTTTCTTTATTATAACCAATTATGTATTTTAGCAAATCATTTTTATTAGAGTCTAAATTGTACTTTGAAAAATAAACTATATCATAATTTTCTGTCATATAACTATTTATCCTGTCAAACCAATTTTTTTTAAGTTCATCATCAGCATCTACAAACATTATATAATTGCCTTTAGCTTTTTTAATTCCTAGATTTCTAGAGTATGAAACTCCATTATTAGAATTATCTATAAGTTCAATATTTTTATACTTTTTCATCAGTTTTTTTATAATTTTTAAGCTATTATCTTTCGATCCATCATTTATAAGTATTACTTCGAATGAATTATCAATATTATCAAAAATTGATTTCATACATTTTTCTAAATACTTTTCGGCATTATATACTGGAATAATTATTGACAATTTCATTCTTTTTCACCTAATTTCTTTATTTTTTTCAACACTTTTCTGAAATTTACATATATATAAATAAATAATAAATTTTTATTTATATACATGCTAAGTAATATTGAATAGATTTTACTATTAATATATTCTTTTTGTATTTTATTAATTATGCTTATAAAATCTTGATTATTTATTATCGTTTTTAACTCTTTAAATTTGCTTACTTTAGCTAATTCTTTTTCAATTAATATGATTTTTTTATTATCAATTAATTTTTCGTAACTATTTCTTGTAATTAAATTAATTTCATCAAGAGATTTATTAAAAGACTTTATATTCTTTAAAATGTTATCACTTGATAATGTAATGCTATTTGTATTGCTTAAACAATAATAATAATTTGCTTCACCAAATTTAACATATTTAATATTATTTAAATATTCAACTAGAAACAATGTATCTTCCATAAAATGCAATTCAGATGAGAACTTCATTTTTTTTATTATTTTTGTTTCAAATAGGCAACCCCAAACACATCCTGGAAATGAATTAGCTAGTATTTTTTCAATAAAATCACCAACTAAAATCTTATCTCTTTCAGTTTTATTATTAAAAATTTTTTTACCTTTAAATGTTTTATAATTACTTCTAATCATTGTATCTTTTTCACAACAACTTAAAAGAGTTTCCAACAAATCTTCTCCTAAATAATCATCTGAATCTACAAATGTTATATAATCTCCTTCTGCATTTGAAATTCCTCTATTTCTTGCACTTGAAGGTCCTTCATTTTTTTGAGTGAAAATTTTCAAAATTATACTTTTATTCTCATTTTTGAACTTTTCACAAATTTTTAAACTATTATCTTTTGAACCATCATCAACAATTATTATTTCATAATTACTGTAGGTTTGTCTTTTTATAGAATATAAACATTTTTCAATGTACTTTTCGGCATTATATACTGGAATAATTATTGAAATCTTTTTCATTTTCTTTCCTCTCTTATTTGTTGTTATATATGCATCTGATCTTATTTATATATTCATTAATATTACTTACTTCATCAAATTGTTGTAATGCATTTTTAGAATATTCTTTCAATTTTTTATCATCTTTCAACAAACTGATAATAGCATCCTCTAGCTCACTGTCATTACTTGACAGATACCCATTTTCATTTTGTCTAACAATATCTTTTAAGCCATCTGTAGGGGTACAAATTATAGGTTTACCTAATGCCATCGCTTCCAACGCTACCATTGGAGTTCCTTCATATCTTGATGTCATAACTAACATTTTAGAATTATTTAAAATTTTATAAGGGTTTGTAACATACCCAAACAATCTAACATTCTCATTTAATCCAAAATCCTCTATTAGTTCCTTTATATTTTCGTACAATTCTCCTGTTCCAACAAGTGCGACCTTAATATTACAACCTTTCGCCTTAATATTTTTTATTATTTTTATTAGTCTTTCAGGATTTTTAGCATAAGTCAATCTTCCCAAATAAATAATATCAAATAACTCACATTCACTATCATCATTTTCTATACTATCAATTATTTCTTTTTTATTAATTACGTTATATAAAATAATTGACTTCTCCTTAACTTTATCTTTAAATATATAATTATCAAAAGCACTCTGTGAAACCCATATAACTTTAGAAAAATTCTTAGAGCAGTAATTAAACATCAGCGTTTTAATATTTACTTTTCTCATATTTTCATGATTACCATGAATATGAGAAATTATTTTTATCTTTTTTCCACATATTAAAGAAGCCATAACGCTTGCTTTTATATCATGAGCATGAATTATATCTGGCTCAAATTCTTCTATTGCTTTCTTTGTAGATTTATAATCAAATTTATTAAGCTTTAAATGTTTTACTTTTCTCTCAGCTAAGCTTGTTTCATTTGGTCCACTTGGGCTACAATACACCATTTGAAAATTTTTATCATTTTGAAATCCGTTTATTATTTGACATGCTACATTTTCTGCTCCCGAGAAAACATCAGTACATATTAAATGTAATACTTTCATTAATTCATCACCTTTCTTCTATATGCTTCACAATATTTTTGAATCAATTTATTTGCTTCTTTTTTTATATTAAAATCTTTTTTAGAAATTTCGTTAGTACAACTCTTTCTTTTAAATGTTTTGTAATTTTTTAAAATTGTATATGCCCACTCTTCTACACTTTGATTTAGTGATAAAAACTCAGTAGTATCCAACACTTTTGTTTCTTTTGTCATATCATCAGAAAATATACATAATAATCCTGTTGCTTGTGCTTCAACTCCAACAACTGGCAACCCTTCATAAAGACTAGGTAAGCAAAATACATCAAATGCTTGATATAATTCATTTATATCATTTCTTTGTCCTAAAAATTTAACACTATCTTCTATTCCTAATATTTTGACTTTTTCTTTCATTTCTCCCATTAATGGGCCTTGTCCTGCAAGTAATAAAATAGAATTTTCTTTTTGTTTATGTACTTCATTAAATATATCAATTAAAAATCTATGATTTTTTTGTTCAACAAATCTACCAACATGGCCAATTACTAAAGTACTATCTTCTATGTTTAATTCTTTTCTTTTTTCTTTTCTTTTTTCTTCATCATATTTAAATTTATCTAAGTCAATTGCATTGTTTAGAAGATAAACATTACCATTGTCATATTCTTTGTTTCCAAACAACCATCTGCCAGCAAGTTCTGAACAACACATATAATCTGTTGCAAATACTTTACTAAATGGTCTCAATACTTGCTTCAATAAATTCTTCTTTTTTTCTTTTTTGTTTGTCGTGCTATGACTATGTGCAATTCTTATAGGTACTTTAGCACTTTTAGCTGCCCATAAAGAGAAAAAAGACATCGTACTAATATGAGAATGTACAATTTTATAATTTCCATCTTTTAACACTCTTTTTAATTCTTTATGATATTTAAATGGTTTTTGATAAGGAGGAATTAATATAACTTTTCCTCCTAGGTTTTCTATTTCTTCTTTTGGTATATATTTTGAATCCTCATCACAAATAAAATCAAATTGCACTTTATTTCTATCTATATTACGATAGTAATTCATTACTACAGATTCAACTCCGCCACCAAGCCATTTACCCATGATTTGAGCAACTCTTATTGGTTCTTGCTTCTTTTCCATAACCTACACCTCTCAAGAAAAATAAAAAGTACTCATGTTAAAACACAGTACTTTTATTTAGCTCCTTTTTTACAAATTACCGCACTTATTGTTTTAAACACACACTTAATATCTAACCATAAACTTCTATTCTTTACATAATAATATTCTAATTCTAGTCTTTCTTCATAAGTGGTTGCACTTCTTCCATTACATGCCCACCATCCAGTAATACCAGGTCTAACGCTTTCATATATTTCATGATTTCCATCATGTGAATCTAATTCTCCAAGTATTAACGGTCTAGGACCTATCATAGACATATCGCCTTTTAATATATTAATAAATTGTGGTACTTCATCAAGCGATGTTTTTCTAAGAATATTACCTATTTTAGTAATTCTTGGATCATTTTCAAATTTTTGATATTTCTTCCATTCTTCTGCTCTAACTTTATCTGTTTTTAAAGTTTGTTGTAAAATTTCATCTGCATTTGGTACCATAGAACGGAATTTATATAACTTAAACTCTTTCCCATCTTTTCCAATTCTTTTTTGAAAATAAAATATAGAATGAAAATCTCCACTGCAAACTGTAATCAACTTTACAATAAGCATTAATGGAATCATACAAATAACACCAATCAAACCACACACAATATCAAATACTCTTTTTACGAATAAATATCCTAACTTTCTAACAGATACTTTATTCATTTTTTCTAACTCTTCTTGCTCTTTCTGATAAGCATCTAAATCCATAATAATTTCTTTTGTCCTAATAATTTCTTCTTCACTACTATTTTCTTCTTCTTTTACTAATACCTCATCCATACCTATACTCCTAACTTCTCTATTTATTTACTACTACAATTACTACTACAAACTTATCTTCTAATACCAAAGTTTTCATTAGAAATTACTTTGTTAAAGTTATTCTCTAATAAATCCTCTATCATGTTATCACTTTTTACTATTGATTTCAATTTCTTTTTTAACTTTTTAACTTTAAAGTCTTTTTCATGATGACAATCACTACCTAAAAAAGTAATTTGATGTTTCTTTAATAAATAAATTAAAGTTTTCTTTGCTTGATTACCATATTTACCAAATAAACTTTTATAGTTTCCTTGTAATAATACTCCCATTCTTAGATATTCTTCTATATGATCTGGATGTCTTTGAAAAATTCTATATCTTTCTGGATGAGCAAGTACTGGTACATACCCTGCTACTACAAGTTCATAAATAATATCTTTTGTATTATATAACATATTACCTAATGGAAATTCTAATAATATGTATTTAGAATTATTTAAAGTAGTTATTTCTTTCTTTTTTAATAACTTAATAAAATTATCATTAATAAATACTTCATTACCTAAATATAATTTAATATTTATACCTTCATCTTTTACTGCTTGAACTAGTTGATCAAATCTTTTTTTCTTATCCTCATTATTACAATTATATTTACTCTCTTCTATATAATGAGGTGTGATCATTAATTCTGTTATTCCTTGTTTTTCTGCTTCTTTTAATAAAGATATACTCTCACTTATATCTTTACTTCCATCATCTATCCCAAAAAGCAGATGTGAATGCAAATCTTTCATTATCTTCTTTTCTTCTTTTTGTTCTCGCCATAATATTCACTTGAATAATAACTATAATAGCTATTATCTTTTACAGAAGCTTTATTGATCACTACACCTGCTATCTTAGCATTTGCTTGAGCAAATACTTTTTTAGCTTTATCTAGGCTTTCTACTTTAGTCTTTTTATTACTTACTACAATAATATTAGCATCACTATACTTAGTCATTATCATAGTATCACTTAATCCTAATACTGGAGGGCAATCTAATAAAATAACATCATATATTCCCCTTAATTCTTCCATTAACTTTTTATTATTCTCAGACGCTAACAACTCTACTGGATTAGGAGGAGTTGGTCCTGTAGGTAATAAATCTATATTTTTATTACTAGTACCTACAATATATTTTTTTAACTTAATATCGTCTTTATAATTTAGAATTAAATTAGAGTAACCACCACTAGTTAAATTCATAACTTCAAAAATTTCATGTTGTCTACCTTTACGCAAATCACAATCTACAACTAATACTTTCTTACCTTCTTGTGCATAAGCAACTGCAAGATTAGCAGTAATAAAACTTTTTCCATCTCCTGATTGAGGTGAAGTACTTAGTATTACTTTCATTTCTCCATCAATAGCTTGAAATGCTAAATTAGTACGAATTGTTTTAATAGCTTCACTAAAAATAGATTTAGGGTTTACATTAATAATTAAATCTGTTGACATAACTCACTACTCCTTACTTTCTTTAGGAACTATACCAATTACAGTTAAACCTAATTTTTCTTCTACAGTTTCACTTGATTTAATAGTAGTATCAAAATAATACATAACAAATACTACACCAAAAGATAATACAATTCCAATCATTAGGTAAATTACATTATCTTTTACATAGTTAATATTATATGGCTCATCTGCTTCTTCTGCTTTATCTATAATTGCTACATTCTCTAAGTTATAAATATCTTGTATTTCATCAGAGAACACATCAGCTACTTCATTAGCTATTTCAGCAGCCATTTTTTTCTTTTCATTATTTACTGTAATACGAATAATTTCTGTATCTTCAACAGAAGATGTTGTAATATTTTGTGATAACTCATCTACAGTCATTTTTAATTTTAAATTATCAATTACTTGTTGCAATACTTTTCTACTAGTAATAATCTCACTATAAGTACCAATCAAATTCTGATTTAATTGAGAATCAGTTTGACTATATTCTTTTTTACTCTCACCCACTAATACAATTGTAGTATTACTCTGATACATTGGAACTCTTGTTAATATGGTATATACATTACCAATAATTACAATCACAACAATCGCAAGTATCATCCAAAGTAATCTAGATTTAAAATAACTATACACTTCTTTTAAATTTATCTCTTCCATACGAACCCTCCCTAAACGTGTATAAATCGTGCTTATTATAACATTTTTTCTTTATTTCGTCAATTTATTTTATCATATTTTGTCAAAAAACTAATACAAAACAAAAAAACTAGGAACAACTCCTAGTTTACATATTATAATAAAACTAAATATTAAGTTTTAATCTTCTACTTTCTTAGCAGCAATAATCAAATAAGAATTTTCTGGATTATAAAAACAAGTTTGTAGTATTAAAATATCTTCATCATAAATAGATACTCCTGTATCATAAATAGATTCTTCTTTTAACCATTGTAAATGTCTCTTATATTCTTTATTAGTTAAATTTAAATTAACATGAGATACATTACTAGTAGCAATATAAACAGAAAATATTTGATAATGATATCTAGTATAATCTGTTTGTAAATAAATATTATTATGAGTAGAATAATAATCAGAATTTAAATATTGTTCCAATCCTTTAAAAAGAGTATCCACATTAGGGGAATTATGTCCATAAATAATTAACTTTCTATCATCTAATTCATTTCTATAATCTAAAAAAACACTTCCTAAAGAGTTTTCTTGTTTATCTGGTGAATGATTCAAATAAAACTCATTATCTTCTCCTCTAGGTACAACAGTATTAATATTAGTATTTGGTATATCTAATAAAGCAACAATATCTGAATTATTATATTGTATCCTATATTGTTCCATAACATTTACTGCGACATCTTCTACTTTTTCTTTTTTTACAGCAACATCTCTTGGTTGCTCTATTTCTATTTCTTTTTTATTCACTGGTACCAGTAATAACACAATACAAATCAAACAAATACCTGAAAGAACAATAACTAATCCCTTTCTCATCATAATAATCTTCCCCTTTTGTTATAGTACTTTTTTATTATATTGGATATTTAGTATTTGTCAATATTTATGACATCGCAATTTAACATATGTTGTTAATTTATGATAATGTTAGTAAAATAAATAAGATTACATGACTTTAGACATTCCTGTGCATCACTATTAATTTATAAAGGTGCTAGTATTAATATGGTTTCTAAATTCTTAGGACATTCTAAAATTGAAGAAACACTTAATACTTATACACACCTATATTCAAATGCTTTAAGTGATATTACAAATTTAATTGATGAAATGAATGAAGGCCAGGAATAAATCCTGACCTTTATTTTAGTATATCTGCTAAATACAACTCATCTCTATTATGCTGTTTTTTATAAATTTTATATTGTTTTATATTCGATATTAAATTAGTAACATTACTTCCGCCATAATACATTTTCAAAAATTCGGATGATTGATCATATTTTCTTCCATTATACCTTATATTCTTTTTTGCAAACGATTTAGGAGATTCTGAACTTTTTACTTTTTCATACTCTCTTTCTAACCCTTCATTTAATATAAGTAACATTTCTAATTCTGGTTTCGTACAATACTTGTAGATTTCTGAAGAAGAAACAATATTCTTTACATCTTTCGGAATTGAAAATTTATCAGTTTGTTTATCTCCTACTCTATATACTTTTACAGGTTGACCGTAATGTTTTAATTCAGTTTTGATTGTCGGATGGCTTAATTGTCTAATTGGGTATGGTCTTCTTCCTATTAAATCATCTCTTGTAAATTTTAATGCATCAGCATTTAATAAACAATTTAAGAGTACTTCTTCATTCTGACCTTCACACATTAATAAAATTCTCATTACATTAATTCCTTTTTAAAATTCATTAATGCATCATAACTAACATTTGTATTGAATTCATTATTATAAAATTTATTACTTTTTGACAATTCTGTTCTGAATTTATAATTTTCATACATATTTTCCAATCTAATCGCATCTTCATATTTACTTATATAAATATTGTCGCTACGACCAAACAAATCTAATATCTCACAATAATGTGTTGTAAAAATCAATGTAGCATTTTTCTTATTTACTGATTTATCTTTATATAGATTAACTAAGTTTTCAACTAAAGTCTTATGAAAATGATTTTCTATTTCATCAATAATTAAATCTGATCCCGTTCTTAATGAATATACTACAAACGTAAATAAGCCAAATCCTTTTGTAGTACCACTTGATAATATTTCATATAATTCAGAGTTTGACACTTCTTTAGTTGAACCATTTGTATAAATTATTTTATACTTATTTTCATTAATCATTTTGATATTACTTAAATGTTCATCAAACATTTTTAATAATGAAGTAATTATAGCAAGATTATTATCTAAAAGTTTATACACATTAAACGCATTAGCGTAATCTCTATACATAATGTCATCGCTTGAACAATATATCCCACGTAAAGATATATCTTTTAATAACGAATATATCATAGATGTATCTTCTGGCAATTTAACATCAAAATTTACCTCATCAAATTTATCATATTCAAATATATTTCTTGCATGAGCTTTTTTATATACTCTTTTATACAATTTTTCATTTTTAAAGAAGACAGACGTATTATCTACTGAATTTATATTTTTTGTTAAATCGGTTATATACCTATAAACAGCTCCATCATGAAAGAATGTAATATCTAAATTTACTGTATTCTCAATAAACTTAAATATAGTTTTAGAACTGTTGATTCTATAATTAGAAAATATATCGTATATAATTGATAGTAACTCAACTGCTGTTGTTTTTCCTGATGCATTTTTACCAATTATTCCTAATGTACTAAAAACATATAGATCTTCTGCAATTTCTTGCAATTCGAATTCTTTATCATCAGAAGTTTTATTTCCTGTCGGCATAAAAGAAATCATAAAGTCTTTCTCACACAACTTAAAATTATTAGCAACTACCTTTAATAATTCCATCTTTTCATCCTCCCTTATTCTAAATTAATTATATCATACACTTTGTTTAAAAAAACATTTTTTTTGTTTTTTTTGTAATTTTGTCGTCTATAATACCCTATTTTTTTCAAAAAATCAAGTATTTCTTTAATATTATATGCATTTTATGTATTGTGATACATTATTAAAAGTTTAAATATTAGTAAAAAAAAATCTAGCAAACATTTCCGGTTTTTTTGAAAATGTTACTAGATATCGTCATAATAGAAAGAAAACACTATCTATGAATTTATCTATTTTTAAGTAGCTGTTATGTTTGTGTAGATAGCGGGCTTAACTCTTTTACTTTATTTTTATTAATTGTCAAATAACTATAATTTAATTTATAGGTTTGGACAATTCTTGCCTGTTCCAATTCTTTTTCACTGGCTTGCTCAAGTCTTGAGGTTTTACAATCTAGGCTTTTCAATAACGTCAAAGTTTCTAGCAATTTTTCTCCTCCATGTTCTTTATAACTAGATAGTATTTGGTAAGCTTCTTCATCGTGGTAAGTTTTAAAGAAACAATATCCAATATAGTAATCAAAGATAGGATGGTTTGTGACATATTTTCCATATAAGAAATAATCATAGGCTGTTTCATAATCTTCATAGTGTAGATGACCTATTCCTTTTTCTAAAGCATTATTATAAGCTTCTTTTCTTACTTCCGGAAGATTTTCTTCTAATTCTTTTTCTCTAATACAGTTTTTTAAGTATACTACCTCTACATCATATAAAATTGGAGTTGACTCTTCTAGCTCATTTAATAATTCTTTTGCAATTTTATAATCTGATTTCATAGTATGCTGTATTAATACTAATTTTGCCTCTTCCGGTAATTCTTTTATTCTTTTGACTTTTTCATTTAACACTTCTTCTTGTTTTGGCGTTAATAGCTCTTCTCTTTTTTCTTCTTCTCTATCTTTTAATTCTTCTTGTTTTCTTTCTAATACTCTAGCAAGTTCTAATAATGACTTGGTTTCTATTAAATAAGGTTCATTTTTTGTTGTCATTCTTAATCTTTTTAATTCATGTATCATTTTGGTATACTCTCTTGTATTAAAAAGATCTATTATTTTATGGTACCTTGGTAAATAGAATACTTTATTAAATTGAAAATCAAATAGTTTGTCTGTTTTTTCAATAGTATAGTCTGTTTTTAAATATAGATTGGGATTATTTTCTATATCAATTATTTTCTCTAACATTGTACCAGGTAAAGAAATATCTGATTCTGGTAATAATTCTTTATATTTAAATAAATCTAGATAAGCATCTATGTAATTACCTTCCATAACATTTATTTTATATGAATGATAATAGTCTATTGGAATTTTTGAAGGCTTTTGAAACAATTCATTTACGTATACTTTGGCAGAAGAAGTTCTACCTTTTTTTACTAGTAGTCTGCTCATTGTTCGAAGATAAAACACGTGATTTTCTTCTTTAATTGCTTCTAATTCTGAAAAGATTTTTTCTAATGTTTCATCTTTTAATTTAGGATTTCTCCACATATATTCTACTTTTTTTCTTAGTTCTCTAACATTCATATTAATTCCTCATTTCTATACTTACATTCTTCTTTGTGTATGTCTTACACTATTTTCCTGTGTATAACCTGCTAAATTTGCAGTCTTTTTACTAGGAGTATTTAAATTATTAATAATTAAAGTTAATTTATCAATCTCAGGATATACTTCAAACATCTTTTCACTAAACTCCTGTAACAACAAAGCACCTAAATATTCTCCTCTTTTCTCTGGTCTGACACCATAACTAATTTCATAAATATCATCTTTTTTAGTAATAGCAATAAATCCAACTGGATAATCATTATAATACGCAATATAAGCATGATTACAGCGATTATCTTCTCTTCTTCGATTAATCATAGCAAAATGATATTCTAAATTTTTTATATAGTTTTTATCTCCTTTTTTGTCATCTTTTTCTAGTTCCATTACAATCGTCCTATGATCAATGTTTTGAAAATCATACTCTGCTAAAAAGAAATTATCTAACTCCATAACTACTTCACCTCTACCTTATGATAAGTATCCATAGCACTTCTAATAACATCATCCATATCATAATATTTATATTCTGCAAGTCTACCACCAAAGATTACATTTTCTTCTTTAGTTGCTAGCTCTTGATATTTCTCTTTTAAATTATTATTTTTATCGTCATTAATTACATAATATGCTTCCTTTTCTTCTGTCCAATCATCAGGATATTCATAAGTAACAACTGTCTTATTACTTTTTGTACTATCAAAATGCTTATGCTCAATTACTCTAGTATAGTCTACTTCTCTTCCTGTGTAGTTTACAACAGCATTTCCTTGGAAGTTTTCCATATCCAATACTTTCGTATCAAACCTTAAAGATCGATATTCTAACCTTCCTAATCTGCAATCAAAATACTCATCAAGCATTCCAGTATAAACAATCCCTTTAGCAATACTTTTATAATAATCTTTCTTTTCTAAAAAATCTTCTTCAAGTTTTACCTCAATTCCTTCTAACATCTTTTCTACTAATTTTGTATAACCACCAATAGGTATTCCTTGATATTTATCATTAAAATAATTATTATCATAAATAAATCTAACAGGTAGTCTCTTAATAATAAAGGCTGGTAAATCAATACATTCTCTATTCCATTGTTTTTCTGTATAACCTTTGACTAATTTTTCATAGATAGTTCTTCCTACCAAAGAAATAGCTTGTTCTTCCAAATTCTCAGGAGTCTTACCTTCCATTTCTTTCCTTTCTTCTTCGATATGTCTTTTAGCATCCTCTGGAGTAATAACATCATCCCAGATTTTAGCAAAAGTATTCATATTGAATGGCATATTATAAATCTCATTTTTATAGCGTGCTACTGGCGAATTCGTATAACGATTAAACTCTACAAAACTATTTACATAATTCCAAACTTCTTTATCATCAGTATGAAAAATATGTGCACCATATTTATGAACGTTAATTCCTTCTATTTCTTCGGTATACACATTTCCTGCAATGTGATTTCTTTTTTCAATGACTAAGACTTTCTTTCCATCTCTTTTTGCAAGATTTGCGAAAGTTGCGCCAAACAAACCGGACCCTACTATTACATAATCATATTTCATACAAAACCCTTTCTAAAAAAAGAAGTATACATAAAGATATACTTCTACTTGTTACTATATTTTCTATATAATTCAATTCGTTTATTAATTCTATCTTTACCTAGTATTTTCATAATAGAGAATAAATCAGGAGATTTAGTTCTTCCAGTAATCATAACACGAATTGCCTCACAGATATCTCCAACATGTCCTTTATAATCATCAGGATTTTTCTTATAGTCTTTTGGACTTGCTGCATAACCATGACTACTTGCAAATTCTTTTGTAGCGTTAAACCATTCTTCATTAGTTGTATCTAAATCTAGTCCTTCTACATATTCTTTAATTAATTCTATATCATATGTTTTATCACCATCATATTTAGAGTAAAACTCATCCTCAAACATAGAATCAATCGCATAAGAAAATTCTTCTTTTACATCAGAATATTTAGCTATATCTTTTCTAGGTCTAGGACCATCTTTTTCAATACTTAAAAACTGAATCATATCTTCTTTATTTTCTTCTAGTAACCGATTATATTCTTTATCAAACTTTTCTGTATAAACTAAAGTTTCATTATATACTTCTTCTCCACTCTTACGTGAGAAATAAGTTTTACAAAGATTATTTAACTTAGCTTCATCAAAAGATGTTCCACCGATTGCTTGCTTATCAAATGAAAATTCAAAATCATAAATTGTTTTATCCTGATTATTTAAATACCATTCTTCAAAATTAGTATTAGTAATCGTTGCTAGATACAAATGTAAAGCTTCTATTGGAATACCACTTTCTTCATAGAATTTAGCTCCTGCCCAGGGATCTTTTCTTTTAGATAGTTTTCTAATCGTACCTGTTTCACTATCTTTAATCGTAATTGGTGCAATATGAGCATACTTTGGAGGAGTAAATCCTAATAGTTCAAATAACTGAATATGTAAAGGTAGACTGGATACCCATTCATCACCACGAATAACATGTGTTGTATGCATTAGGTGATCATCAATTACATGAGCAAAATGATAAGTAGGAGTACCGTCTTTCTTTAGTAATATATCATCTAAATTTCTCTCAGGAAGCTTCATTTTACCTTTAATTAAATCGACAATTTCTATCTGTTTATTAGAATCCCCTGGAGATTTTAAGCGAATTACATATTCTTCGTTATTTGCTAGTTTTTCTTTGATTTCTTCCAAAGATAAATCTCTATCTACTGCATACATTCCATAGATACCTATTTGCACTTTATTAATTTCTTGTTCTTCCCTAATCTGAGCACTTTCTTCTTCCGTCATAAAGCAAGGATAAGCATAGCCTTTTATAATTAAGTCTTTAATATAAGTTTGGTATATTTCAGTTCTTTCACTTTGTTTATATGGACCATAACTACCATCAAAACCATATCCTTCATTTGGAGTAATATCAAATCCTTTTAAAACACTAGTAATATTTTCTATACCACCTTCTACTGCTCTTTTTTGATCCGTATCTTCTATTCTTAAAAAGAATACACCATTGCTTTGTCTAGAATATACCATATCACAAAAAGCAGAAAATAAGTTTCCTAGATGAACACTACCCGTGGGACTAGGACCATATCTTGTTACCATAGCTTCCTCTGGTAGGTCTCTTTCAGGATACTTTTCTTCATAATACTCTCTTGTTTTTGTTATATTTGGAAAAAGTAATTCTGCTAACTCTATGCGTTCTTTTTCTGTCATTATCTCACCTCATTCGTTTTCTATTTAATGATAAACTATAATTACTAAAATTGCAAGAAAAAAGCCCTCGTTCAAGTGATTATTATATTATCGCTTTATTTTTTATAAAACTTGAAAAAATATGATTTTATGTTATTATAGTAAGCATTTAAGAGGGAGTTTATATGAATAAAGTTTTAAAGAATTTACTTATTATTTTTGTATTATATGTCATAGGAGTTGGTGTTACACTTTTTATTATTAATTATAATAGTAGTAATACTGCTAGTAAAACTAATAATACTAATAGTGAAAAAGTTGTTACTGAGAAAGAAGATACAATAAACCAAGAAGTTGTGAACAAGGAAGCACAAGAAGAAACTATAAATAATGATGCTTCTGATAGTAGTCAAATCTCTAATGAAAGTAGTTCTATTGCTATAAATCAACAAGAGAAAATTAGTTCTTCTGCTACACAACAACAAGAAGCAAGTACGTATATTCCTGTTACAAAGTTTGTTGTTAGAATTCAAAAAAGTGATTTATATGTTGGAGATACTACTTCTTTAATTACAACTATTTATCCAGCGAATGCTACTAGTCCAAATCTATCATATTCTTCCAGTAATCCTAGTGTTGCAACTGTATCTAGTGATGGTACTGTCACTGCTCTTAGTCCAGGAAAATGTTATCTTACTGTTACTGTTAATAATCTTGCTACAGGACAAGTTTATGTTACAATATCAAGTCGAAATAATACTATATATCTTGATGAAAATGTAAAAGAGCAAGAACAACAACAAAAGCCACAATACCAGCAACAACAGCAACAGAAACCACAACAGCAACAAACAGAACAAAAAGAGAATAGTTCCATTTCCAATTCCTCTAATCAAGCAACAAATAAACCGTCTGATTCTGATAAGAAAAAAGAAAACATAAAAAATGGCTGGTATACCATAAACAATAAAAAATACTATTATAAAAATAATGTTTTAGTAAAAAACACCTATGTGGATTATATCTATTTAGATAGTAATGGTGTTGCTCAAGAAAAGATTGGTGACTTTAGTGCTACTTTATATGGAGCTGTTGCCTGGGCTAACCAAAACCTTAATATAAGAGAAAAGGCTACTCAAAATAGTAAAAAAATAGGAACAGTTGCAACCGGTGGTAAAATGATTATTTTATCTAGTGAAAACTCTTCTACAAAATATATAAAAATTAAATATAATGATCAAGTTGGCTATGTCTATTCTAATTTTATTTATATTAATCTGCCTGATATTATCCCTGATATGATTTATAATATTAGTAATGCGAATAAGTCTATCTATAAAACATCTGGGAAAAGTATTCCTAATGTAACAGGGTCTAACCTATATGGATTTACTAAAAAATATAATGAAAAGATTAGTAAAACTACCTATTATGCCCCATTATTATATCCTGTTGCGAAACAATTGCAGAAAGCCTATGATACTGCTATATCACAGGGCTATAATTTAAAGATTTATGATACTTATCGACCTTATGACGTATCTGTAAAAATAAATAAAGAGTTTAAATCCTTATATAATTCTAATCAAACAGTAAAAAATGGAATTAATTATGATAAAGATGGAAATTATTGGGGAACTGGATGATTTTTAGCAAACAGCATCTCTCTTCATAATCGCGGTGTCGCTATTGATTTAGCATTGACTGATAGCCACGGAAATGAACTTAATGCCCAAACACCAATGCATACTTTAGACACTCGTTCTGTTAGAAAATATAATAATTCTACAGCTAAAAAATTAAGCGAGATTATGACATCCGTTGGATTTGAAACATTAGACTCTGAATGGTGGCATTTTCAAGAAAATAATTATAAAAAAAGTGTCGCTAATTCTTTTCAGCTTGATTAATACTTTGATATTTTATTTAACATTAACCTCCTGATAAGAACACTATGCAATACATTTGTTCGTGTATCAACTAATTTTTATCAAGTTTTCAAATTTGCATTAAAGTAAAACAAATTTTAATATATCAAAAAACTCTTGTTTAATAACAAGAGTGAATATCTTTGGTTGCCCTAGTTAGATTCGAACTAACGCATCGTGCGGTCAGAGCGCACTGCCTTACCGCTTGGCTATAGGGCAATTTATTTATCTGACAAAATAATTTTACTACAAAAATAAAAAAAAAGAAAGAGCTAACTTGCTGTTTCTGCATTTTCAGTATTTTCTGCATTCTCACCTTCGTTAGTATCATCTTTCTTTTTTTCATAATGTGCCGTTGGTTTTTTAGTTTCTAACTTAACACACTTATTATCCCGCAACTCATAACCATTACTACATTTATATTTAGTAACAGGAGCAACTTGACTATATAATGTACATTTTTTTCCGTCCAAAGTATAACCTTCTTCACAATGATATCCGTTTTCTGCCTGTAAAGTTAGTATTTTTTGACAAACATTATCTTTTAATTCATAACCCGTATCACATGTTAATGTTACATTAGGAGCTTGCGCTAACGTCTTTGCACATTGATTTCCCACAACTTCATATCCAGCACCACACTCAAAAGTAGTAGTAGCAGCAACCGTAGAAGTAATTAGACAAGTAGACCCGTTTAACACTCCCTGCTCACAATAATTAGTAGCAGTAGCAGCATAATATTTATGACATTTTTTATCTCCACTATTATAAGAATAGCCAGAATCACAACGATAATATGGCCAAGCCCAGGTAACTTCAGCATTTCTAGTATCATGGCATTGTGTACCACTTAACGTACCACCACTTGGACAAGAATATCTTTTCTTCAAATAACTACTATTAGATTCACTTTTTACACAAACACCATTCGTTAAACTATATCCACCAGGACAAGTCTGTGTCATAGTAGCTTCATGATAAGTAAGACTAACACATTTTTCTTCATATAAGGTATAGCCATCAGGGCAACTAGCATTCACTACAGGTTGTCTAACATCAGGTCTTTGACACATAGTACCATTAAGTGTATAACCAGTCTGACAATAAAAACCTTTTTTAGCTTTTTTCTTATCACTCTTCACACACAACTGTCCCTGCATCTTATAACCGTCTTCACAACCAACTTCAGGAATCGCATCTTTCTCTTCAAGTATCTTCTCACACTGATCACCATTTAATGTATAACCTTCATCATCACAAGTATAATATCCTTCAACACACATATTAAATCGTTTAATTTGTCCTTCTTCACATTCTTTATCTTTATTACACTGCGTTAAAAATAATAAAACTATACAAGCAATAATAAGTGTTCCGATAAATCTACCCAAAAATTTCTTAACTTTTTCTTTATTACTATCATTAAAAAATTGCTTAAACGAATGCTTCTCTTTAGTCTCTAATTTTTTCATTTCTTGAATACTAATAGTTTTATTAAAATTAGACTCTTCTTTTTTCTTATGTACAGTTCCTGTAATCTTAAAATGCACCTGTTTCAATTCAGCAGCAAATTCAGTAGCAGATTGATATCGATCCATCTTTTTAAATGCACATGCTTTCTCTAAAACTTGCATAACAGCGGGATTTACACCTTTTATTTTTGGTAATGCTTTACCGCTTAATCTTTGATCAACAGCTTTTTTCTCAGAAGTAACATTATCTACAAAAGGCAACTTATTATCATTTAATAATTTATACATAACTAAACCTAAAGAATATAAATCACTAGTATAATCAGGCATCTCCTGGTTATAAATCTCTGGTGCAATATAATTATAAGTACCATCAAAGTCTTTCACTTCTTGACCAGCAATAACCGCTGATCCGAAGTCTCCTAACTTAAAGACACCATCTTCTCCACGAAAAATATTACTAGGTTTAATATCTCTATGAATAACCTTCTTATCTTCACAAGTTTCTAAAGCTTGACAAATATCAATACCCATTTGTAATATCTCTGCAGGCTCTCTTTTAACTCTATTAAAATATTTTTCTATATCTTCAGCTAACTCCATATAAATATAACAGTCAGCACCTTTTTTATCTTCCGAAGGTTCTTGATGAAAATTTAAATAATTTAAGATATTTCTATCTCCATTTAATCTTTGAATAATATTAATTTCTTGCTTTAAATTAGCAATAATTTTATCTGTATTTTTTACAACATCTGATGTAGCATTTTCTATCTTTGGTAAAGATATATACTTAACTGCACAATATAAGGGAATGCCATCGACTTTCTTAACAGCTTTATAAACTTCTGCATAGCTTCCCTTTCCTAGCATATCGATAACTTCCCAATTATTCCATAATCTTCTTTTCATATTATCTGCTTCTTTCTAACTGATACTTTAATATTAGAAAACAAGCAACTAGTAAAACAAACATCATTAAGATAATAAGGGAAATATCTTTCGTAAAATGTTCCGCAGTAAAAGTATAAAAACTTTCTTTATCTCTAACATATGTTGGTATAATTTCTTGTATTACATCAGTTAAATTATTTAAATTATTCGTAGTACCTAAAGCCTCAACAGACCAGCGACATAAAATAACATAAGATACTTTATTAATGATTCCTTCTAAAGGAAACATAATTCCAGAAAATAGCAATTGTGGAACCAGTAACAATGGTGCAAAACTCATTGCAACACTGGCATTTTTAGATACAGTAGAAACAGTAAGACCTAAAGCTGATGCCGAAATAATCGTCAAGAAACAAACCAAAACTGTTTCTAATTTCCAAGACATGATAATACCTTCTTCAGGCACCTCCATAAATATCGAAACAGTAACAACTAACAAAATAGATTGAAGCAAAGCTAACAAACACTGAACAATCATCTTAGAACCCAAATAAGCAGTTAACTTCAAATTTGCCATATACTCTTTTTTCAAAATGACTCGTTCTTTACATATTTCTTGAATAGAATTTAAAAATCCTAACCAGATAGAAGAACATGCCAAAGCAAAAAGAAACATCTTAGCTTCATCATACGATTCAAATACTTCTTCACTTACAACAGCAGTAAGCAAATATGCAATGATTGGTGCTTGCAATAGCAACAGCATCAATTGTTGTTTATTATTTAATATTGTTTTACCATATCTTTTAGATAAAGTAATAAACTGTTTCATAAATGATTTTTTATTTTTCGCTTGAGTAACACTCTCTGAGGCTTCATAACTAACATGATCTTTATATTTAGAATTATTAAAAACTTGATACCAACTATCTGTATCTTTATTTAATAATGTATAAATATCAACAAAGTCTGTTACATGAAAAAACTCTAGCGCATCAGCTGGCGGACCTGAAAAACATAATCTTCCTTCAGATCCAAAAAAAGCTATTTTATCGCATAGATGTAAATTTAAGGTAGTATGAGTAACAAGTATAATAGTCTTTCCACTATCAGCCATTTTTCGAAGTGTTTGCATAATACTACGTTCAGTACCAGGATCAAGTCCACTAGTAGGTTCATCTAAGAAGAAAAGCTTTGGATCAGCAATTAATTCAACTGCAATACTCGCTCTCTTTCTCTGCCCGCCGGACAAATTCCTAATCATAACATCTTCTCGACCTGTTAATTCTACAATTTCTAATACGGCTTTAATTCTACTTTTCTTTTCACTTTCTGTCGCATCATCAGGCATTCTCAAATCAGCAGCATACTTTAACATATCACTTAATGTTAAATCTGTAAATACAATATCTTGCTGTGGCACATAACCAATAATATTTTTTAAAACTGCATAATTAGCGAATAAATCATTACCATTAACATAAACTTTACCACTAGTCGGCTTATTAACACCACTAATACAGTTCATAAACGTACTCTTACCAGCTCCAGAACCACCAACAAAAGCAACAAATTGTCCAGGCTTAATAGCCAAATTAACATGTTGTGAAATATCTTTCTTTCTTCCCTTAACTCTTACTGTCTTTGTAATATCAACAGCAGTTAAAGAAACACCATAATCACTCATCTGATATAAAAGATGATCTTTATAAAAAATTAATTTTGCCGTTGCAATTAAAATAACATCTCTCTCTTTTAATATTCCTTCTCCTCTTAACAATTCACCATTAATTAAAATACCATTTGTACTATTATTATCTTTAATTACAAATTGATGATTTTTCTCTGTAATAGTAGCATGCTTTAAAGAAACAGAAATATGATTAATAACAATATCAGAAGTCTGATCTCTTCCTATGGTAATAACTGGTTTCTTATGCAAATCTATCTGTTGCCAATCATCTACCTTACCAGAAGTAGATAAAATAAAGATAACTCCTCGCATAAGAGGCTCAACAGGATCATCTATTTTAATAGAATCACCATCTTTTAATGTGGCTTGAACAATTTTATTATTATTTACAAAAATGCCATTCGTACTCTGATTATCAGTAATTGTAATATGATTATCAGATAAATCGAAATATCCATGATTAACTGAGACTAGAGGGGAAGTTAATATAATATCATTACCTTCCCCTCTACCAAAGCTAACTCTAGACTTATGTAAACTAGATAAATCAATATTTCGTATATTATCATTTTCAATTACTGTAATAACATATTGATTCTGATCTGATGGTTGCTTCCTCTCTTCCAGCATTTTCATCACCTACTATCATAGTAATTGAGTAATTTTTTCTAATTAAAATTTAGGAAATATTTGTTTAATAATATCTAACAATCCATTAAATAAATCACCAACTGTAGATACAATATCAGTTAAGATATTACCAGTACTTCCTCCAGTAGATGGTAATTGTGATGAATCAATTGGATTTTTAGTCACTTCATTAATAAAGTTAATTACTTGATTACGATATTGTTGTTTATTAATACCAGCAACAATAAATGCATGAGGTTGTCCTTCAACAGACCAGAATGTAGTTTTTAAATTACGTTTCTTAGCTTCATTAACAACAGTAACACTATTACTATAAGGCACTGTAGTATCATCCGTTCCATGAATAATTAGAATTGGAACATCACTAAATACACGTCCTGCAGCAAAGGTATCCTGATCATAATCGAAATTATTTTCATTTAAACCTACACCAACAAAACTAATCAAGAATTTTTTAACATTATCATATCCAATAAGATCATATAAACTTGGAAGTTCAGGCAAGTTCAACAATTTTGCTAATTCTTGAACACCATCAGGTAATGTTAATAATCCATCAATAATACCAGTCATAGAGGTATATCCACAGTCATCTACTAATCCAACAACTTTTTGACTAGCCAAATCTCTTCCTTGATCTTTTTGACTCCATAATTGTAAAGTAGTAGCGCCACCTAAAGAAATACCATGAACGATAACTTCATCAACACTATAATTAGTATTTAAGAATGTTAACCAATCCCAAATATCTAAAGATTCAGAATATCCCATTCCTGTTTTCCCTTTACTACTACCAGCACCACGTAAATCTGGAGCTAAAACATTATACCCTTGATCTAAATACATTTGACCAACAGCACTTGCCATTAAATCACCAGTCATCATGAACCCGTGAATTAATACAGCCCATTTATTACTTCTTTCACCATTAGCTAAAGTAGAATAATAAATATTGCCACTTAATGAAACACGTTGGTCTGCTCCTAATACACTTCCTGCAGTTTCAGCTGTAATATTTACAGTCTCATCTTTAGATGGTCCTCCCAATAAACTAAGTTGCTCTATTCTTTGTTGATAAGTAGTTGCCTCACTTTGTCTTGGCAACGAATTAAGAAAATCATTTGTTTCCCTATAAATTAATACAAAAGATAAAATATTTACAGCGACTAATGCTACTATACAAGTAAACACTACATTCGTCTGCTTTAGCTTGTTTTTAATCATATTATCCCTCTCTTCTACTACCAATACTTTTTATTCTTTGTATTATCATCATTATAGCATATCATTTTAAACTACACTAGATATTTTCTCTAATTTATTTAATTTTTACATTTTTTTAATTTTTATTTGTCAAAAAAAAAGAAGATTTTCTCTTTTATTTTCTAGTCTTTAGCCCGTCTTCTAACTTCATCTTCCTACCTAACAAATTTGACAGTTGCTACCAAATTTCAAAATAAATCTCACTTACGAACTTTAATAATATCCTCGGGTTTTAAATAACCAATAATTAAAGAAGAATTATTATCGTGCTGTTGCATATTTTCTGCTACTTTTTTCTCATCATAATTAGCATAACAATATTTACAAAAATGACTACAAGTATTATAAACTCCAATATCTACCATCTCTACACAATTACATTTTCCACCTGTTCTTGCTCTCCATTTTTTAAATTTTTCCTTTCCTGTTAATTTCTTTGCTAGTTCGATACCTAGGCAATCTTCTTTTATAAATCCGTATTCCACTAGGTTTTCTTCTTCAAAACAAGTTTGAACAGTCATATGATGAATTTTCGCAATATTTGCAAAATTTTCTCCTATTTTCTTATAGTCTTCCTTGGTAAGTACCTTAGGATTTAATATTTTTAAATTTTTTCTAACATTCTTATAGTCGTCCAAAAAAGAGATAATGATATGAGTAATATATCCTTCTAACTGTTTACACATTCTTTCAAACATTTTAATATGATAATCTATCGTATATTTATCATTAATAAATACTGGATCATAACGAACATAAGTATATTCAGATCCTAACATAGTAGATACTTGTTTGATGGCTTCTATAATTTTTACTTTATCTGGTACATGGGTCTCTATATCTTTTAGATATGGTGTTAAGGTAATATGAAATATTTTAGGCTTATCAATTTTTTCTAAATATGGAAGAATTGGTATCGGATTTTTAGTACAAAACATAATAGCGTCCACATCCGAAAAATAAATTCTACTAACTAATTTAGGATAAAAGGGATTTCTAACATCTACAAATCCTTCATGATATCTATTCATAAACCAAGGTGTATAAAAAGCAGCGATATCAGTTCTACCACTTACATTTAAAATCATATTACCACCATATCCATTGTATCACAATTATATCTTTTCTAAAGCATCTTTTTGATACCAGCCTAAAGGAGAAGAAGTAGAAACAAGATACGGATATTTTGCATCCGGTAAAATCCTAGTAATGACTCCTTCTATACCGCTTCTAGCTGTATTACTACTTCCATCAGATGATCCATTTCCCTTTTTAGTCGTTTTTACCCTAGTTCCAATCGTAAAATCATTCGTATTTGCTGTTAATATTAAGTCATTAGAAAGCCATCCTGTACCACGGTTAATTAAATAAGGTGCATATCTTCCAGGAATTACCCTAGTAATTGTTCCACTATGAATAAGAGAAGCTACTTTACCTTCACCATAACTATTTTTATATAAGTAATTAAAAGAAACAACATCGCCTACTTCATATTCTGCTACTTCTGGTGGTGTAGGCTCAGGTACTACTTCTGTTCCATCAGGATTAGCATATTTATCCCAGGCTTCTTTTGTTCCATAAAAATAATCTAAATCTAGATTACCAGAATAACCATTAATATATCCTTTTGAGGTATATTGCCATAAAATATAAAAAGGCCAATACTTATTTTCTGGTGGAGTTCCAGGAGCTCCAGTATTTGCACCATAACTTGCTATCCAAAGACCAAAATTACCATTTACGACTCTACTCCAATCATAATTATTAGCAGGATAAGCACTCATATAAATAATTGGTCTAACACCAGTTTTCTCGTAGACAGCTTTTAAAAAATTATATGCCCAGTCTGTATTACTAACATCTACTTCCCAATCTAAAACAAGAATAGCCTGTTTAATATAATTTTTTGCTTTAGAGACAAACCAAGTTGCTTCATCTTCCGCTGTATTTCCCAAATCTGGTCTAGCATAATGATAAATTCCTATCTTTTTATTACTACTCTTTGCTTGCGTTAAATATTCTATATAATTAGGATCTGTATAACCAACACCCTCTGTTGCTTTTACTATTACAAAATCTATTGCTAAAGCATTAATATTAATACCTGCTTGGTATCTAGAAATATCAATTCCTTTTAACATTTTCTCACCTCCTATCATATTATATAAACAAGACAAAAAAGTAATCATTTTAGGTACCTACGATTCTTATATTTACTTAATCAAAACATTCCTGCATGAATTTATCTTATTTATGTTAAAATAAGATTGGTGATATTATGAAAAAAATAAAAGAATTAATAAAAGAATACAAACTAATAATTATTTTTAGTATCCTTGCCTGTACTATACTACATCTTCCATTATTTACAAAAACACTATTAACAGGTGATGTATTACTAAATACCAATTATTATTCCGGATATGCCTGGGAAATTTCACTGGGTAGATTTGGACTATATTTTTATGGATTATTAAAAGGATTTATTGTAGTACCAGAACTAGAAATCATACTTAGTATATTTTTTATAACCGGAAGTATTATTTTAATGTTAGACTTATTGGAAATAAAAAAGAGATATTTACAAATACTTAGTTGTCTACTAATTATTCTATCTCCCGTCATCTCTTGCACTCTACTTTTTCATTATTGTTCCCTTCCCTATAGTCTAGCATTTTTTGCTACTACATTAGCAGTCTATCTTTTAATAAATAGTAAAAACAAAATATGGAAATACATTTTACCTTGTATTTTAACAACACTAGCACTCAGTATGTATCAAGCCTATCTTGCTATCAGTCTTACTTTATTATTACTATACTGGATGATACAAATTATAAAAAAGAAGTTTAACTGGAAAAAATTCTTTATTTCTTTTCTTATTATCTTACTAGGAACAGTTTTCTACTATATATTAATGAAACTATCGTTACTAATAACTCATGTAGAACTAAGTACTTATAAAGGAGCAAATACAGTAGGAATAAAATCGCTACTAGAAATACCTGAAGGCTTACTTCATTCCTATCAAACATTTTATGACTTCTACTTTACCGATAACATTGTAAATACTACTAATATTGGTATGAACTATCTAAATTTTATTTTTCTATTATTACTAATAACTGCATCTATCGTCCTTATTCTTAGAAAAAAAGTATCTATAAAATATGTTTTATTATTCTATCTATTCTTATTTTTACTACCAGTTACTATGAATGTAATTACTATTATTATTCCAGATACTAATATGCAAATATTACAAGGAATAGCCTATCTCTTATTATTTTTCTTTCTTTGTTACTTAATTAACGATAACAAAGTATTACAAATAATAGCTATTTTTCTATTTATCTTTATGATTCGAGGATATTATATTCAAGATAACGCTACTTATAAAGTATTAGAACAAACCTATCATAAAACCTATAGTATTGCGAGTGACATAAAAGAAAAAATAATAGAAATCGACTATAATAAACCAGTAATGATTGCTGGTGATATTGGTAAAAATAAATATTATATGAAAAAGCAAACAACAGAACTTAGTCAGTTATCAAATCTTACTTATGGATACGTTTCTAATTATCCTCTGTTTTGGAGTGAGTTTACCAATATGAAAAACGGTTGGAGTCGTTTTATGGAGACATATCTAGGTTTTCCAATCACTTTTGTTGATTTAGATACTTATCAAAAAATATTAGAAACAAAAGAATATAAAGATATGAAAATATATCCTGATAAAGATAGTATCCAACAAATAGATGATGTCATTGTTGTTAAACTTTCAAACTAAAAACTGAGAAATCCTCAGTTTTTTGGGTTCTATAATAAATAGTGTTGGTGAGTAAAATTGCTGACAGTATTTCGGTCTATAAAACATCAAAAGGATTTGATTAAACGACTCATACTGACTATACTAAAAAATATTAAACTTAAAGATTAGAAATATTTTTTAATATTTTAGCATTTCATTCTTTTTGTTTTACCATTATTCATTTCGATTAATAATAGTTATTTTAAATTTTATTCCTCTTTTTATCATTTATCAATTTCTTCTACTTCTTTATTTAACATTTCTAAATAATCTTGTTCAGCAATAGTTAAATGTTTTTGCATATATTTATCAAATTCTCTATGTGCTTTTTCTAAAGCTTCTTTATGTGATATGGTACCTGTTCCTTTCAATATATCTTTTCTAGTCATTTTTAGAAATGAATCTAATTCATTTATCCAATCTTTCATAGTCATTGGATGCCTATCTAAAGCATTAATCTCTGCTACATCTAAATAAGCTGAAACCATCCTGTTTAAAGTATTAAGTTCTTCCTCTGTTAGATAATTTTTATCGATTTCAGTTTCACTCTTTGTTGGATAATTGCCTTTAAAATTAGTAAGGCCTAAATTATTTTTTTCGAATCAACTCTATAAAATATGATTTCAGCAGCAGTTTGTCCATGTGTAACATAATGCATCTTATTCTGCACAGTTTTAAAAAATTCTATTGATAATTTATTTTTAGGATCATAGTCAATTGAAGTTGCATTAAATATCTAATACCTTTCTCCAGAATATCTTTTCTGAAGATCTAATATCACGAATTCTAGCAAGCAATTCCTCAAAGTATGGATTTTTGCCATTATTTTTTATTCTTTCGTCGTCTAAGACAAACCCTTTAACCATATAATCTTTTAAAACTTTCGTTGCCCATATTCTAAATTCAGTTGCTTTTTTAGAATTTATTCTATACCCTACAGCAATAATAGCATCTAAATTATAGTGTAAAACATTATATTTTTTACCATCACTGGCAGTTGTTAAGAATTTCTTAACAACTGAATCTTTTTCTAATTCACCTTCCTCAAAGATATTTTTTAAATGCATAGAAATATTATTTTTAGTGGTATCATAAAGATTAGCCATTACATCTTGACTCATCCATATATCTTCATTTTGAATATTAACATCAACTTTTACATTACCATCTTTTGATATATATATAATCATATTATTTTTCATAGCTAATCTCCTTTCAAAGTTTCTCAATATAATTATACCAAAAAAGTCGAGTTTTTTCTCAACTTTAGTACTTATTTTAAAGAATTTATATATTCTTTCATCACTCTTACATATATCGATATTTTTTATATTATCACTAATAGACCTGTTTTTTGAATTGACATAAAGGTATGTTTTGAATCAATTTTTTCTAATCCTACTAATTCATTTTAACAATATCAAAATTATTAAATTTACAATCTCTATATAAGCTACTATCCGTAATTCTAGCCTTATTAATTGAGACTTGTCTAATTACACATGGCAAATAGTATCCACAATACTTAGTAGTTTTTCTCCATACATTCTACCACTATCATCAGGGTGTGAACATTACGTTGTATTAGAAATATTTTCATCTAAAAATTTGATAGTTTTACGATTCTCTATTATTTTTTCTTTGAACTAATATTTTCTTATCTTTTAAAATAACTCCTCCAACTTTATCTATCATATCCACCTCTATTGAAACATAATTTTATTTGCTTCTTCTTGTTGCATATCTTTAGTTCTAGTAAACTTCCAAAACTCTACAAAAGAAGTAGCCTTCATACTTCCACCTACTCGTTCTAAAGTCTCTGTATTAATCATATAATCAACCATTTTTCCTTTAATATAAAACCATATTAAATCTTTTTTATCATCAGAGTCATCATGAACAGAAACAGGTTTTACATTCACTAGTCTGATTTTTTCTAAAACATTTTTTCTTTTCTTTACTTCCATCCATTCTAGTTTACTTTGAAAATTTTCATATAACTCTTTAGTCATATAACCTTTCGCATTTTTCATATCACCTTCTGCCCAGGCTTCTTGAATAGCATAATAACTATCAATTACTTGTCTTTCAACATTTTTATAATTCCAAGTAATATCTTTATCATCTAACATACGCATATATCGTTTACTATTAAAAGAAGAACGTAATACTTTGAAATACAAAACAATCGTTCCAATACAAAGTAAAATAACCATTAAAATCGCACTTAAGATATTAGATATTACTCCACCAGTTCCATAGCTTCTAGTACCAGAAGTATGATGACCACTGCTAGATCCAGAGCTGGAAGAGCCGGTTGAACTTCCGCCTCCACCAGCACGAAGAGTTATTGTCTGATAATCTTCTATATTCTCAGCATTTACTACTCTAGGAGAAATAAACACAGCAAAAGATATTATAATTAACAACAATAATACTATTTTACATGTATTGCTTAAAAAGATAGATTCTATATATTTCATATTTCTCATTCCTTTATTAATTCATTAAAAACATACTTTGAAATTCTTCTATAGTATATGTCTTTTTATCATTTGGTAATGTTACATAAGAGTAAGCATTGTTTTTTTCTGCTACCGTAAAGACATCATCCGTCCACATCACTTCACCTTTACCAGTGATTTTAATAATCCAATTACTACTACCATAAAACTCTGTTGTATTTTCTGTATTTATATATTTAAAACCAGAGTTTATATGACCATTATTCTCTTTATATATATAAGTAGAATATGTTTTCTCACCACTTCCACCATGAAATACTGCTATATAATTATCTGGTATAACATCACTTTTCTTAGACAAAACAGAAAACACAACAGGAAGAACCGCCAGAATAAGTATAACTACAGAAATAATAATCTTAATTTTATTTTTCTTTAATTCCATATTTACCATTTTCATTTCCTCCATGAATATTAGCCTTTTCTAAAGCAAGTAAATACTCTTTCTTATCAAGCCCTCCTGCATAACCAGTAAGGCTACCATCAGTTCCAATTACTCTGTGACAAGGAATAATAATGGAAATAGGATTATGTCCTACAGCACCACCAATTGCCTGAGATGACATAGAACTTTTGCCTAATCTTCTCGCAACTTTCTTTCCTAATTCTTGATAAGTAATGGTATCACCATAGGGAATATTTAATAATTCTTGCCATACAATCTGCCTAAAATTAGTTCCCGCTGGTTTTAACGGTAAACTCTTAATACTAGGATTTGCTCCTGCAAAATAAGATTTTAACCATGCCTCTACTATATGAAATACCTCTAAATCATTATTTTCATATAATTCTTTGGAACATCCATCCATAAAATACTTCTGACCAAAAATAAAAAGTCCTGTTAAATATTCTCCATCACTAACTAAAACTAAATCTCCTACTGGAGAAGAAACTGTTTTTGTATACATATAATCCCTCTATCTAATATTAGAATATCATATTTTAAGTTGATAGTAAACTTAACATTTAAACATCATTTTTAATCTGTTTCACATTTTTTAGAAAGTAGATTTATATTTTTCGCAACCGTCCTCAAACATTTCTTCTTTTCCTATTTTGACCTAGTTAGAGAAATTTGCTAAAGTGCTCATAACAAACGAAAAGGAGATACCATGAACAACAATAAAATCACTGTAAATAATATTCAAATATCCATTGTACAAACGAATGCTACAGACTATATATGTATTTCAGATATTGCCAAAGCAAAAGAGGGAAATTCATCAATCGATGATATTATAAAGAACTGGTTAAGAAACAAAAATACACTAGAATTTTTAGGAACACGGGAAATACTATACAATCCTAATTTTAAACCCGTCGAATTTGACGGGTTTAAAAAACAAGCAGGTCTTCCAACTTTCACCTTAAGTGTCTCTGAATATATAAGAAAAACAAACGCCATAGAAATCTATTCTAAGCGTGGTAAATATGGAGGAACCTATGCCCTAAAGATATAGCATTTGAATTTGCATCAGCAATTAGTCCAGTTTTTAATTATATTTAATCAAAGAATTTCAAAGACTAAAAGAAAAAGAAAATAAAGGTATCGAATGAAATACAAAAAGAATACTAACAAAAAACAACTATTTGATTCATACCAATTTATTAAAAATATATATTACCAAAAACGGATTATTATAAAGATAAAACTTAACTAAAATATGCGGAAGAAGCGAATATATTAAATGTTATTATTTTTAAATCAACTGCAAAAGAATAGAGAAATCTAAATCCAACTTTGGCAAAAACTACTAATATGAGAGACTACGCCAGTATTTATGAACTTACTGTACTATCAAACTTAGAGTCTCATAATGCACAGCTAATAAAAGAAGGAAAAACGAAAGAAGAACGATTTCTAATATTATCAAGTATTGCAGATGAATAATTAAAATTATTAAATTAAAAACGATTAGTATTATTTTTTACTAGTCGCTTTTATATCCCTATTTATAGAAAATTTTTCTTTATAATAATCAACTGCTTCTGGTAAAATAACCATTCCTAATTCCAAAGCTTTCTCACTATTTTTAGTTATCTCTTCTATTTCTGGTTTAGGTTTTGTCTCTAATAAATACCTAACTGCAACATATGATAATGAATATCCATCATAAGAATTATTCATAAATTGTGTTCCATGAACTAAAGTATTTATATTCTCTGGTAGATTTTTTGATATTATCTTTTCTTCAAAGAAATTACGAAATAAAGTATCATCTAACAAATCGTCCTTTTCTCCGGATAAGTTCATGGCAAGCCCTTCATCTAACCAGGTGATACGTTTATCTGTTATAGAATTATAAATGATATGAATACACTCATGTAACACACCACTTTTATATCGATTAGGATTTAAAGATACATCAATAGGACTAAGACTATAATTTACCATGAAATTATCAAAAGTTCCTTTACAATAACTTGGTATTCTTGCACCTTGCCAGCGCAAACTTTTTATAAATTTTAAAAACATCTCTTGATTATCAAACAGATTAATTTCTATTTTTCTAAATTTATCAAGGCCAAAAAAATCTAATATATTCTGTTTCTGCTCCGTGATAGTTGCTAAACAATCTGTTGCGAAATCATCCAAATTATCTGCAGCAAAAATCCTAAAATCCTCATTTTCTGCCTTTGGTGATGATGGTAATGGTAAATATTTTTTACGAAACCATTCTCGCTCTTCCTTAAAAATTGTTTTGGCATCTTTTCTTAATTTATCTGGATTTCTAACATAATCCATAATTTTTTTGTGAGAATAGGACTCCAATATGAACTTACCTATCGTAAAACAAATTTGATAACTATATGGAACATCATTTAAATGATATATAAGCTCATCATCTTCACATTGCATACTAGCAACACAATCAAAAGGATTAGCTAGATTTGTAGCGAGCGCTTCCCAAAACCATTCTACATTCTCAGCATCCGGATTAATTTCTTGTTGACAAGCATGCACAAATTCGTGAACAATTACTTCTAACATTTCTTCTAAAGTCATATCTTGATGAGCTTTAGTTTTCCTACACTCTTCAATAGAAAGCATATTAATATTTCCGTCATGAGTATCTCCATCCATCCACTCATAATATTTATCTACATACTGTTCTAAGTATTTTCGATATTTTTCTCTATCAGTCCATATTTTTATCTTTTTTTGTTGCTTTAGACCATCTAGTTCAAAAAAACTTAAAATTCTCGATGACTCTTTTTTTAGTTTTTCTTCCAACACATCTAAATAATCCAATTTTTTATCACATTCAACCATAAAACTTACTGCCATACAATCACATCCAAACTAAAAAAATTATAGCATATTACCAAAAAGAAAAAAAGATGAACATCTCTATTCATCTATAAATTCAATATCATCATCTAAAAAATCTTTTCCCTCATCATAATACTTTTTCATAAACTCATCGTGTCTTTTATAATTTTTAGAAAAACTCTCATAAATATCTTCCATATCATTTAATTCTACAATATAAGTTGATTTAGGATCAGCAAGCGTGACCTTTAAACTAACCATAGTATCAAAATAATAAGGATAATGTTCTCTAATCAAAGAAGTCAAACTATCAAAATCATCACTAGGATAGGAAACATCTAAAAAATCTAACATTTCCATAAATAATTTTCTAAGTTTTTCTTTCTCTCTATCATATAAATCCTTATAAGTTTCACCATCTTTTAATTCAAAATCACGATAATAATTAGCAAACTCCTTATAGTCACCATCTTTATAAGTTAATAAATCATAAAATGAATCCAACATAAGAATTACTTCTACACAATCTGCATCAACCGAATCATATCTAACATCTTCAAAATTTTTAGTGATAGAACCAGTATAAATAGCATCCAAAATATTTACAAACTCTTCATGATAAAAATGATATTTGCAATCCATCACTTCTATCCATTTATAAAAATCCCAATCATCTTCATATCCTACCTTTTTATAGGTTAGCATTTCTTTAAACAATTGAATTAGTCTATCTATCTTTTGTTGTTTTAATACATCATATCCCTTTTCACAAATTTGTTCTTTTGCTTCTTGATACTTCTCAAATGAAGATAAGACTCTATTATATAATCTAATACATATAGTTGCCATACTCTTCTCATCATATAACTTAAGCTCATTATCAGAATACCAATCTAAAAACATATCCATAAGTGCTAAAACAGACTCAAAATAAGAATTATTGCCATCAAAACAACGAATGATGGCATAATACTTTTTTTCTTTATCAGCATTATTTTCTAAAGATAATTCTATATTTTTCTCACCAGCAATTTCTTTTATTAAATCTAGAGTTCTGTCTTCTATTATATTCATTATTTTTTCATAATGTCCCTGCTTTATATCGCTTTGATAATCTTCAATTTTTATATTCTTATTCATCTTACATTATATCTTAATCACAATAATCATGATTAATTCCTTTCTATTTAAGGATACTATGCACTAAATCTATACCCTTCATGCTTAGTATTCCAAATACTAATCCGCATAATGCTCCTGTTAAATGTCCTAAATGAGAAATATTATCATTCTTTTTTCTCTTCAATAATTGAATAATTTCATCTACAACAAAGAATAAAATAATCAAAGCTAAAGTAACGGGAATCTTACCACCTTGAATATTAACAAAAGAACTTAAAACAATTAACATATAGGCAATTCCACTAGCGCCATATAAACCTCGCTTACTAAATATTCTATTTATAATTCCAATCACTAAAGAAGTAAGAACTAACATAATTAATAAATTAATAGAGCCATACTTTTCTTCCATCATAGGACCAATTAATAATATCTTAACAAAATTATTATACAAATGATCCCAGTCTGCATGGCCTAGAGAATGAGAAATTAACTTAAAATAAGTCAGTGGATTAAGTAGAGAATCTCCTCTATAAGTTACAAAAAAGTAATTGATAAACTTACCTTTAAATATTTTATCTATAATTAATATTACAAGACACAAAAAGAAAAACGTAAGTATTACTACAGAATTATATTGAAATCTATATATTACATCTTCTAACATAATGAACTCCTATCCCTTGTTGTGATATTCTAAAGACCATCTGAAAAATTAGTAAACGTACCTTTTTCATTTTTAGGAAGACCATATCTTTCTTTTCCTAATTGAATAGACTTCATTAAAAAAGCCATATTATGTCCTAAATTTCTCATCGTTTGTAATCCTTCTAAATCTTTTTCTACATCCTCTGCCTTGGATCCTTGTACTTCATTCCAATAGGTACTTGTTGCGATTGGCATAGAGCAAATTCCAAAATATTTATTAACTTCATCATATGCTGATGTAGAACCCGCTCTTCTAGAAGAGATAACACAAGCTCCTACTTTCATAGACTTATCAAAATGCGTACTAAAAAATAGTCTATCTAATAATGATAATATCGTACCATTAGAACCAGCATAATATACTGGTGTACCAATAATAATTCCATCAGCACTTTCAAACTTTGGAGCAATCTCATTTACAACATCATCAAAAACACATTTTCCAGTACTTGCACAACTCCTACAAGCAATACAACCTCTAATATCTTTATTTCCTACTAAAACTGTCTCAGTTTCTATTCCCTCTTCATGTAAAGTTTTTTCTACTTCCTCTAAAGCTCTAGCCGTGCAACCATGACTTCTTGGACTACCATTTAATATTAATACTTTCATAAATACCTCCTTTATTTTCTTATCTTCTAAACCATTATATCATAATTTCTCTAAAGAAAAAGAAGACAAATCTTGTCTACTTTAAAATTCCATTATACATATCTTGAAATATTCCTGGTGTATTAATCAATTCTTGATATTTACCTGTTTCTACAATTTTTCCTTTATCAAAAACTAAAATATTATCACAATTTTCTAAGGTAGATAAGCGGTGAGCAATCGATAAAATCGTAATATTATTCTCTTTTTGTAAAGTCTCAATTGCTTTTTGAATATGTTTTTCTGTCGTATTATCCAAAGCACTCGTTGCTTCATCTAATATTAAGATGGATGGCTTCCTCAAAAATATTCTAGCAATCGCAATTCTTTGACGTTGTCCTCCAGATAAGTTTCCTCCACCTTCTGATACCATGGTTTCATATTTATCAGGAAGACTTTCAATAAAGTCATCAATAAATGCTTTTTTGCAAGCTTCTCTAACTTCTTCCATCGTTACTTTTCTATTGATTCCATAACAAATATTATCTTTAATAGAGGCAGATATTAAAAATGGTGATTGTGGAACTAACGCAATTTCTTTGGCAATATCTCGTCTAGATAGACTATCAATATCGATACCATCGATTTTGATATCACCGGTTGCTTGTTCTAGTTTACTAATTACTTTAATCAAAGAAGATTTACCACATCCACTAGGACCAGCAATACCGATAAACTCACCCTGATTAATATCTAAATCCAAATCATTAATAATATATTTTTTAGCATTTTTATATTTAAAACTCATATTATGAATAGAAATAATTGGTAATTTTTCTTCTTTTACTTTTTTTCCTTTAATATTTTGATAAGAAAAATCTTTTGGTAACTCAATAATTCTAAAATACTCTTCTGCAAGTACAGTAGATTCTGATAATTCATCAAAAATTCTATGTAATTCTCTTAATGGTGTCGTTAATTGAGTAAACGATAAATAAGCAGTTAATACCGTACCAACAGTAATAACCTTCTCACCAGCAAGATATGCAGAGACACCAATCACTAAAACCGTAAAGATTGCTTCATTTACAAACTTAAGGCAATCATAAAAAGCCATAGCCTTATGATGTTTCATTTCTTTACTTCTTAAATACTCAGAAGTATTATCAAATCTTTCTGTTTCATTTTCAGCATTGTCAACAATACGAATGACTTCAATACCATTGATTAACTCTACCATCGTACCATCCATATTAGATTTTTCATTCATCAATTCTACTCTAATACCACGTTGTGTTGTAATCTGTCTAAAGACAATAATAACTCCAATAGGAATCACTAAAAGCATCATAAACGCTAAAGAAAGAGGTAACTTAGAAAAAATAACTACAATAGCAGCAATACCATTAAATACTGCTGGGGCAAAATCCATAAACATTAATTTTAATAACTTCGTGGTTCCCTCTAAACTTCTATTTAATTTACCATGAATATTTCCTGTCATATTCTCTTTAAAATAATCTAATGGTGCATGAAGAAGTGCAGAAATTGCTTTCGTACGAGCTTCCTTTTCAAAACGAGTAGAAGTATCTTCTACTAAAAGTCTTCTAATTACTTTAATAATTTCATTGGTTACAGTAATAACTAAAATAAATCCTAAAAAAGGTAAAACACTGACGAAAGATAATTCATCACGACTTAAAATATCATCCGTTAAACTACCAATAGATAACGGTAGCAACTGTGTTAACAAAGCAGAAACAATCATAATACCAATAATAATGATAAAATTTATTTTTTGCTTTTTAGTTAACATTTTAAAAATTTTTTTATAAACATTTTGCTTCATATAGACTTATCCCCTTTTCAAACGACTGTATTATAACATAAAACTTTGCTTTTGTATAGGTTATTTAGCTAGAAAAATGTAATTAAAAAATGAAATACCACAAAAAATCTAGAACATCTGGATTTTCTTAATCAAAACGAATTACTATTTTGCAAATAACACCTTTTCTGATTTATATTGTTTAATAATATAGTAAAATACAATACTAATATAAATTACAGTTGATAACATCATCAAGAAAATATGTAGAACATTAATATTACCAGCAGTGATATCTGTAAATATAGTAGTAAAGTTTAAAAATGGAATAATAGATATTAATGTATTTGTAGTAATACCTATCATAAAAGCAATCATTCCTGGAAAAAGTGATATAAATGTTAATGGTGTTAAAGCACTTTGTGCTTCTTTAAATGTTTTAGAAGTTGACGCAATCGCAATACATAATCCACTAATAAAGAATGAATATGTAATAATTACAACAACCGCATAAATAATACTACTTAGTGAGTACATCGTATTTACACCTTCATAAATTGTAAACATATCTTTAGATATGAATAAAGAAATAACGGCTAAAGCTAGACTTAATAGTCCAGTAATAATAGATGAGATAGCAACTCCTAAAAACTTACCAATGATAATATCTTTACTCTTAATAGGAAAAGTAAGTAATGTTTCAAGTGTTCCTCTTTCTCGTTCTCCAGCTGTTGTATCTGTTGCAGGATATGTAGCAGAAACGGTAATTGCCATTAAAATAAATAAGAAGGCATAGTTTTTAATATAACTGGCAAAAAAATTATCTTCTTCTACTACTTTTTCATCTACAGTAATAATATTTAATATTTCATCAGGATTAATTTTCTGTTTACTTAAAGATTCTTGTTGTAATACTTCTTTATAGGTATTAAAGTAAGTCTCCATTAAACTAGAGGCATAACTACTATTATCAGAACCATCACTATGAATCGTATAGTGATTATCTTTTTTAGTAATATATAAATCAATATTACCTTCTTCATACTTTTCTTTTAATTCTTTTGCTGTTCCATGAACAACAACAATATCCATCTCTTTCGCAATACTTTCTTCTACTTCAGATAACTCATAACTAAAACCTATCTTGTTATACTCCTCGGTATCGACATTCATTTGTGACTCAAATAACGCTGACATACCTATTACTAATAATGGAATAAAAATAGGTATGACTAACATCATCGCTAGAGATTTTTTATCACGAAATAATTCTCTTAACTCTTTTTTTAAGATATTCCATAAATTATTCTTCATCTAGGCCACCTCCAATCAAAGCAAAGAAAGCATCACGTAAATTAGTTGTCTTAGTTGCTTTTTTTATTTCTTCTGGCGTTCCAGACTTAATTACTTTTCCTTTATTAATCATTATTACTCTATCACAAATATTTTCTGCTTCTTCCATATAATGAGTAGAATATAGAATAGTCTTTTTCTTCTTTCTCTCTTTCTTAATAAAATCTAGAATAATTTGACTAGAAATAATATCCAAACCAGTAGTTGCTTCATCTAAAATATAGTATTTAGGATCATGAACTAAACATCTGGCAATATTTACTTTTTGTGTTTGTCCTGTAGATAGATTAGCAATCTTATTATGTAAAACGCTTTCCATCTTTAATACTTTTGTCACTTCTTCAATTCTTCTATCTTCTTGTTCTTTCTCTACATTATAAATATCACAGCACATCTTTAATAACTCATAGCAAGTAAGAGTTTCATAAAGTTTTGTATTTCCTGAAAGATAAGCAATCTTCTCTTTAATTTCAATTTCTTGATTTTGATAATTCATACCATCAAAAGTAATACTTCCTTCTGTAGGTTCTAATATTCCCGCAATCATTCGAAGTAATGTCGTTTTCCCAGCACCATTAGGTCCAAGAATTCCAATGATTTCCCCGTCATTTGCTTGAAAGGAAATATCATTATCTGCGAAAAATTCTTCTTGTTCATGTTTGTTCTTAAATCGTTCAAATTTTTTTGTTACGTGTTCTACTACTATCATCGACTCTCTCCTATATTATATTTTTGTATCACTTGACACACTTCTATCATACTAAATATTTAATATCCAGACAACTATTTTTAAAATCATATCAAAAAAATAAGCATACTAGCTTATCTTTCGTTAACTATTGCAATCAAAGCACATATTAGACTTATCAAGATATGAATTTAATCTGTCTTTTAAATCTTCTACTTCTTTATCAGTCCAGTACTCGCTAGGATCATCATATCCCTTAGTATCATAGGCGGTCTCATCATCAAAACCTAAGATTTTTCCATTACTCATAAAAGTAACCGCTGGAACATAAACTCTAGGATTACCATCTTCATCTTCTTCTAAATACTCTTCCAAAAGACTAACTATCTTTTGATAATCCTTAGTATTTTTTTCTCTATCTTCTCTAATATTATAATAATATATTTTAGAAATACCTCTATCTTTCGCTACCTCGTTTAAATATACTACATATTGTTGACACCATTTACATTCTGGAAATCCTAAATAAACAATACCAGTACCATCTTCTAAAATATCAATTACCTCATCGATATCAGCATAGACAAATTTATTATTTTCATCCACTAAAGTATATTCTTGACTAAACCTAGCAGCATCACTTAAGACGGTCTCTTCTTCTTTGTTATTACCTACCAGTAGAAAAATAATTACACCAATTAATATGACTATAATAATTCCCATGGTAATAATAATTCCTTTGTTTTTCATTTTACTTCACCTCATCCTGATATTACCATAAAAAAGTTTTAAATAAAATAAATTACAACTAAACTTTGCGTTTACTTACTATTTTTTCTCTATCTCTTTATGTTTTCTTTTCCATTCCTTAATTTGTTCTAGGCGCTGTTTAAAACGAACTTCATTCCCTTGCACTCCAGGATGATAATATGTTTTTCCAAGTAGTGATTCTGGTAGGCAATCCATCGTTGTTAACTTATCATTAGTATCGTGAGCATATTGATATCCTTCTCCATAATGAAGATTTTTCATTAACTTGGTTGGAGCATTACGTATCACTAAAGGAACAGGTTCAGCAAGCATTTTCTTGGCATCAGAACTTGCTAATTGATAAGCTGTATAACAAGCATTAGATTTTGGTGCTAAAGACATATAGATGACAGCTTCAGTTAAATGAACATTACATTCTGGCATACCAATAAAGTGACATGCATGATAAACATTAATAGCAACATTTAAAGCATTCGTATCAGCTAGTCCGATATCTTCTGCCGCAAATCTTGTAATACGTCTAGCAATATAGATAGGATCTTCGCCAGCCTCTAACATTCTAGCAAGCCAGTAAATAGCAGCATCCGGATCACTATTTCTCATAGACTTATGTAGAGCAGAAATAATATTATAATGTTCTTCTCCATCTTTATCATATAGTAAGGTCTTCTTAGTCAAGCAATCTTCAATGACATCTGTTGTTACTCTTAAAGTGCCATCCTCTAACACTTCTGCATTGGTAATTATCATATCCAATGTCGTTAAAGCACTTCTAGCATCTCCATTTGCAAAATTAGCAATCATCGCTAAATCTTCTTCTTTAATATCAATTCTTACACTACCAAATCCCTTTTCAGAAGTAATGGCTCTTTTTAGAAGAACCAGTATATCTTCACTAGATAATTCTTTTAAAACAAACACTCTACATCTAGATAAAAGGGCGTTATTAATTTCAAAAGAGGGATTTTCTGTAGTAGTACCAATCAAGATAATAGACCCTTTTTCTACAAATGGCAAAAAGGCATCTTGCTGTGCTTTATTAAATCTATGAATTTCATCTACAAAAAGAATCGTCCGAACACCAAGTTTCTTATTGTTTTCGGCATCTTCCATAACTTTTTTTATCTCTTTAATTCCAGATGTTACAGCAGAAAAAGTAATAAATTCCGACTTAGTTTCATTAGCAATAATTCTAGCCAGTGTCGTCTTGCCTACTCCCGGAGGTCCCCAGAAAATCATCGAAGAAATATGATCAGTTTCTATCATTCTTCTTAATAATTTATTTTCACCAATCAAATGACTTTGTCCTACAACTTCACTCAATTTCATCGGCCTCATACGTGATGCAAGAGGCTCATTCATTGGATTATCAAATAAAGATGCTTGCTCCATAGAATTCCTTCTTTCTTTAATTTCATTATTATAATAGTTATCGTACAGTTACATTTATAAAAACTTGTCTATAACTATATTTTATCGTTGATTCTATATTCTGTAAAGTAAGGAGAAATGTCCATATTCCTATTAAAGATTAGAATCTGTATCTAATTATCTCATTTATTTTTATTTATTAATACTAAAAATACTATCTAGTTGAATAAACTGATAGCATTTTAAATATTTGAGGAAACTATTCATCCTTGACTTACTATATTTACTATTTTACTAAATACGGATAGTTCAATTATTACCGACATTTAAATATTTTGTATGATAATACTACTTTTATTTATCTAATTTTGCTTGTAAATATTTTTCAAATACTTTGATACCATATTCTTTATTATAATAGTTAGGAAATTCGTTCAAATGAGCCAAAGCTATTTGAGCCGTTGGTATTAAATAGTCATTTGTTACATTAGTATTAGGATTAATGGTTCCATGTTCTAACTCTACATTCATCCCTTCTAGCAAATCTTCAGGACGAAATTTATCAAACGTTATACCTAATATCTTTGCTGCAGTATACGCATCTTGAAGCTTATACATAATATCACCAATACAACTTATGTTAATATTCATTCCATTATGTTAACATTATCTTTCGATGTTAATATTTTACTTTTTACTATCAAATAAATTGCCATGATAGAATTGATAATAGCAACAATAAAGCCAGTAATACCAATCATAGTATTTTTAAAAGCCATATCATTATCTCCGAATTGATAAATCATTGCAACTTCTAAGGAAATCATAGATATCATCGCTACTGTTAAATTAATACATTTACTAGCTGTTAAAATAGCACTTTTATGATTATGATATTTAAACACATTAACAATAGCACTAATAATCAAATAAAAATCATATAATGCAATACCATAAATAAGAGTTCCTGGATAAAAGAAGGATTCATTCTTATGAATAATTAAAATTATCATTCCCGATAATACAATATCTAATAATAACAAAACAATTCCTGTGTGTTCTAACTTCTTATGTTCTTTTGATATATTACGTTCTAAAGTACCTTTTGTAAAACTAAATATCAAATTTATCTTCATCAAACACAATAATAAATAATAAACTGCAAAAGTAATAAACCATGCTGATTTATAATAGATTCCTGTTGTTAGTTTGAAAATCCCATAGATTAGATTGATTAAGAAAGAAATACGTAGCATCATCTTAGTAATTATCTTTTTATTTTTATCATACCAGGAATATAATCTTGAATTTTCCTTGATAAAACTAGAACTAAACTCACAAGCTTTGATAAACCAAATAATAAATATAATCAAAGCATAAGTAGAAAGTAGATAAGCAACATAGGCAATCGGTGTATCTTCCAAATGCTTTGTAAAAACATATATTAGTAAGAAAATACTCGTATTGCAAAGAATAAAACCTATGATTTTATTAGGATGAAAAATGGCTTTTAGAGACTTTCGAAAAAGTTGTGTAAATGGTAATTTTTACCTTCCGCACGAGGCATCAAAATGATGTCTCTTTTTCTTCATTATAACAGGTAGTAAAAT
>CASEGV010000012.1:0-40011 GCA_949287595.1 uncultured Mycoplasmatota bacterium
AATTGACTAACAGTATCTTTATCTATTCAAAATAAAGTGTAACATTTTCCCTGATAATTGGCATACTATTTTTGTAACATTTTCCCTGAAAAATCACATCAAAAAACAATTTTATTCATGAAAACCTTGAAATACTTAGCATTTAGTGCTATTATAATCACCTGAATATACTAAGTATTAAGTATTATACAACTAGAGAAAACGGAGGAATAACATGACACTTTTAGAATTTGAAGAAGTAATGAACGTAATAACAGCACAAAATCCAGGATTATTACAAAAAGAAATGACAGAATACAAAAAAACAGTCTATCACCTAGGCTCTACAGAAATTAGCTACAATAAAACAGACGAAAACACAGTATTTGCACAAATCAATCAAATACCATTAGAAGTAGCCAGAATAATCTATAAAGAATATGCCAAGCCTCTATATGGAATAAAGCTATTACAAAAATCTTATATAGAAAAAGCAAATCCAAATCCAGAGGATTATGCCGTAGATGAAATTTATGAAAAAGCAATGCAAAACTATTATAAATTTGGCCAAGAAGTACTAATGAAAAATAAAGATACAGCCAAAGAAAAATTAGCTAGACGGCCAGATAGAAATAAGTATGTAAAAAATTATATCATCGACACAAAAGAGGGCTTAATTGCAGTAATAGCAGAATTAGAAAGCTATATAGAACAACAAAAGCAAAGACAACAACTACATTCAAATAAGATTGTTTCCTTAAATGAGATATATAGTAAGCAAGAACAAACAAAAGAACAATCAGAGGCTAGAATAAAAAAACTACTAGAAGCAGTCCAGAACAATATGCTAGAAATAACAAAATCAAAACAGTCAACACAAGACTGGTTAAGAACTCTAAACGCTGAAGATCTTATATATAGTATTTTATTATCTGAACCAGTAACACCAGAACAAGAAAAATTGAGACAAACTTTAGATAGATTTGATAAAGCAATAAACCCGTATATGGATAAAGATGTAGAATTAAAACAACTATCTGACTATCAAGATTTAGTAACAATTAATGCAAGTTATGATGAAAATAAGAAGCAAAGTGTGATAAAATTAAGTAGCCCTAAAGAAATAAAAACAGAATTTTCAATGACAGAAGCAAAAACCGTAAAAAGTCCCGACGGAATATCCTATGAATTAACATATGATTACGGAAATGGTATGATTTCACAAACAAAACATGAATATAATATTCACCAAGGAGAAATTATCACTATGACACAATACTTTTGTAATGGTATCAGTTCAAGAACAATATATAACATGACAAGCAAAACAATAGAAACGTTAAGTACTGAAGAAATGAAAGCTGACCATAATACAGCGATATTAACAGAAATTAATGTATCCCTAGCAGCAAGTCATGCCGAGGAAATAACCACGAATCATATGGTAGAAAAAAATCATGGAAAAATCATGCGAAAATAACAATATATAAAAAGGAGAAAACTATGACGAGATTACAAGAAATAATACAGAAAACTAGTAAATGTATTGAAAGATTACAAGAAGATAGAGAAAAAAAGGTAGATCCATTAGTAGACGATAGAACATTAAAGCTACGATTATATGGAATAGGTAACGTCTATTTTAGTTCTATAGATCAATTAGAAAATTACGGGTTACAAAATGAAGTTTCAACCGATGATTTTTATGTACTTGATTATATGGATACCTTAGCTGGAAGAACTGATGTAATAAGAAAGATAGATGTAAATGGTAGGATTGAACTATATACAGTAATAGATGAAAATGGCTATGGAAAATATAATTCCATAAAAAGTCAAGAAGCAAAAAGACCAATCTGGGATTATCACGAAGGAAGCATAGAATGGATGTATCAACCATTTAAAGACCATGGTATTAAACTAATAGAGGATATTTATGAAAATACCGAGAAAAAATATCAATATATTAGAAATAGGATTAAAAACCATAACACAACAAATAAACAATAAGACTCTAATAAGAACAGAGTCTTTTTTCTATATTGACATCAAAAATAAGGTATTATATAGTAAAATTAGAAAATGAAAAGATGAGGTAGTAAAATGATAAAAAATAGATACTACAAAATAACACTAAATGATGAAGAAAACACTACTATATTAATGCGAGTAAAAAAAGATTTTTATACCGAGGGATTTATAGTAGATAAACCAGGACTATTACAAGGTTATTATGATTTTTATATAGGACTAAGGCTATGTATATTAACTGATACAGATGAAAGTATATATGAGCATTACGGTTTTGTGAAAAACAAAGATGAAAATATAGCTTATGCCATGTTAGATGAAGAATTAATGAATTATGGTACAATAGAATCTTTTTCATATACTGAAGAAGAAATAACAGATACCAAAGAAATTAGTAATATAAATTATTTGATTAGAAATAAAGTAAAAGAATTAAACAATAGCAATCAAACAATGTATCAATTTCTACTAAATAAAAGAAGGGAACATTTTGATGAATTAAAAAGTGAGTTGACCGAGCCAATTTATAACGCTAAAGGAGGAAGTTATATTCCAATAGAAGATCCTAGTTTTCCCTATACAAGAGAAGATCTACAAGAAATAAAAACTTATTTACAATCTCTAAACGAACCATATCGACCTATAAAAGGAAGAGATGAATTTGGAAATCGCATTAGAACAAAAAAGAAGAAAAATAAACCATCAAAAATAAAGGCAAGAAAAGAGGTAAGAACATGAAAGAGTTAGAATGGAATTTATCCACCCTAATAACAGGAGAAGAAGAATTTAAAACAAAAATAGAAAAAATAAAAGTAAAACAAAAACAATTAGAAAAATACCAAAACGAACCATTAACAAAAAACTCTCTATTAACTTTCCTCCAAGAAACCGAAAAGATAAAAGAAGAGGCAAATAAAATTTTAATATATGGCTCTCTATGCTATTACAAAAATATAAATAATCAAAAAACTAATAGCTTAAAAACACAAGCAGAAGAGTTCTATAATGAAGTAACATCCAAGCTAAACAAATTAAACTCTAGAATTTTATCTCTAAGCGAAGACACAATAAAACAATATCTAGAAGAAAACCCTGATTTAGAACAATATAAATTTTATCTAAACAATCTATTTCGTCTACAAAAACATCAAAATAAAGATTCTAATAACCAAAAAATAAAAGAAAACAATAATGCTATCAACAAACAAGTTACAACATATAATTCTCTAGTTCAAAATATGAAGTATAAAGATATTAAAGAGAATCAAAAAACAATAAAACTAACTCCTATCAACTATAACAAATTCTTATCCTCTAGAACAAAAGAAGTAAGAAAAGAAGCATATTTTAGTATCAACGAATCATACAAAGAAAAACAAGAAGAATTCGCTACCATATTAGATACAATTTATGGATATCGAATAAAAATAGTAAATTAGAAAATTATTCTTCTGTATTAGAAAAGATATTATTTGAAGAAAACATTGATAAAAGCGTAATAAAAACCTTGATTCACTCTGTAAATAAAAACATTCCATTAATAGAAGAATACTTTGAAATAAAAAAAGAAGTATTAAAAGAATCAGTATTAAATATCTATGACTTAAATGTTCCTCTAGATATTTCTATTTCTAAAACATATACCCTAGAAGAAAGTATAAAAATAATAAAAGAAGCCCTACAACCATTAGGAAAAGAATATTTAAAGGCAGTTAATTTCCTATTAGATGGCCACGTGGATGCGATAGCAGATAAAAATAAATATCAAGCTTTGACTTTTTCTTGGCACACGTATTCCTTTCTTAATTTTAAAGGATCTTATAACGATATAAAAAATTTAATCCACGAACTAGGTCATATCGTAAACTATTATTTTTCTATGCAAAAACAACCGTTCTTCTATGAAGACAGTACCATATTTGTAAGTGAGATAGCATCCATTGTAAATGAAATATTATTAAATAGATATCTATTAAAGACTGCATCCAGTAAAGAAGAAAGAATATTTTACTTAAGTAAAGAAATAGAAAATTATATTACCACAGTATTTAAACAAACTATGTATACAGAATTAGAAGAGGAATGGTATAACTTAAAACTACAAGAAAACTTAACTGTAAAAACATTATCTGATACTTATTTTAATATGCTAAAAAAATACTATGGCAGCAACATAATATATGAAGATATAACTAACATAGAATGGACTAGATTAGGACACTTATACCGATTCTGTTATTATCCTTATAAATATGCAACAGGACTATTAATGGCAAGCGCAGTAGCAACTTCACTTTTATATAACCATACATTAACAAAAGAAGAATATATTACATTCTTATCTTCTGGAAGTAGTAATTATTCCTTAGAATTAATAAAAATTCTTCATCTAGATTTTAAAGATTCTAATATCATAAACCAAGGGTTTGAAATACTAAAAAAAGATATAGAAGAATTAAAAAAATTAATAAAAGACTAAAAATATAAGAAAGATTTTTCATATAAATGAAAAAATATGATATGATTAAATTAGAATAGAGAGGTAAGAGTATGAAAAATAAGAAAAAATTAATCACATCATTACTAGTAATTATAATTGCTGGTATATTTTATTTATTTGAAGGCTATCCTATAGAAGAAAAAGGCCAAAATACAAATCAAAGAGTAGAAGAAGTACCAGTAACAGCTGAAGATAGATTAGAAGTAACATTTATTGATGTAGGACAAGCAGATTCCATTCTATTAGAAAATGAAGGTCAATATATGCTAGTAGATGCTGGAAACAATGAAGATGGTCCTAAATTAGTGACTTATCTAAAAGGATTAGGAATAACGGACTTTAGTTATGTAGTAGGAACTCATCCACATGAAGATCATATTGGTGGCCTAGATGATATTATAAATAACTTTAATATTAAAACTTTTTATATGCCCGATGTTGTAACAACCACTAAAACATTTGAAGAAGTACTAGATGCCCTAGAAAGTAAAAACATTGCTTTAAGCATTCCCAACAAAAACGATACCTTTAATTTAGGAGATGCAACTGTAAAGGTATTATATGTTGGAACAGAAGATGAAAAGGATTTAAACGATACCTCAATTGTCCTAAAAGTAACTTATCAGAATGTAAGCTTCTTACTAACAGGGGATGCCTCTACCAAAGTAGAAGATAGCCTAGATAGAAAAGATTTACAAAGTACCGTCTTAAAAGTAGGACATCACGGTTCTTCTACTGCTACCAATGAAGAATTCTTAAATCTAGTAAATCCGAAATATGCAGTAATATCCGTAGGAAAAAACAATCAATATGAACATCCTCATACAACCGTTCTAAACACTCTAGCAAGTCATAATATCACAACTTATAGAACAGATGAAGATGGTACCATACAAATGATTACAGACGGAGTAAATATAGAAATAAATACAATGAATACCGATACGAATGGATAGTGATACAATGTATGCAATAGATCAAATAGAAGAAAGTATAGTACTAGCAGAAAATCTAGACACGAAAGAGAAAATAACATTAAAAAAAGAAAGTTTTCCTTTCCCAATCCATGAAGGATTACTCTTTTCTCTAAAGGATAACACTCCCGTGTTAGAACAACAAAAAGAAGAGGAAAGAAGAAGATTACTACGCGAGAAAATGGAGAGATTAAAACGTCATGAGTAAAAATAAATATCGTCTACCATTTCTAGGAACCTGGTATATAGAATATGGTGGAACAACCAAAGCTACTTCTCATTCTTGGAATATCCCAGGACAAAGATATGCCTATGATTTTGAAATTAGGAAAGATAATCTACCATACCATGATGATCAAACAAAGTGTGAAAACTATTATTCATATCTAGAAAATATCTATGCACCACTAGATGGCTGGGTAGTAGATTTAGTAAATAAATATGAAAACACACATATTACGGAAGATAGGAAAATAATCAATGACTGTGCTGAACCAAAAGGAAACTATATCATACTAAAACATAATCATGGAGAATATAGTACTATCTGTCACCTAGAAAAAGATACCTTTGAAGTATCCTTAGGGGAAATAGTAAAAGAAGGACAACTACTGGGCAAAGTAGGCAATAGTGGCAATACCCAGGGACCACATATTCATTTTCAAGTACAATTAGGAATGGATACAGACTATGCCACAGGAGTTCCCATTACATTTAAAAATGCCTATTACCAAAACAAAAAGAAAAAAACACTAGAACAAGGAATAGAAATAGAAGGTAGATAAAATGATAGAAGAGAAAATATCTAATACAACAATAGAAGAACAAGAAATAAATAAACATTTCGAAGAATTAGAAATAACAAATAGTACCTGCCATAAAATTAATTGGAAAGACTCTAAATTTGACTATTTAGAAATTACGAACAGTAAGATAAATAATTGCATATTCGCAAATATCAACCTAAGTGAGCAAACATTTTATAAAGTAGTATTTAAAAACTGTAACTTGATAGGTACTAATTTTTCTTCTGCTTTTTTAAAAGAAATAGAATTTCAAGACTGCAATCTATCTTATTCTACCTTCTCCATGGCATCACTAGAAAAAGTAACATTTACAAACTGCAATTTAAAAGAGTCATCTTTTTATAAAATAAAACAGAAAAAATTACAGCTTAATAACTGTAATCTAGCATCACTGGATGTCTTTGAAACCAATCTAGAAGGAATAGATATCAGAACCTGTGATATCAATCATATAAAAATCGATATTCCAAGTATGAAAGGACTAATCGTAAACGAAACACAAGCCCTAGCACTAGCTAAGTTTTTACAAATAAAAATAGAATAAGGAGAGCTTATGACCTTAGGAAATATAGAACTATATAAAAACATATTACTGTATATACTACTACCAATTACTATTGTATTTTGTCTTATCGTTTTATTTTTTAAAATTTCTAAAAAAGGAAGTATCAAAATACTATTTCACCTAACATATATATTATTTATTCTATATTTTATTTATGCACTATTTCTATCTTTTTACGAATTATTTAATCTAAAAAGAATAAAGACAAGTAATCATAAATTATTAGTAATGATCTGGATTATCATACCGCTCTTACCAGGACTAGCAATGATATATTTTGGTAGAAAATATAAAAGTTTAAAAAAAGAAGATTAGGAAGTCTTCTTTTTTAGTTTCTGTTTAATATCACTTTCTACATAATAAATTTTAATATCCTCTTTTTTTAATTCTTCTTCTACATCTTTTGAAATATTACAATTAGTAACTACAAACTTTACTTTAGATAAGTAAATTTTCTTTTTTGTATGATTCTCTATTTTTTGAACTAAGTGATTAAATTTTTCTCCTTGTTCTTGATAATATTCATATTGATATTCCAAACCAGCATCACCCTTGATAGGAATAATTTCTTTTAAGTATAAAGTCTTATGACCATCATAACAAGAATAACCAACGCCCTGAATGATTGCTAAATCATTTAATTCAACATACTTAGGTATCTTAAAAATAAGAATTGGCAACAACAATAAAATTAGTACTAAACTATGTTTTAATAGCTTCATAAATTCCTCCCGCGAACTACATTATCTGTTAAATAGGAATTTCTTCTTTTAATTTTATCTTCTTTTCTAATAACAGAATCCCGCCATTCGTATTTATCAAAAGGAATAATAGGGGATAGGTAAGAAAATTGAAAACTCTTCATAGAAAGAAGTTTATAAAATAAGAAAATAGCTCCTACCAAGACACCATATATTCCAAAAAAAGCAGAAAGCAGTAAAATAATAATTTTATAAAAACGAATTGCATTGACTAACTCATTAGAAGGAAATATTAATGCCGCAATGGATGAAATAGCAATAATGATTATCATAATAGGGGATACAATTCCAGCACTAACAGCTGCATCACCTAAAATGAGTCCTCCTAAAATAGAAACTGCACTACCAGTAGTTGCTGACATTCTAATATCAGACTCTTTTAATATTTCAAAAGCAATAATCATAAATAGTGCTTCAATATAAGCCGCAAACGGTACAAAAGTTCTACCTGCTTTTAAAATAAGTAAGAGTCGGTAAGGCACCAAATCATAATTTCTAGTTGTAACTGCGATATAAATAGCTGGTAAAAATATCGCAACAAAAAACGCAATCACTCGAATTACTCTAATAAAAGTAGTATTACTATTTTTTTGATAATAATCATCAACCGTATGAAAATAATCCAAAAAGAAACTAGGAAGAATCAAAGCATAAGGACTTAAATCAGTAATCACTACAACTTTCCCTTCTAATAGCGCCATAGATGCCCGGTCTGGTCTCTCACTCATCATTACCGTAGGAAATAGAGTATGGTCTCCTTCTAAATACGATTTTAAATAACTAGAATCAATAATACCATCAATATTAATTTTTTCAAGCTGCCTACATACATCCTCAACTAAACCATCTTTTACAATACCCTTCATCGATAATACTGCAACCCTAGTTTTTGTATATCGTCCAATTTCCATATCCCGAGACTCTAATTTCGTTGTTTTAATCCTTCTGCGAATTAGCCCTAAATTAGAGTTAAAATTCTCGGTAAAACTATCTTTAGGACCAGTAATCGATAACTCACTTTGAACAGAAGTAACACCACGATCTAAAATAGCACGAACTTCAATCGCATATATTTTTTTATAAACTAAAACAGCAAATCCTTGATTCACAAAAGAAAAAATATCTTTCTCTTCAATAGGAATAATATTAGCATCAGGCAAAGCACTTTCTACTTGTTTTAATTCCCTCTTAGACAATTGAATAAGATTATCTAAAATAAAATCATTAATCATCGTAGTACTACATAAAACCTCATTAAAAATAAGATATACTTTCTTCTTATCAACCATAATTTCTTTTATTTTATAATCTTTAGAAACAGAAATTTCTTTTTTAATCTTTGGTATCAAAAACATAGTATCACCAGTATTAGTATGGTATTTTTTCTATAAAGTATGTGCTATAATGGAAAAGAGGTGATATTTTGAAAGTAGAAATCGAAAAATTAGATCACTATGGCCGAGGAATTACAAAAATAAATGACAAAATATGTTTCGTAGAAAACGCCTTAAAAGAAGAAATCGTAGAAATAGAAATAATAAAAGAGACAAAAAAATATATCCTCGCAACAACAACCAAAATAATAAAACAAAGTAAAGATAGAGTAGTACCATCTTGTCCTTATAGTAATGTATGTGGTGGATGTCATCTTGCTCATTTATCTTTTGAAAAAGAAAATGAATTTAAAGAGCAAAAAGTAATAGAAATATTAGAAAAATTTGCAAAAATAAAAGATATCACAATAAAAAATATTATCTATGATAAGCCATATCATTATCGTAACAAAATAACACTCCACCAAAAAGAAAATAAAATAGGTCTATACGTCAAAAAAACAAATACGATTATTCCGATTAAAAATTGCCTATTAGTAACAGAAAAATTAGATGACGAAATAAAAAAGGTACTACCATCAAAAGAAGAAAATATCATTTTAAGAATCGGTAACAAAACAGGAGAAATTCTAAACCAAAACTCTAAAAAAGAAACTATCATATCCTATATTGGTAATAAAAAATATCAAGTATCAAAACAATCATTTTTTCAAGTAAATAATATCATAACTGAAAAACTATATGATGAAATAAAAAGTATAGTAAAAAATAGAAATAGTAAAAACATCCTAGATTTATATTGTGGTACAGGTACGATAGGAATCTATATTAGTGATATAGTAGATAAAGTCTTAGGAATAGAGTCTTGTAAAGAAGCAGTAGAGGATGCCAATAGTAATAAAGAGTTAAATAACGCAACAAACTGTATTTATAAATTAGGAAAAGTAGAAGATTTAACTAAAGAAATTACCAAAGAATACGATACCGCCATCATTGATCCACCAAGAAGTGGACTACATAAAAACGTCGTAGAAAAACTTCTAGAAATCACACCAAATACTTTAATCTATGTATCCTGTGATCCCGTAACTCTCGCTAGAGACTTAAACTTATTAAAAGATAAATATGAAATAGAATACATTAGACCCTATAACATGTTTCCAAGAACTTATCATGTTGAGTGTATTACTATATTAAATAAAAGGAAATAAAAAGGAAAAGTAGGAGACACTATGAAAAAACGAATACTAAAAATATTATTTATTCTATCTATCATTCCATACGTCTTATTAATATTGGGAATAATTAACTCTTATATCAATGGCTTTGGAATAGATAATTACCAAATATCTAGTATCTGGCCAACCAAACAGTATGGATATTCCGCTGTAAAAACTTATCTCTATTATGTTTTTTATCCAAATATGTTTGGCCAAATTTTAATACCCTTATTTTTAATTTGTATTATCTATCAAATAGTATATTTAATAAAACTTAGAAAAAGAAAGGAAAATAATAATGTTAAGCTTAGAAAAAGTACAAACTGAATTAAAAAAATATCATTATCCCTATAATGATAATATTTTATCAGGTCACACAAAATCCAAAGTAAAGTGGATTCTACCAGCTGGAAGTGCAAGCATCATTGCTTTTGAACAAGCAACTTCTTATTTATTTGGATTTAATAGTGAAGGAGTAACTCTATTTCCTATAGAAGGTGATTGGAATATTGCAGATAGTCTATTATTACCTTGGAAAGAGATAGAAAAATTTAAAATGAAAAACGGTCTTCTAGAACAAGAAATGATAATCAAGACCAAAGAAATGACAATTACAATGAAAATAAGTAAATATGTGGTAAATAATCCATGGATAAAAAACAATATGAATGACTTAAAAGTAAATAACTATTTTTATAAGGAACAATAAAAGGAGAAAACTATGGCAGTAGATGTAAAAATCAAACAAAAGTCTTTATTCAAAAAGAAAGTAACGATAAAAGAGATAATAGAAATAACGAATCTATCATACGGAGTATGTGATGAAGCATATCGACTAATTCCTAAAGAAATAGGAAAACGTACAATTTTATATGATAAAAACAAACTAGCAAGAGGAATAGAACTATCCTTAGAAAATAATGATATTATATTAAGACTTTCTCTTCCTACAACACCAAAGGAAATAAGATGCTTTTATAAAATAATAGAAACAATATGTAAAAATTTAAATATAAACACTTATATCAGAAATGAAGAAACGGTTCAGATAGAAGATAATGAAACCTTTATTAAAGCTGATGAAGAGGGAAGTATCTACGGGTTAAAAGATATGAAAGATATACTAGCAACAAAAGAGTATCACTATCTGCAAATATTCGGTGTATATCATCCAATAGCAATAGGAAAAAAAGAAATAAAAGAAATAGACAATAATTTAGAAAATTTTGAAAACCTACTAAACAAATTACAACAACTCGATTTATATTACGCTGCACCAAAACTATATCAAACGCCTGATAAGTTAATTGCCGTCTATGCTATCGGTACCGAAATAGCAAGTATTGTACCTTTAAAACCAGAAATTATCTCCAACAAATCAAAAGATATCAAAGACTGGTATGTTTTCTTACCAGGAAATAAAACAATAAAATATGAAGATTTTATAAACAATGTAGACCATGACAATTATTATGATGCTAATCATATAATTATCTGTCTGAAAGAAGAAAAAATAAAAGACTTAATATCAAAATATGAAACAAAACTATAACAAGGAGAAAATAGAAATGGTAAAGATTGATAACTTTTATTTCGTTGTAGAAAATATCGAAAAATCAGTCGAATTTTATACAGCTTTATTAAATCAGAAACCAGCAAACATAATAAAAGATCGTTGGGCAGACTGGGAAAATAACCAAGGCCAAATTTATTTTGGAATTATAAGTAAAAAAAGTGCAGACTGTAAATTAATAAAAGGCAATAACGCAGTACTAGGTCTATATACAGAAAACTTAGAAGAAGCTTATAAACTATGTAAGAAAATAGGAGCCAAAATTATTTATAAACCAGAAGAAATACCCAACTCAAAAGATCATTACAAGTGTTTTGCCATAGAAGATTTAGATGGCAACAGAATAGAAATCGCAACTTATGATAAATAATAGAAAGGAATAAACATGCGAAAACTGACAAAAAGATTTATCACGTCTTCCCTAGATAACTTAAATCTAAGCATGCCAATAAGATATGAAAGATACTATATAAGTGATACTTTAAGAATCCAAAAGAAGGGTAATACTTATGAAAAAGAAATATTAAATGAAAATAACACAGTAATCTTAAAAGAAAATATTTCTGAAAGTGAATTTCTATCTTTAAAAGAAAATGCTTACTCTAAAATCATAAGAGATAGTTATTTATATTTAGACGATAAAAGAATATCTATAAAAAAATATTTTGGAGACTATCAAGGATTGTATCGTGTAGAAGTAACATTTACAAATAAGAAGGAAGAAAACTCATATCAGAAAGAAACTTGGATGGGACAAGAAATTACCAAATCACCACTAGCTTTTGATAAAGATTTAAGCAAATTATCTAAAGAAGAATTTAAAAAAGAATTAAAAAAGTATCTCGAATAATCAGGTTGAAACATCTGGTTATTTTTTCTTGACAATTAAAAAATATCCTCGTAAAATGTTAATGTTTGAAAAATAATAATTAAAAGAAGGGAGAAAGAAAAATGATAAAAAGATTAATGAAATCCATACGAGAATACAAAACACCATCATTACTAGCTCCATTTTTTGTAGCTTTAGAAGTAGTATTAGAAGTAATTATCCCGCTTTTAATGGCAAACTTAATCGATGATGGAATCTATCAAGGAGAGATGAGGTTAGTCTATAAAATAGGAATAGAGCTAATCATTTGTGCAATACTTTCCTTAATTTTTGGTATGCTTAGTGGAATGTTTGCTGCGAAAGCATCTTCTGGTTTTGCCAAAAACCTAAGACAAGACCTATATTATAAAGTACAGACATTTTCATTTACCAACATTGATAAATTCTCAACCAGTAGCTTAATTACTAGATTAACAACAGATATTACTAATGTACAAATGGCTTATCAAATGATTATAAGAATTGCTGTACGTGCACCATTAATGCTAATTATATCGTTATTTTTTGCATTCTCTATCAATAAGAGCTTATCTCTAATTTTCTTAATTGTAATACCAATTCTAGGCTTTGGATTATTTTATATCTCAAAAAAAGTACATCCAATCATGGAACGAGTATTTAAAAGATATGATGCCTTAAATAACGTAGTAGAAGAAAATGTAGGAGCAATACGTGTTGTAAAATCTTTTGTGTTAGAAAAAGAAGAAATCAAAAAATTTAAACATGTATCTAACGAAATTTATCAAGGATTTAGTAAAGCAGAAAAAATATTAGCATTTAATGGACCATTAATGCAATTTGCTATATATGCCTGTATTTTACTAATTTCCTGGTTTGGAGCAAAAATCATTGTAACAACAAACATGACAGGACTAACAACAGGAGAACTAATGACTATGTTCACCTACAGTATTCAAATACTATCTAGCTTAATGATGTTATCAATGATTTTCGTAATGATTACCATATCACGCGCATCCATAGAAAGAATTGTAGAAGTATTAGAAGAAGAACCAAGTATTAAGGACAAAAAAGATCCTATCTACGAAGTAAAAGATGGATCAATTGACTTCGATAAAGTTAGTTTTAGTTATGTAGGAAAGAAAGAAAAAGAATGCTTAAAGAATATAAATCTACATATAAAATCTGGAGAAACAATTGGTATTATAGGTGGAACGGGAAGCGGTAAATCTAGTCTAGTAAATTTAATTCCAAGACTATATGACGTAACCGAAGGAAGTTTAAAAGTAGGTGGTGTCAACGTAAAAGATTACGATTTAGAAGCATTAAGAAAAGAAGTAGCTTGTGTTTTGCAAAAGAACGTACTATTTTCAGGAACCATAACAGAAAATATTCGCTGGGGAGATGAAAAAGCATCCAAAGAAGAAGTAGAAAGAGTATGTAAATTAGCACAAGCAGACGAATTTATCCAAAAATTCCCTAAAAAATATGATACGTATATTGAAGAGGGTGGAACAAATGTTTCTGGTGGACAAAAACAAAGATTATGTATCGCAAGAGCTCTACTTAGAAAACCAAAAATCTTAATATTAGATGATTCCACTTCAGCAGTAGATACCAAAACGGATAACCTAATTCAAACAGCATTCAAAGAAGAAATCCCGGATACTACAAAAATTATTATTGCTCAAAGAATTTCTTCTGTAGAAAACTGTGATAGAATCATTGTTATTTATCATGGAGAGATAAATGGAATGGGTACTCATAAAGAACTATTAAAATCAAATAAAATATATAAAGAAATCTATAACTCTCAAACAAAAGGAAGTGATACAAATGAAAAAAAATGAGATAAAAAAAGGAACATTAAAAAGACTACTAAGTTATGTCTTAAAAAACTATAAAAAACAATTTATCTTTGTCTTCGTCTGTATCATAATTTCATCTATTGCTAGTGTAGCAGGATCCCTATTTTTACAAACTCTAATTGATGATTATATAACACCTTTACTAAAGGATAAAAATCCTGTCTTTACAGAATTATTACAAATCTTAACGGTCATGGGAACCATCTATATCGTTGGTATATTAGCATCCTACCTATACAGTAGATTAATGGCTGTTGTATCACAAGGAGTATTACGAGACATTCGTAACGAAATGTTTACAAAAATGGAACGCCTTCCAATTAGATATTTTGATACAAATACCCATGGAGATATCATGAGTCATTACACAAACGATACAGATACATTAAGACAGATGTTATCTCAGAGCTTACCACAAGTAATTACATCCGTATTTAGTATTATCGCAATATTCTGTTCTATGGTATATTTAAGTCCAATGTTAACAGGATTTGTAATTGTATTTACCTTATTAACATTAATAGTTACCAAGACAATTTCTTCAAAAAGTGCTAAATACTTCTTAAAACAACAATATGCCTTAGGAAAAGTAAATGGTTACATAGAAGAAATGTTAAATGGTCAAAAAGTAGTAAAAGTATTTACCCATGAAGACCAAGCAAAAAAAGATTTTGATAAATTAAATGAACAACTAAACGAAAATATGTATCATGCGCATAAATTTATTAATATCTTAATGCCAATTGCTAATAACTTAGCCAATCTACAATACGTTTGTATTGCCTTAATTGGTACAGTATTAACAATTAATGGAACAATCGCTTTATCAATTGGAACTATTGTATCTTTCTTACAATTATCAAGAAACTTCGCTCAACCAATTAACCAAGTCATGAACCAGTTTAACTCTATCGTTATGGCTTTAGCGGGAGCAAGTAGAATATTTACGATGATGGACGAAACACCAGAACAAGACGATGGTTATGTAACCCTTGTAAAAGTACATATCCAAGAGGATGGAAGTATGATTGAAACCAATGACGACAGTGGTACCTGGGCATGGCGTCATCCTCACCATGACGGAAGCGTAGAGTTTATCGAGTTAAAAGGTAAAATTGATTTTGAAGATGTAACATTTGGATATACTCCAGATAAAATCGTCTTACACGATATTTCCCTATACGCAAAACCAGGTCAAAAAATTGCTTTCGTTGGTGCAACAGGAGCCGGAAAAACAACCATTACCAATCTATTAAACCGTTTTTATGACATCAATAGTGGTAAGATTAGATATGATGGAATTAACATTGAAAAAATAAAGAAAGATGATTTAAGAAGATCCCTAGGAATGGTACTACAAGATACCAACTTATTTACAGGAACCATAAAAGATAATATTAAATATGGAAAAGCTAACGCAACCGATGATGAAGTAATTCAAGCAGCAAAGCTAGCCAATGCAGACAACTTCATCAGAAGACTACCAAATGGATATGATACAATGTTAACCGGAAATGGCGCTCAATTATCACAAGGACAACGTCAATTACTAGCAATTGCGAGATGTGCCATCAACAATCCGCCAGTCATGATTCTAGATGAAGCAACATCTTCTATTGATACTAGAACCGAAAAAATTGTTCAAGACGGAATGGATAAACTAATGGACGGAAGAACCGTTTTAGTAATAGCCCATCGACTATCAACTGTAAGAAACTCTAAAGCCATTATGGTACTAGATCACGGACATATCATCGAAAGAGGAGATCATAATCAATTAATGGAACAAAAAGGCCAATATTATCAACTATATACCGGAGCATTTGAGCTAGAGTAAAAAAAACTCTAGCTTTTTTATATAGGGTATGCTATGATTAGAACATAGAGAGGTGAATTATGAGAGAAAGAAGTATTGCAGTATCGATTATTTTATCACTTGTAACTTGCGGAATTTACGGAATCTACTGGTTTGTGGTACTAACAGATGACGCTAGAATGGAAAGTGGAGATAGTAATGCACCATCAGGAGGAATTGCTTTCTTATTAACACTAATTACTTGTGGTATCTATGGAATTTACTGGGCCTACAAAATGGGTAAAACTATTGCAGCAGCAGAAAATAAAAACGGTCTACCAGCAGAAGATAATTCGGTTTTATACCTTATTTTACAGCTAGTAGGATTAGGAATTATCAACTACGCATTAATGCAAAATAGTTTAAATGCCATTGCCAGAAAAAAAGCAGGAGTACAAGCATAATGCTTTTTTTCTTTCTATGAAAAAGAAAATAATAATAGCAATTCTTTTACTAATACTCCTAATCATCTACCTATTATTAGGAAACCACCTTCATCTCTATATAGATTGCCCAATAAAAAAAATAACTGGACTCTACTGTCCAGGTTGTGGAATTACTAGAATGTTTTTATCTTTATTAAAACTAGATTTTTACCAAGCTTTTCGCTATAATCCATTACTATTTATAACACTTCCAGTATTTCTATTTTTCATAGGAAATGCTATTCTAACTAAAAAAACACCATTATATAACAAAGTACCAGATAAAATCTGGGTAACAGTAATAATTCTATTTATTAGTTATGGAGTATTACGAAATATACCATTCTTTTCGTTTTTAGCACCAACCCTAATTAAATAAGCACTTGACAAACAAGCATCACAAAAAATCCTATAACAAATACAATAGTATTCTTTAAGAAGCAAGGATACTGATACGCAGTAGGTATCAGTTCATAAACAGAAATATGAATCATAATACCAGCTGCTAATGCCAAAATTACACCAAGTCCAAAAGAAGTAAGGAAAGGTGCTAAAAATAAATAAGCAAGAACTGCTCCAAAGAATTCAGAAAAACCAGAAATAAAAGTGAGTAAAATCGCTTTTTTCTTGTTTTTAGTAGCAAAATAAATAGGAACAGCAATCGAGATTCCCTCAGGTATATTATGTAAAGCAATACCAATCGATAATGTAATACCAAGACGCAAATCTTGGTTGCTAGAAATAAAAGTAGTAATACCTTCAGGAATATTATGAAACATTAAGGCAATAACAGAAATTAGACCTAATTTATATAACTGATTATTAGCAAATTTTTTTTCTATTTTTTGATCAACAAAGGAAGAAAACAGCACTCCAATAACAATAAAGATAGACACAATTAAAATAGCCGGAAACAAAACAAAACTTTGACTAACCGCATCTATTGCTTCTGGAATTAAAGAAAATAATGAAATAGAAATCATGACTCCTGCAGCAAAAGTCAAACAAACAGGAATAATGACATCTTGCTTCTTTCTATGAAAATAAATAGGAAAGACTCCTAACATCGTAGAACATCCAGCAAAAATAGTAATAAGAAAACTTAATAAAATCGAATTCATACTAAATTTTATGTACAAGAAAAAAAACAATACCAATTAAATAATAAAATATGGTATAATACAAAAAGAAATGAAAGAGGGATAGTATGAATTATGATTTAGAAATGGAAAAGCAAATAAATCATCTAACTGCCAAAAAAACACTATTATTACATGCTTGTTGTGCACCATGTTCATCAGCAGTGTTAGAACGAATTGCTAAATATTTTGATATCACTATTTTATATTATAATCCAAATATTACAGACCAAGAAGAATACGAGAAAAGATTGCAAGAATTAGAAATTTTTGTAAGAAAACTTAATTTAGATAATATAAAAGTAATACCAGGAAGATACAAACCAGAAGAATTCTTTGAAATCAGTAAAGGTCTAGAACAAGAAAAAGAACGAGGAAGGCGCTGTTATAAATGTTATAAGTTACGTTTAGAAGAAACAGCTAAAATAGCCGACCAGCTAGGATTTGACTTTTTCACAACAACACTATCGATTAGTCCCTATAAAAATAGTAAATGGCTAAATGAAATCGGAGAAGAACTAAATAAAAATTATCAATCAACTTATCTATACGCTGACTTTAAAAAGAAAAATGGATACAAAAGAAGTATCGAATTATCAAAAAAGTACAATTTATATAGACAAGACTACTGTGGTTGTATATATTCTAAAAAAGAAAGAGAATTACTAGCGACAAAACACGAAGAAAAATAGTGATAATTTATCAAAAAAAAGAAAGGATTAAAACATGGAGCAGTCAAATCAACAAGAATTATCAGGAACGATATTTTGGATAGAGTTATATGATAATTTTTTAAAAAGCATAAGGGTAAATGAAACAATACTAAATAGTTCTAAAATAATAGATGAACTAGGATACTTTGTCATTAACATAATCCATACACAATACATAGAAAGTATAGAAAATAAAGACATAAAAGCCACGGTAGCATGGAAAAAAATATATAATGCCCTAACTTATTATAAAGTACTAACATCAACAGAAGAGAAAATGTTATTAGAAGCAATGAACAAAACTAGCAAACCCTTAACAACAAAAGAGATAGAAAAAATGCTGAATAATCCAAAATCTACGGTAACATCACCAAGAATAACTACTGATAACAAAGGAAATATTACAATTCAATACGGTAATTTAGACAACATTACAGAAGCTTTCTATCTTAATACATATACCATATCCACAGATAATAAAGGAAACTATATAAGAAAAAAATCAACTAAAATACTTAGACAAGTAGATAACATTTTTCAAGAAGAAATACTTCCTACAGAAGAGAAAATATTTAATCAAGAAGGGGAATTAATATCTTATTTTTATGATAAAACTACAGAAAAAGTAAAGAGGAAATGTTAGATTCCCCGTAGCAATATTTTTTCTTTTTGCATAAATTAAACTAACTTTACTTATAAAAAAAAGTAGCGTATACTTACATATATAAAAAGGAGTGAGAACATGAAGTATTATTGTATTGGTATCAAAGGAACCGGAATGTCAACGCTAGCTCAAATATTATATGATCTAGGAAATGAAGTTTCTGGTTATGATGATGCAAAAGAATATAAATTTACTCAAAAAGGACTAGAAGAGAGAAATATTCCCATTTATTATGATGGAACACATCCAATCGACAAAGATACTATCGTAACATATAGTGTAGCTTTTAAAGAAGATCATAAAGAAATGAAAAGAGTAAAAGATCTAGGACTAAAAATTAAAAAATATAGTGAAATCATGGGTGATATTATTGATTTATTTGAATCCATTGGTGTATCAGGTACGCATGGAAAAACAACAACATCTTCACTAATCAAGCATCTGTTAGAAAACACGGTAGGATGTAACTATTTCATAGGAGCAGGAGATGGCTATGCTAAAAAGGACAATAAATATTTCGTAGTAGAAAGTGATGAATTTAACCGTCATTTTACAGATTATCATCCAGCATACTCTATCATAACCAATATTGAAGCAGAACACTTAGAATGTTATAAAGATATTGATGATATTAGAAACACCTTTGAAACCTTTGCTAATCAAACAAAAAAATTAGTAGTAGCAAACGGAGATAATGAGGAAGTAAGAAAAATTAATTATAAAACCAAAGTAGTATTCTATGGATTTAACGATAACAATGACGTCGTCATAAAAAATATGGAATTATTAGAAACAGGTTCTGTTTTTGATTTATATATGAATAACGAATTTTACGGTCATTTTGATATACCTCTATATGGTAGTCATATGGTAACAAATGCAGCAGCAGCAATTACCATCGCAAAAGAATTAGGGCTAAAGCAAGAGACAATCCACAATTTACTAGAAACTTTCCATAATGCGAAACGTCGTTTTGCCGAAGAAAAAGTAGGAGATTGTATCATCATTGATGACTATGCACACCATCCAACCGAGATAAAAGTAACATTAGAAGCTGTGAAACAAAAATACCCTAATAAAAGATTAGTAGTAGTCTTTGTACCAAATACTTATTCTAGAACCAGAGATTTTAAAGACGAATTTATTGACTCATTTAACATTGCTGATAAAACTTATTTAACTGAAATAGATTGCAATAGAGAACGACCAGAAGATTATCCGAAAATTACATCACATATTATTGTAGACAAACTAGCATCTGGAGATATGATTAGCCTAGATACTATGGATAAATTAAAAAATGAGAAATCATCAGTAGTATGTTTCTTAGGTTGTGCTCCAGTTGACAAATTAATTGACAAGTTTAAAAGTGTGATAAATCAAGGAGAATAATCTCCTTTTTTCTTTGCTCGAATTTTTTTTCGGTTTTTTTGCTTTGTTCGATTGATTTATACGAACAAATGTATTATATTTATATCAGATAATGAAAGGGAGGAAAAAATATGCAGAAAAAATATTTAGTATTACAAATAACTAACAAGAAAATGGAAAGTAAAGAAAGAAGTAAAGTAAAAGAAAGCAGGCTAGCAAATAATTATGCCAAACAACAAGATATCAGTAAAAATAACCATTATTATGAATGGTTAACAGAGTATTTCTTTTATGAAGATATTTATTGCTATAGTGAAATGGAATTTTTTATTGATATTACCAATTACCAAGAACTATATCGAAAAACACCATATCAATTAGCTTTAGAAATAAAAAACAACTTTATAAGAAGATGGAATATAACACCTATCATCGGCATGGGAACCAATCTATTTTTAGCCAAAACAGCCTGTGACATCATAACTAAAGAAAAAAATACACAGATAGCATATTTAGACGAGAAAGAATATCTTTCTATTTGCTCAAATCATAAACCACTAACAGATTTCTGGCAAATTAGTCATAGTATGATGTTAAAGTTAAAAAAACTAGGAATTACAACCATGAAAGATATTAGAACCTATCCCTATGAAAAACTATATGAAGAATTTGGATATAATGCTGAATATTTAATCAATCACTCACTTGGATTAGAAAGCAACACAATCATAGACCTAAATAAGAAAACATTACCAAAAACAGTATCATCTTCTACCACTTTTGAAAGCATAAAATCAAGAAAAGAAAGTTACTACAAATTGCAAAAATTACTAGACTTTAACATACTAAAGTTAAAAGAAGAAGGACTAGTAACCAAAACCATCTATCTTTATATTAAATATGCAAATAACATCATACCAAGAGAAATCATCCATATCAAACTAGATACTTCTACTAATTCTTACTGGCGATTAATGAAAAATACCCTAGATGCTTATTTAGAAAAAGCAAATCTATTTTTTCCAATCGAAAAACTAGCCATCTCCTTTGCAGAAATTTCTAAACTACCTAGTGAAACTTACCAAATGAAAGCAAAAAAGAAAAAATTATCTCTAATACTACCAAACTTTTTCCCTAAAAGAAAATCACCATCTCTAACAAAGACAAACCAAATGACATTTTTACATACATAAGCCATATTTTACTATCAAATATAACGATTTTTTGCTATAATAGTACTAGTGGTGAAAGAAATGAAACGAAGTGAAGTACAAAGAGAAAAATTAAGTCCAATGATGCAACAGTATATGGAGATAAAAGATAAATACGAAGACAGTATTATCTTTTTTCGACTAGGTGACTTTTATGAAATGTTCTTTGAAGACGCAATTATTGCATCTCGTGTTTTAGAATTAACACTAACAGGAAAACAAGCCGGATTAGAGGAACGAGTACCAATGTGTGGCGTTCCTCACCATGCTTATGCCTCCTATGTAGATGCTCTAATTGAAAAAGGTTACAAAGTAGCAATTTGTGAACAATTAGAAGATCCAAAAGAAACCAAAGGAATGGTAAAGCGGGATGTCATACAAGTAATTACCAAAGGAACAAGAATCGATGAAAATATCGACTCCAAAAGCAATAACTATATTGCTAATGTCTATAATTTCGATTACTGTTATGGAATTAGTTTTGCAGATATTTCAACCGGTGAAGTATATGCAATGCTAATTGAAGGAGAAAAAGATAAAGTAATCAAAGAAGTAACCAAGCATGGTTTTAAAGAAGTAATTGTAAATGATTCTATTAACCGAGAAATTATAGAAATATTAAGAACAAACTATAATATATTAGTAACAATTACCAAAGAAGAATTAGACGATAAAAACTATGAATATATCTATAAAGATATTGAAGATATAAGAATTGTATCGACATTAAAACATTTACTTTATTATATCATCGATACCAAAAAAGGAGATTTGCATCACCTACAAAAATGTAGAGTAATAAAAAACAGTGAATTTTTAGAGTTTGACAACAACACCAAAAGGAACTTAGAGCTAACAGAAACATTAAGAAATAGAGAACGCCAATATAGTCTATTATGGCTACTAGATAAAAACAAAACTGCCATGGGATCAAGATATTTAAAGCACAACATTGAAAATCCTTTAACTAGTAGAGAAGATATCGAAAGAAGATATCACATGGTAGAAAAATTATCTACAGAATTCATATTACGAGATGACTTAATCAAAGAACTAGGAAACGTCTACGACCTAGAACGATTAGCCGGAAGAATTACTTATGGAAACTTAAACGCCAAAGATTTATTACAATTAAAAAGTTCCCTAAAATCTCTTCCCAAAATAAAAGAAATTCTAGAACAAATCGGCTATGATAAAAAACTAGAAACGTTAGAAGAGTTATATGAACTATTAGACAAAACAATTCTAGAAGATGCACCATTTTCTCTACATGAGGGACATCTAATCAAGCCAGGATATAACGAAGAATTAGATGAACTAAAGAAAGTTAGTTCTGGATCTAAAGACTTTATCTTAGAATTAGAACAAAAAGAAAGAGAAAGAACTGGTATTAAAAACTTAAAAGTAGGATTCAATAAAGTATTCGGCTATTACATAGAAGTATCCAAGGGTCAAACACATCTAGTAAAAGAAGAATTTGGCTACGATAGAAAACAAACTCTAGCCAATTGCGAACGATTTACAACACCACTACTAAAAGAAAAAGAAAATATCATCTTAGGTGCTGAAGAAAAAATAATTAATCTAGAATATAAATTATTTATGGATATCAGAGAAGTAGTAAAAAGATATATTGGAAAACTACAAAGAATTGCCAAAATCATTAGTGAAGTAGATATGCTACAATCTTTCTCAGTAGTAAGTGATGCTTATAAATTTGTAAGGCCAACATTAACAGATGAAAAAGTAATAAAAATGATAGAATGTCGTCATCCAGTAGTAGAACAAGTAATGAAAGATAAATATATTCCCAATGATATTATTATGGATAAAACAACCGATATCTTATTAATTACTGGTCCTAACATGGCTGGTAAATCAACCTATATGAGACAATGTGCGATTACCGTAATTATGGCTCAAATCGGCTGCTTTGTTCCATGTAAAAGTTGTACTATGCCAATATTTGATAAAATATTTACTAGAATTGGTGCAAGTGATGACTTAGTCAGTGGAGAATCTACCTTTATGGTAGAAATGAAAGAAGCAAATACCGCTATCAGTGAGGCAACAGAACACAGCTTAATTTTATTCGATGAACTAGGACGTGGAACAGCTACTTATGATGGAATGAGTCTAGCACAAGCAATACTAGAATATATCCACGATAAAATAAAAGCTAAAACCATGTTTTCAACTCACTACCATGAACTAACAATACTAGAAAAAGACTTAAAACACCTTAAAAACGTTCATGTATCAGCCGTAGAAAAAGACGGAAAAATTACATTTTTACATAAAGTAAAAAATGGTGCAATCGATAAAAGTTATGGTATCCATGTTGCAAGTCTAGCTCACTTACCAGAGTCTCTAATTAAACGAGCTGATGAAATACTAAACATCTATGAACATAAAAATGTAAAAAAAGAAACATTTACCCAGACTTCGTTATTTGAATTAACAGAAAGTGAAGCAGAACCAAAAATAAATCCAATTGAAGAAAAAATAAAAGGAATCAATCCCTTAGAAATGACACCAATGGAAGCCTTAAACTATCTGTATGAATTAAAAAAGGAAGTAAGCAGAAAGGAATAAATTATGAGACACGACATTTATTATGTATTAGAAAACTGGGCACCACGCCTAACAAAAAATGAAATCTATCAAAAATTAATCAAAGGAATAATTCCAGTAACTCAAACTTATCACGTAGATGACATCTGGAGTGCTAACCACCTAATAGAACTTCTACCAATTGACCAAGGAAAAACAATTAGAGTAGATAGTGTAGATACAAAAGAAAGTAAAGAAACGGAAGAGGATGCCCTAAAAATAGAATATTCTTGTTGTATAAATGGCGAAAATGATACAAGTTATAAAGCAACCACTGCGATAAGTGAAGGAGAAGGGACAGATTTAGTTTACTCTTATATAGAAATTTATAACTTAGAAAAATATGAATATTTTAGCACCACAACTGTAACTATATCAACTATATCAAAGACAGATAACGAAGATTACATACTAAAAGGTATTCAAACAGAAAAATGTATTTACGACAAAGAAACATTAGAGATATCTAGTGAATTAAATAGAAAACTAAAAGAATTATCAAATGTAAATGGTTATACTGATTATACAGAGGAATTAAGAAAAATTATTCAAGAAATAAGACAAAAACATTTTTTTATACCAGATTTACAATTATCTATGGATGCAGTGATGGATTCCGAAAATAGCGATTATTATCAAATATCATATGATGGACACAATGTCTTTCCAACGAAACAAACACAAGAGGAAATAAATGAATTAACAATCTTATCATTAGATGTAATAATAGGAAGAATTAACTCCCTTTATTTATTCCAAGGTGGATATTTTACCAAAAATTGTAAGAGAAGAGCTCAAAAAATTATTCCTGATTCAACTTCCGATAACCTTGTAGAATTTTTTATGGCAGCACCAAGCTATGGTATTGATGAGTTTATTGAAAAAGTATCTTCAGAACCAAAAATAGTAAAACAAAAAAATAGAAAGGATGGATAACATGAAAAACAGAAGTGAACTAAGAGAGATAATTATGAAAGTAATTTATCAAACTTATATATTAGATAAAACCAAAAATGAATACAATATTGATGATTTAATAAAAGAGCAATTAGAAATAGAAAACGACTATGTAAACACTTGTGTAGAAGGCATTATCAAAAATCAAAAAGAAATCAACAAATTAGCAAACAAATATATGAATAATTGGACAATAGATAGATTAAACAAAGTAGATAAAGCCATTCTATCACTTGCTATCTATGAACTTATGTATACAGCAACACCAAGTGTAGTAGCAATCAATGAAGCAATAGAATTATCTAAAAAGTACTCAGAAGAGGCTGTTACAAAAATGATTAATGGCGTGCTAGACAAAATTTATCATGAAGAAGAAAAATAGAAAGGGATCAAACTATGAATGAAAAATATATCACAGTAACACAATTAACTAGATATATTAAATATAAAATAGATAATGACATAAATTTAAATGAAGTCTTTCTAAAAGGAGAAATATCAAACTTTAAAGCTCATACTAGAGGACACTTCTATTTTACCTTAAAAGATGAAGGATCCAGAATAAACGCAATTATGTTTGCATCAAATACAAAAAAAATAAAATTTATGCCTCAAGATGGAATGAAAGTATTAGTAACTGGAAAAATCAGTGTATTTGAAGCAAATGGAGGATATCAAATTTACGTAAACGACATGTTAGAAGATGGTGTTGGTAACTTATACATTGCCTACGAACAATTAAAAAAGAAACTGGAACAAGAAGGCTTATTTAGAAAAGAATACAAAAAACCAATCAAGAAAATTCCAACTAGAGTAGGGGTAGTTACAGCACCAACGGGAGCAGCTATCAAAGACATCATATCAACCATTAAAAGACGCTGGCCTCTAGCAGAAATCATCTTATTTCCATCTCTAGTACAAGGAGAAAACGCCAAGGAGGATATTGTAAAACAAATAGAAAGAGCCAAAGACTATAATCTAGATACCCTAATCGTAGGACGAGGAGGAGGATCTATCGAAGATTTATGGCCATTTAATGAAGAGATAGTTGCTAGAAGTATATTTGCTTGCAACATACCAGTAATAAGTGCTGTAGGGCATGAAATCGACTTTACTATTGCTGATTTCGTAGCAGATTTAAGAGCACCAACTCCAACAGGAGCAGCAGAACTAGCAGTACCACAAAAAGTAGAGGTAGAAAACTACTTAAACCAATTAAAAATAAGACTTAATAAAGCAATGCAACATAAAATAAATATCAATACCCAGAAACTAGAAGAAATAAAAAGTAGATATATCTTCCAAAATCCCATTGCTATCTATCAAGCAAAAGAATTACAATTTGATAGTATCCTAGATCGATTAAAATTTGCAAGTAAAAACCTAATCACTATCAAAGACAAGAAATTCAATCAAATAATGAGTTCGTATGTGTTCAAAGAACCAAAAAAATTAATCGATAACAAACAAAATAAATACTTACAATTACTATCAAAATTAGAAACACTAAGTCCTTTATTAACAATAAAAAGAGGATACTCCATGACTAAAAAAGATGGGAAAGTAATAACAAAAACAAAAGACTTAAAGAAAAATGATAAAATAGAAATCACTTTGACAGATGGTACTGTCAATGCTGAAGTATTATAAAAAAGGAGAATAATTATGGCAAAAACAGAAGAAAAAGAATTAACATTTGAAGAAAGTTTAGAAAAATTAGAAAATATTGTAAAGAAATTAGAAAGTGGAGAAGTACCATTAGATGATGCTATTAATGAATTTAATGAAGCAATGCTTCTTGCTAAAAAATGTGATGAAAAACTAAAATCTGCAGAAGAAGCAATTACCAAAATAGTAAATCCAGATGGCTCATTAAGTGATTTTAATGTAGAAGAATAAAAAAAGAAGTGTTATCAAAACACTTTTTTAAATTTCTTCTTCTTTTAATTTTTTAGTAACTAGTAACAATAGGGCTTTTTCAAATTCCTCATCAGATTCTAATGGCAACAATGTTTCTTCGTCTTCATCTTCATTTTCTACTTTTCTAATCATCATATCATGATCATTTTTTTCATTAGAAAGAAATAAATAATTTTCAATTCTATCTAGTAAAACATAATTTTTATTATCAAAAGTATAAATATCAACCTCTTTCATTATCTACCACCCAAACCTTTCACATTAGAATCTATTTGATTAGCGTTATCCTCAAGCATGGAAGTTAAACTTTGATTGTATTCATCAGCTTTCTCGCTGCGGACAATATTTCTCTTCACATCTTGTTTTAAATCTTTATCATCAATACTATCATAACCATGTTGTTTTGCCCATTCATCAGGTGTCACATCAAAAAGGCTATAAAAAACAGCATCCCTTTCATCCAGTTCATAAACATAATCAAGACCATTCGCAGTAACATAAGCAACAGCCTCTTCTGGAACACCATTTCTTATCATTTCACGAAACTCAGTAGAAATATCTGCTGTATCATACCAGTAACCATTAGAATTGTGATGGGCATTATCGTGAATAACATCATATAAATCTGACAAATATTCATTAACAATTTGTTGCTCTTTCCAATTCTCAGGAATTTCCATAATATTATCTTTATTCAAAACACCAATAACACCTAATGTAACACCAACACCCAATCCGAAAGCAATTCCCATCTTTTTCGCTTGAGACATTTTACTAACTTTTTTTCTAGATTTTTTTGCATGAATAACCTCTTGATTACGTGATTGCTCTTTAGTTCTTTGAAAATCAACTTCTAGTATATCTGCACGTTCTTGAGAAGTCATTCTTCTTGGCCTTCTTTCACTATTACTTGACGAATTATTCATAAAAGAAGGAATCTCTATATCCTTATTATCACTCATCATATCACCTCTAATATTACTATAGCCAAAATAAAAAAAATTGTCAAAAAAAATGTAAAAAATTAGTGTAAATGGTAAAAACTAATAAACATAATCCATAAAAAAAATTTAAAACTATAAATGTAGTAATAAATTAGGAGGCGATGCTATGAAATTAAAAAATAAATTACTACTAGCTATCCTTCTTTTAGTTACTATTCCCATAAACGTCTTTGCTTATTCTAATTATGTAATAGCATCCGGAGAAACAATCGGAATTGAAGTAAATTCCAAAGGTGTTTTAGTAGTTGGTTTCTACGAAATAAACAACAAATTTCTAGCCAAAGATGCAGGATTTGAAATAGGAGATAAAATTATAAAAATAAATGACAAATCAGTAGAATCAATTAGTACTATGGTAAACGCTATGGAAGAGTTAAACACAAACGAATTTGTATTTCAAGTAATAAGAAATAACACAACGAAAGATATTAAATTAAATATCAAAAAAACAGAAGATGAAATAATAAAAACGGGTTTATATGTAAAAGATCAAATTAACGGTATAGGAACACTAACTTATATAGATCCAGAAACAAAACGATTTGGTGCTTTAGGACACGAAATTGTAGAAAGTACAACCGCTCAGAAATTTGAAGTCAAAGATGGAAAAATATATGATGCAAGTGTCTCTAAAATTGAAAAAAGTAGGGATGGAAAAGCAGGAGAAAAAAACGCAACCTATGATACTACTACTTCTAGTGGAGAAATAGACGCAAATGAAATAACTGGAATTTACGGCACATACAAAGAATCCATTGAAAATATGGAAACAATAGAAGTAGGAGAAATAGAAGATATCACAACAGGTCCCGCAAAAATTAAAACAGTAATCAACAACGATGATATTGAAGAGTTCGATATTAACATACTAAATATTGATACAGCAAGCAAAACAAAAAATATTTTATTTGAAATTACAGATTCAAATCTACTTACAAAAACCGGTGGTGTAGTACAAGGTATGAGTGGCTCCCCAATTATACAGAACAATAAAATAATCGGTGCTGTTAACTATGTAATTGTAAACGATACAAAAAAAGGATATGGGATATTTATAACGACGATGTTAAAGGAAGGAGACAAATAAGAGACAAAAAAGTCTCTTTATTTTTATAAAAATTTATGTTAAAATAATAAGTCATACAGGGGATGAGGATATGAAAGTATGGACCAAAGTACAATTAACCGATAAAAATCGAGAAGTAGAATTAATCGCAAAATCATTAACAAACTATTTATACGGCTACGGACCAATTCAAGCAATTACTAGAAAATACCACATACAAGAACAAGACAGAAAAATACTAGATCAATATACAGCCAATCGTATTGCAGGAATATTAATGCTATATCTTGCTAAAGACGTAAATAGAATTAATGATATTGTAAATAAATATAACATTCCAGAAGGAATTGTAAAAGAAATAATTCCCGAATTAGAAGGATACATAGAAAAATAAAACGACCTCCAAAAACATGGAAGTCGTTTTTATAAATAAAGTAATACACTTAAAAAGGATACTACCATTACAATAACTAGTATAATAGATACTATTTTTATAACTTTTTGATTCATCTCTTACACCTCATAATAATTATAAAATAAATGTAAAAAAAAGTAAATTTGTTTTTCACATAGTTTAAAGACTAAATTAATATATTTTACCAAGGTGAAAATATGAAAAAACTAATAAACAAAGCAATGAAAAACAAATTATTAACAATATTATTAATACTAGGAACAATATCTATCATATTAGGAATACTTTTCCCAGCAGTAATAACAAATGATAATAAAGACCTAATCCAAGAATCAATTAAAACATTTATATCAGGAATCAAAGAAGAAAAAGCAAGCTTTATATCCGGTTTTACAACTAGTATAACAAATAATATATTAGTATTTTTTATAATCTGGATATTAGGAATTTCTGTAATAGGAATTCCCATCATATTAGGAATACTTTTTTTAAAAGGATTTCTAGTAGGTTTTTCTTTTACCAGTATTTTAATAACCTATGGACCAGCAGGAATAGTAAAAGCTATCGTCTATACACTACCAAATATAATGAATGCTTTACTTTCATTTCTATTGTGCTATTACGCTATTTCTTTTTCTATCATGATATATAAAACAATATTTAAAAAAGAAACAAGAAATTGGCAAACAATAATAAGAAGATATACAAAAATTGGCATATGCTATATTATTTTTGCAATCATACTGTCACTAATAGAAAGTTACCTAATTCCTAAAATTTTAATTTTTTGTTAAAAGATATCCAGATATCTTTTTTCTTTTGAAAAACTACGATATAATAAATCAAGGTGATAGTATGAAAAAAGAAATCGTAGTAATAGGAATGTCTGGAGGAGTAGATTCATCAGTAGCAGCCTGTCTATTAAAAGAAGAAGGATATCAAGTAATAGGTGCAACAATGAAACTATTAGAAGATAAAAAAACAAAAGATGCCATAGAAGATGCTAAAAAAATCTGTAATCTATTAGATATTCCTCATTATATATTTGACTTAACAAAAGAATTTAAAGAAATCGTAATAAAAAACTTTATAAACTCATATAAAGAAGGATTAACACCAAATCCTTGCATTGTTTGCAATAAATACTTTAAATTTGGACTATTTTACCAAAAAGCAAAAGAATTAAACGCAACTTATATCGCAACAGGACACTATGCGAAAGTAGAAAACAATCGATTAATTATGTCTAACGCAAAAGAAAAAGATCAATCCTACTTTCTATGTCAAATAGATAAAGATGTATTACCATATGTACTTTTTCCATTAAATAAATTTAATTCTAAAGACGAAATTCGCTCTCTTGCCAAAAAATATAATCTCCCTGTAAGTGAAAAAAAAGATAGTCAAGAAATATGCTTCATACCAAATGATGATTATAAATCATTCTTAGAAAAAAACAAGATAAAAAATACACCAGGTAATATTATCTTAAGAAATGGCAAAATTTTAGGAAAACATAACGGAATACATAAATATACAATAGGGCAAAGAAAAGGCCTAAATATTGCCTATAAAGAGCCTTTATATGTACTTGAATTAGATATAAAAAATAATAACATAATTGTAGGAAATAATAATGAATTATTAAAAAAAGAATTAATCGCCAGTAATATAAATTATCTAGTAGATAAAGATGAATTTTTTAAAACAAAATTATACGCAAAAATTCGTTCTAGAGGCTCTATAGAAGAAATAGATAACTGTATAATAATAAACGAAAAAGAGTTAAAAGTAACTTTTAAAAAAGAATTACGAGCAATTACACCTGGTCAATATATTGTATTTTATAATAATAAAAACGAATGTCTAGGCAGTGGCTATATAAAAAAAGAATAGACAGAAAAATGTGTCAATTTACACTTGATTATTTTACACATAATGTCTATAATTATATTAGGAGGGTAAAAAAAGAATGAAAGAATTAAACGTAGTATTAACAGAATTAGGAATTAGCAAAGTAAGACTAGCCAAATATTTAGGTGTATCTAGACAAATGTTATATAACTATTTAGCGATTGATAATTTAAATGACTGGCCAAAAGAAAAAGCTGCTAAATTACTAAGTTTATTAAATATAGAAAGTATTGATGAAATAAAAAATTTAAAGATTAACGGAGAATATATAATAGAAGTTGAATCTAGATTAAAAGAAGGAGTAAAAGACTCATCTAACAAAGAAGTAATAGCTGACTTAAAAGGATTTAATAAAAAAGAACAAGAATTATTATCAGACATTATTAATTTATTAAAGGAAAAACTAGCAACAGATAAAACAAAAGATACTTATAATACTTACTTATATTTATATCATTTTCTACAATCAATGGAAACAACAGAAGAATTAAAATATATCTTATGTTATATGTCTAAATCTCTTGGATTTACAGATCCAATGGAATTTGTATTTAATAGAGACAAACAATATGTATTTGAAAGTATTATGTTTAGTGCCATGACATTATATAATAATGGAGGAGCATCTAAAACAAGAATTAGTGAAACCCATAAAAGATTTGTTCAAGATATTGAACATAAAAATGAAGAAAAACTATCTAGAACTCAAGAATTAAATACTGCTAAAGTACAAGCATTAAAAGAATTAGGATATACAGAAATTAATGAAGATAACGCGAAAGAAGTATTAGAAAAAATAGCAGAGATTCAATCAAGAAAAGTATAGATTCCTAAAGGGATCTTTTTTAATATAAGTAGAGGAGACTATACTATGTATCAACAAAAAGAATTTATGACTGAATCAGAACAGTATTTCTATAATATATTAAAAGAAATTGAAAAAGAATATGATGTAAAAATTCAACCACAAATTAATCTAGCCAGTATTATTGAAAAAACAACAAAACATAAATATGCTAATGAGCTATTTAGAAACATTGATTTTGGTATATTTGATAAAAATTATAGCAAGCTTTTATTAGCAATAGAAATAAATGGCTCTTCGCATTATAGAATAGATAGAATTATACGTGATAAAAAAGTAGATAAAATACTATCAGAAGCCAATATAAAACTAATAAAATTCTATACAGATTATCCAAATGAAAGATTATATGTAATAAATAGAATTTTAGATAACCTAGATTTATTAATATAAAATAGCAAAAGAGTAGGGGAGAAGAATGAAAAATTTCATAACACTGTTTTTAGTAGTAATAGTAATAGGATTGATAGGAGAAATTATAAATAATGTCTTATTTAATAATAAACAAATTAAAAAAAGCAAGATAAGAAGTAAGGAAAATATATATAGAGAAAAACCATTAATGACAAATACAGAGAAAAACTTTTATCAAAAATTAAAAGTCTTAGAACCAAAATATAAAATAATACCGCAGGTTAATTTAGGAACAATTATAGAAAAAATAAGTAGTGAAAAATTTGAAAATGAATTATTTCGTAATATTGATTATGGAATCTTTACAAATGACTTTTCAAAAGTATTATTATTAATTGAATTAAATGATCAAACACATAACCATCCACAAAGAAAAAAACGTGATATTAAAGTAAAAGAAATCTGTAACAAAGCAAATATTCCAATAATGACATTTTATACAAACTATCCTAATAATCAAGAATATGTAATTAATAGAATATTAAATAAAATAGAAAACAATACTGAAGGCAATAATATTGACGAAAATAATGAAGTCTTATAAGAAGTTAACATAATATCAATTATAGGAAGTAAGGTATATCTATAAAAATATGATAAATTAACTATATTCAAATTACATTTACCATATAAACTGTATACTATTACAGTCTTTTTTATTTATAAATAATGATTTATATAATAAAATTATTTCCATAAACATTTATTCATACATAAATAAACACATAATTATTAAACACACATATATATTATCTTATTTATATATATACATACATATGTACTATATTAATATACTACCATTAAATAAAATACATCTTTAATAAAAGATAAATAACTTCCCTTTTATTATATTAAAATTTTAAAATGCTCTAGAATCAATCGAAAATAAAAAAGATGGATAATTATCTACCTCAATTTATTTTAGAGCACCCTCATAAAATGAATCGAATATATAAAAGATGAGTAATTATCCATCTCAATTAAAATGAGAGAAATCTAAAATTACATATTTTCTTTAATTCGGGAAATAATATAATTGAGGAGGTATCAATAAATGAATAAAGGAACAATCAAATGTGATGTAGCAGCATGTAAACACAATAACTGTGATAACGGTTGCTGTGAGTTAAACGAAGTAAAAATTAGTTCTACTTGCAATGGAGATTGTTGTAAAAAAACAGAAGAAACCATCTGCCAAAGTTTTAAAAAAGCAAAGTAGGGGGATATAATAGAAAAAAGCATCTATGAAAATAGGTGCTTATATAAATTTTTAGGTGCTTATATAAATTTTAAGGTCTTCTTCCCCTACTTTGTTTTCTTTGAAATTTCAAGTAAGACTTAGAAATATTTTCTCTAAAAGATAATTCCTCATCTATCAAATTACCTGTAGAAAGAACTCTAGCAGAACTCACTTGAGAAGAATTATTAGAAACAATATCAATTTCATCAATAACATTAGATAACTCACGGTATTGTAATTCATTAATTTCATCAGGAATATAAGAAATAACATTTCCACCATTAAAAAGGAATACAGTAAGCGATGAATGAATAATTGCGTGAATTACTCCCTTCTCTTCCTGCCAAATCTCTTTTCCAGTCTTCTTCAAAATCAAATGGTATATTTCTTCTTGATGACCTGTTTTCGTAACAGAAGAAGTATATCTCTCCCCTTCTCCATCAACCATCATAACACCACAATAACTATGATTAACCGGATAATAATAAAGCTTATCATCATTACTAAGCATAGTTTTTAAATCGAATGTTCGCGCATCACGAAACATGATAGCTTCTTCTTCCGTTAACTCGTGAAAACTATCACGTAAATAGAGTTTTACCGCTTCCAAAAAAGGTAATTGAATACTCTTTGTATATCGTGGCGGATAACATTCATAATTATAGCCAAAATCCATTTTCTCCTTCACATAAACTAAATTAGTATAATATCTTTCTCTATTAGAAGAAACATAAATATCCTCTAATTCATTTAATAATTCCATAGCATTTTCCCTACTCACACTATTAGGTAAAAAAACAGTAAGATTCCGTCCTGGAATTTTATCTACAAGACCATCACGTATCTTGAAATTATTAGTAACATGAATAACAGGAACTCCACGTTCCCAGTAATCAGTATATTCATGATGAACAAAAGGAATATGACTAAAAATCCCGTGATAGTCATCATAAAACAATTTAAAAAATCCTCCCTCTGCATTAACTGTAAAATTAGAAGGAAAACGACTATCTACAATATAAACCTTACAAATATCCATACTACTTCAACTCATCTAAAATACTTTTACCAATGGTAGGCATATCTACATCAAAATTATCAGCTATGGTTGCCCCGATATCAGCGAAAGTTTCAAGCGCCTCTAATCTTTTTGGCTCTAAGAAATCTCTACTATAAATAATTACAGGCACATTTTCTCTCGTATGGTCTGTTCCAGGAAAGGTAGGATCATTTCCATGGTCTGCAGTAATAATCAATAAATCTCCAGTATCTAACTTATTCAAAATAATTGGAATCTCTACATCCAATTCCTCAATTGCCTTACCATATCCTTCAACATCTCTAGTATGACCATATAACGAATCAAAATCCGCAAGATTTACCATACAAAGCCCAGTGAAATTCTTATCTATAATATCCGTAAACTTATTAATTGCTTCCATATTATTATTTGCTTTCATTTGTTTATTAATACCTTGTCCATCAAAAATATCATTAACTTTACCAATACCAATGACATTGTAATTATGTTCGACTAAACTATCTAAAATACTTTTTTCAGGAGGCTTTACTGAATAATCTTTTCTACCACTTTGAATCAACTTATAATGTCCTGGAGTACCCGTAAAAGGTCTAGCAATCACTCTACCGATTCGCCATTCCTCACGTAAGGTAAGTGCACGTATTCTCTCACAATATTGATATAAAGTAGATACAGGGATACAATCTTCATGAGCTGCAACCTGTAAATCAGAATCAGCAGAAGTATAAATGATAAGCGCTCCATAATTTTGCTGTCTCTCACCAAGTTCTTGAATAATAGCATCATCATTGCAACACTTATTACCAATTACTCTACGTCCCGTAACTTGTTCAATCCCATTTAAAATATCAAAAGGAAATCCCTGATTAAAAGTCTTAAATGGAATATGATTAGGAATTCCCATCATCTCATAATGCCCGTTTAAACTATCTTTGCCAGCATTCTTAGGTCTAGCAATAGTATAATAAGCATCTACTTGTTTATTATCATTCATATTAAGGGTATCTAAAAAACCAATCTTCTTTAAATTTGGAATAAACAAATCATAATTTTCTTTAATATGTCCCAAGGTATTAGCACCAGTATCTCCGTAATTAGCAGCATCAATCGTCTCACCAACACCTAAAGAATCCAACACCATTAAAAAAACTCTTTTAAATTTCATATTCTCAATCTCCTTTATGTTCTCTTGGATGATACTTTTTATAATCAGCTTCTACTTTTTCATCACTGACATGAGTATAAATCTTCGTAGTAGAAATATCAGAATGACCAAGCATCTCCTGAATACTTCTTAAATCAGCACCATGACTTAACAGGTGAGTGGCAAAACTATGTCTCAAAGTATGAGGAGAAACATCAGGATTTAATCCCTTATCCAAAAGTAACTGCTTCAAAATTTTAAAAAATCCCTGTCTAGTAATCTGCTTACCATGATTATTTAAAAACAAAGCATCTTCTGTTCTATGATTTTTAATCAACATACCACGATGTTCTAAATAAAGCTTTAAATAATAAACTCCATACTCACCAATAGGAATTTCTCTTTCTTTTCTCCCTTTCCCCATGATACGAACCAAACCATTTTCTAAATCAATCTGATTCAAAGTCAGACTTACTAACTCACTCACTCTAAGTCCTGCTCCATACATCAATTCTAACATAGCTTTATTACGATAGTCAAACGGACTATTTAATGTGATATCTAACAACAAATCAACTTCCTCTACCGTTAACGCCCTAGGAAGTCTTTTTTGAAGTTTAGGACGAGAAATAAATAACGATACATCCTCTTTCACAATGTTTTCCTTAATCAAGTACTTATGAAAATTCTTAATAACCGTCAAGTTATGAGCAACCGTACTAGTACTTTCACTATCACCACGCAATTTCAAAAACTCTTTAATATGATTACTAGTAATATCTTTTACCAAAAACACACTTTTATCCTGTAAAAAAGAACAATAAACATCTAAATCATTTTGATAAGAACTAACAGACTGATCTGTTAACCCTTTTTCAAATAAACAATATTGAATAAAATCAACAATAGCATCTTCTATCCTCATTGAACATTCATTCCTTTCATATTACAAAAGAGAAAAACTAAACGCCTCACTTTATAATACAAATAATTACCAATAAATAGTATAATGTAAAATTTAAAAAAATACAACTAAACATCAAGCAACCATAAAAGACAAAACTATGATTTTTAATAGAATTTATCACAAATTTAAGATATAATAATAATGCACTAAAAGAAAGTAGGGATGACATGAATAAACCTTTAGCCTTAAAACTAGCACCATCTACCCTATCAGAAGTAATAGGACAAAAACATTTAATTGGAGAAGGAAAAATTTTAACAAATTTAGTAAAAAATAAAAGAATATTCTCTATGATTTTATATGGAAAACCAGGAATAGGTAAAACATCGATTGCGAATGCTATTGCTAACGATTTAGGAGAAAGATATCGTTTTTTAAACGCCACAATCAATACGAAAAAAGATTTAGATATCGTAATAGAAGAAGCAAAAATGTATGATGGTATGATTCTAATTATGGATGAGATACATCGTCTAAATAAAGATAAACAAGATATCTTACTGCCACAATTAGAAAGCGGACTAATTACCTTAATTGGTATGACAACATCTAATCCCTATCATGCGATTAATCCAGCCATACGTAGTAGATGTCAATTATTTGAATTAAAAGAACTAGAAACAGAAGATATTATAGAAGGCCTTAAAAGAGCCATAAAGCACCCGGATTTAAAAGGAATAGAAATAGATGATAAAAGTATCGAGTTAATAGCAAAACTCTCTGGAAATGACTTAAGATACGCTTACAATCTGTTAGAAGTTGCTTTCTATTCTACAGATGATAAAAAAATAACAGAAGAAAAAATAAGAAAGATCAATAACAAGCCAGTATTTTTCTCTGATAAAAACGGAGAAGGTCATTATGATGTCTTGAGCGGCCTACAAAAATCAATTCGTGGTAGTGATGTGGATGCTGCCCTACACTATCTAGCAAGATTAACTGTAGAAGGAGACTTAGATTCCATTTATAGACGATTATCAGTCATAGCCTATGAAGATATTGCACTAGCCAATCCTGCTATTGGTCCAAGACTAGATGCTGCAATTAACGCTGCTGAACGTGTAGGCCTACCAGAAGCAAGAATACCATTAGGTACCATTGTTGTCGAAATGGCACTATCTCCTAAAAGTAATACAGCTCATATTGCCTTTGATGAAGCCATCAAAGATATCGAAGAAGGAAATGTAGGAACAATACCCGCTCACATAAAAACAAACTCCCCTCTTTACAAATACCCGCATGATTATAACGGTGCCTATGTAGTACAACAATACCTACCTGATAAACTAAAAAATAAAAAGTACTACCATCCTAAAGATATTGGATATGAAAAAAACATAAAAGAAATCTATGAACGCTTAGAAAAACTAAAAAGCCAAGGAAACTAACTCTTGGCTTTTTTACTCTGCAATAATACAAAGAAACTGGTAATAACAGATACAACTAAATACAATAAACTATTAAATAAAAATAACGAAATAGAAAAAGGAATATCACGAAATAGAAAAAAATAACTAAATATAAAAATAAATGACCTGATAACTATAGTAAAAATACTCACAACAACAAGTAGATGAATAAAATTCTTTTTATAAGATTTACGTAATAACAAAAACTCAAAAGAATGTTCTTTTTCATTGGTAAAAAAAGTATAAGTAATATAGATGTGACAACAGACTTGAAATAATGTCCATAGAATCTTAATACCTTCCTGATAGGGAGGTAATCCTATTAATATTGTAAATAGTGAAAGATTAGTTGGTAAAACCGCCATATAAAGCATAAACATAAAATAGAAAAAGATATAAACAACAAACAATAATATATATTGCTTTTTTATAGACTGCAACAAACGATAAAAATTATATTTCATAAACCATCCTTACTTAGTATGAACTTCTCCCGCATCAAAATAATAAATAAAATCTGATAGATTATCTAAATCTTCTTTGATATGAGTAGATATAATAATAAGTTTACCCTTTTCTTTTTCTTCTTTTAAAATACGACTTATTTTTTTTACGCTTTCATTTTCTATTCCATTAAATGGTTCATCCAAAATAATAATATCAGGATCTTCCATCAACACTTGTGCAATCCCTAACTTCTGTTTCATTCCCAAGGAATACTCAGAATATCTTTTATCTTTTTCTTCATATAAATTAACTTTTTTTAATGCTTCCTCTATTTCTGTTTTTCCTATTTTATTCTGAATTCTAGCAAGCAATTCTAAATTCTCATAACCAGTTAATTCTGGAAAAAAATTAGGTTTTTCAATAATAGCTCTCATATTCAAAAGATATAAATTATCTTTATCATAACTTTTTTGATCAAATAGTATCTCTCCGGTAGTTACTTTATAAAGTCCGCACAATATCTTTAAAAATACACTTTTCCCAGAGCCATTTCTACCACTTAATCCATAGATATGTCCACTCTCAAAAGATGCATTAACATTATTTAATACCATCGTTTTCCTAAATCTTTTACTAACATTCTTTACTTCTATCTTCATAATAAGCCCCATTCCTTTCACTTTGTTCAAGGCACACATAGGAATGAAAACCTTGAACTAAATTTATTTTCCTATATAATATCAGTCCTGAAGGAG
>CASEGV010000013.1:0-37904 GCA_949287595.1 uncultured Mycoplasmatota bacterium
TTAAAACAAATAAAGTTCACCTTTATTTGTTATCAACATTAAATCATATAAAAAGTTGCATTTAACTTTTCAAAATTGCATTTACTTTTTCATCTCAGCAATGAAAAGAAAATATTAAAATCTTTAAGATAAAAATAAAAAAAGACTATTTAACAAAAATAGCCTAATCCCAATAAAATGAAATAAAAGAAAACTATAAAGATAACAAATCATCAACAATTTCATCAAAAATAAGCATCCACAAGAGACTAGTTTTATATTAATTCCTCTAATTGCCTCTTAATATCCAAATTATCAATAGACTGACTTATTTCTTCTAACTTTCTCTTCTTTTGCAACAACTGCAATTTTTCTTCATATTCTTCTAATTTTTTAGTAACGATATGAAGCTGCCTAAAGATAGCATTCCTACTCACTTGATAATTTTCAGCCATTTCACCCAGACTTAAATTATGAAAATAATAGTCTTCAAAATAAGCTCTTTGTTTATCTGTCAATAACTGTTGATATAAATCATATAATTCACCATAATAAACATAATCTTCCATACTACATCCCTACACCAACATACATAATTAAATCTAATATAAGTAAAGCGACACCAATAATACTATAAAGAATTGTTGCTTTTTTTCTGCGATAAATAACCTGATTATTATAAGCCATAATAAGTAAAGTAAGGCCTAAAAACAATTGAAACAAATAAATCATAGAAGAATCAAAAATATACCAGACAAATAGTCCAAAAGTAAAAAAAGTTAAAAAAAGTTGAATATTAATAAACACAATATTAAATCTAGTAATTGGTCTAGACTGCTCTGCATCTTTTTTCTTTGCCATATTACACCATATCCTTAAACAAACCATAGATATATTTTTCAATATCAAAGACTTGTAAATCTTCCTTACCTTCTCCTAAACCAATAAACTTAACAGGAAGTCCCACTTGTTCTTTAATTGCTAAAACAATTCCTCCCTTAGCAGTACCATCTAATTTAGTTAAAACAATTCCTGTAATATTTGTAATTTCTTTAAAGGACTTAGCCTGACTAATACCATTTTGACCAGTAGTAGCATCAATAACAAGTAAAGTCTCTGCTGGTCCACCTTCTACAATTCCCTGAATTACTTTATTAATTTTTTCTAATTCTTTCATTAAATTAACTTTATTTTGTAGTCTACCAGCAGTATCAACTAAAACGACATCATATTTTTCTTCTACAGCCTTACTACATCCATCATAAACAACACTAGCTGGATCACTTCCTTGTTCAGTTCCATAAAAATCAACATCTACTCTCTTACTCCACTCTTGAAGTTGCGAAATAGCACCAGCTCGAAAAGTATCTCCCGCAACTAGTAATACTTTTTTACCTTCTTGCTTCATACGCCAAGCAATCTTACCAATAGTAGTAGTTTTTCCAACACCATTAACTCCAACAAATAAAATAACAGTAGGACCATTTTCACGATATTCTATCTTACTAGATAAAACTTCATCCCCTACATAAATAATAAATAATTCATCAACAATAATCTCTTTTAATAATTCTGGATCACTAATCTTTTCTTTAGCAGCTCTATCCTTCAATCGATCAATAAACTCCATAACAGTATTAACACCAATATCAGCCATAATCAATATTTCTTCTAACTCATCAAAATAATCATCATTAATAGTGCGATATTTATTCGTAAGATTAGCAAGCTTAGATACAAATCCCTCACGAGATTTTGTAAGACCTTTCTCATAAACTTTAACTTCTTCCTGTACAACTTCTTCACTATGATTCTGTTCTACAACACTTTCCTTGTTTCCTTGAAACATATTCTTTAATTTATTAAAAATTCCCATAATAATCACCAACTTTATTTTAACATAGATAAAGAAAAAAACAATAGAAAAGCCTATTGTCTAGTAGAAAAAGGAACAATTTTACCCTTTACATATTGCTTAGTATTAGAAATAGAAGATAGTTGAGAAACCATACACTCTCTAGAACTTTCATAAATACGTTCACAACTCATAACAGCCTCTTTAACATCATCTATATTAACAGATTCTCTATCATAATATAAAGCATTAGAAAAGGCCATCTCTAAGATAGATAAAACTAAAGAAGGATTATATTGTACATCATTATAAGACCTTTTTTTACTTCCTTGAATAAGGATATCAAATATCTCTTGTTGACTATCAGTATCAAAAGAAAAATCAACGTGCAACATATCTTGATATTTCTTAACAGAAGCATCTAATATATGGCTTAAGCTCTTATCATCTGGTTCACCTAATGTAACTGGAGCAAACCTTCTACGGATAGCAGCATCATCTGCCAAATATTTTTGATATTCTTCAGTCGTTGTCGTACCAATCATTTGAATAGGCCGATTACTTCTTGATAAATATGGTTTAAAAATATTAAAGAAATCTTGAGGAGAGCCTTCCGTAGCTCCTAGACCTTTCATATTACAAATCTCATCGATAAACAAAATAATATTAGGATCATTATCCAATTCTTTTAAAATAACGTTAATTTTTTCCTCAAATGCTCCACGATATTTAGTACCAGCAATTAAAGAAGAAGCATCAAGCATAAAAATCTTTTTATCTAAAAGACGACTAGGAACCTCCTTCTGTTGAATAAGGTACGCAATCTCTTCAACTAATGCTGTTTTTCCAACACCAGAAGGACCTAATAATAACACAGACCTCATCATTAAAGATTTAAGAACCGTACGAATTTCTTGTTCCCTACCAATAACCGGATGTCCACGAAATTGCTGATTAGTCAAAAATTCTCCAAGACCTGTCATCGTATCTTCATCATTATTACCTAGAATACCAAAAAACGGAAATAACTCCTTAACTTTATCCTTCTCTTTAGCAGAAATCTCTTCCTTAACCTCTGGATGACTTTCAAAATATTGCTCTATCTTACGACTAGCTTCTTCAAAAAGATAATCTTTCAACTTACCACCAGATAAAGGAGCTCTATCCGCTGCTAACTTACTAACTAAAACACGAACAACATTAGAAAAGCAACAATCATCAGCTAATAAATTATAAGCAATCACTTCAGGAATAATAAGCTTATACTTCTTAGAAAGAGTATCTAACATAGGCTCAAAATAAGAATGAAAATTATCATCGATTTCTTCTAAAGTAACATCTTTTTTCTGTTCATTATCATCTATATCATAACCAGAAAAGACTTCTGTAAAAGCATCTTCAAACGTAATATTAAAATCAGAAAAAATATTATACGTATTATCAGAGACAGTAAGTAAAGCAAAAAATAAACTTAAAGTCCTTCTATCGTAATAATTTAAATCGACACTTTTTGAATAAGAACGAAAACCATCAGAAACTTTTACTTCAAACCAAGAGTCAATATCTTTAATTAATGCATAATATTTTGACGCAGACCTGGCAACCTCAATAGCCTCTTGAGTAATATTAGAATTCATAACATCATTCCCCCTAAACTTTAACTATACTATACCAAAAGAAATTATAAAATGCAAAAAAAGAACATAAAATTGTTCTTTAATGCATTTGTGAAGAATACTCCCGACGAACTTCTCTACCCTTCCAGTCTTTTACTAAAAAGCTAGTAGACTCTTGGATAGAAGGACTATTCTTTATGAACTCTTGATTTTCCATGGAATAAACTATATGCAACTGATTATTATCGATTTGCAAATCACCTAAATATCCATACCGATCTTGATAAGACTCCTCTAATTTCTTAGAATCTATAATATAATCTGTTAACAAATCTAAACCTAAAGTTGCAAAATAACTTCTTTCGCTAGCACCATTTGGCTGATAAAAGCGAATAATATCTAATATATTAGTGCATCCAAACAAAGTAGCTTGATATATATGTTCAGAAACATCAGTAGCATTAATACCAATAAAATATTGATAAACTTGCTTACCTAAGATAGTCTCACTAGATTGAGAAATCATAAAAGATTTACATAATCCCTGTGAATCAAAAGCATCAACACGAAAACCATCCATCATAAACTTAGAAAGTTTATACGAATATCCCTTTGGTTGCAAAAAGGTACGAGACTTAGAATTATAATTATCTACAGAATACTTTCCATTATGATTATCTTGTTTTTCTTTTTTATATTTTTGGTTAAATATAGAAGTAAATTTATCTTTATATTGATGATATAATTCTTCTAATTTCTGATAAGCTACCGTAGCATTTTCAAATTTTTTCTTTAATTCATCAACAGTAAAATTGGAAAACATTGCTTGATCAGGATGATATTTTTTAATTTGCTGTTTATATAACTTTTTCAATAAAGAATCCAATTCACTAGTCGAAATATTTTTATCGAATCCAAAGTCTATGACATCTTCTCCTAATAATTCATTCATATTTTTTTCAATTTCTAATTCAATATTCATAAAACCACCCTAAATGAAATTATTTTTTTATATATCCTTTAAAACTCTTAGGATTATAAGATAATCCTACATCATTCATTTTAAAACAACTATGGAAATCGTGATCTACTTGAGATAACTTAGAAACATAATTAGAAGCAATAGTAGAACTATCATCATAAATATCTGACGAAGAGAAAGTTCTAATAATACCTTCTACTTTATCTCTACCCAATTTAATCAAACCTTCATTTTGAGAAAATCCAAGTTCCCAATTAGGTTGATTTTCTAATAAACCAACAATAGAAGAAAAAACAATATTACTTCCAAATCTCAAACAAGTATCAGATACTGAACGTGATACTTCTTTTAATTGAGGATTATCAAGAATCATTGCTTTATAACCATTGATCTCTTGAAGCCAAGCATTTTCTTCTTGTAATCGAGAAAAGCAATGGTCACCAATGTCATGACCAGTACCAGCCATTTCTCTTAAAATAACGGCAACCTTATCTCTTCCCATATCTTTTAACACTTTTTGACTTTGACTAGAAAAAGGAGCAAGCCATCTATCATCATTAACTGATAAACCATTAACACTTATTGATGACAAATTTCCTGCAATAACATTCATAGCATTAACAACATTAGTATAGTTAGTACATAAATACGTATCAACCATAATATTAGATACTACCTCTGTTTCTCTTTCTCTTTCCTGTCGTTGTTTCTCCTGGAAAAGTCGCTGTTCCTCCTGAAAAATATTACTAAATTCTTCATTTGTACTATATAAATATCCCAAATATGTATTAACAAGCTGCTTAGTATTTAAACTATGAGAATCAAATCCTAAACTATCTATTGTTTTTTGAACTGCAAGAACAATAGATTTTTGTCCCAAATCTGTTAAATCTTTACGTACATCACTGGCAAAACCAATGTACCATGAATAATAGTTATTTAAAACACCCGTAAGAGCGATAGATACTTGCTTACTACCAAATTCTCGCATAGTTTCAACACAAGCAGAAACAAGTTGTTGCTGTACATCATCAAAACAAGGATTAGTATCAGAAGTATTATGATGACTAAAAATTAAAGTCGTGTAACTATCTTCTCCACCATCATATTTAGACATCTTACCATCATAAGCAATACCACCATCAACACAGACAACTTTTGTCTTCTCACCAAACCTATTTACTAAATCTAAATTTTGTCCTTGACGATAACGCGCAGGAGTATGGCCTATTACTTCAATAACACCAGGAGGAACTTTTTTAGGATTATAACTATCTTTAGATAATCTAAACCATAGAATATTAAAAATATCACCATACTTTAAAGCCCTAGTTCCAGTATCTCTCAATGACAAATCAGGATTAGTTCTATAAAGTGCTTGATCAAAAAAAGCATGAGCTAAAACATAAGTCTTACCTCGAAAAGAATGAACCCGTTGTAAAGGTAAATTACCTAACCAAGACACTAACTCATCTAACTTAGCTGAATTATCATTTTCTAAGGCATTAATATCATTAATTGTATCAGCGCCACCATTAATAGTAAGCAAATACTTTGCCTCCTCATCACAATAAGCAGCATATTTATATACAAAATCATCATGATTACCCGGTATATAAATTACTCTCTTAGGATAATTTTTAGATAACTCCATAATTTCACATAATAGTTTTATTCCATGAATGCCATAACCATTTGTTCCTCTATCGGTAGCATCACCAAGAATAAAAATCTTATCATACTCATTAAGATAATACTTCTTAATTTTATCTAATGGCCAATCATAACCATGAAAATCGCTAACCACAACAAATTTATCGCGTTCTATACTCATAACCCACCTCTTCTAATAAGTAGGCATATTATACCAAAAAATTGAATTAAAGTCAAGAAAAATCTTGCTATAAAAGACATTATATGATAAAATACAGCGGAAAAGAGAGGGATTATAATGCATTACTTTGTAGAAGGAGAAAAAATATTTATTGACGAGACAAAAAGACCTCTAGGAAAAGGCTCTGAAGGTACTTGCTATAAAAGAAAGGATCAAGTTTACAAGATATATCATAAAAGTTCAATTTATGAATTTGGCCACAACAAAAGTGTTTATCATCAATACTTAATTGGAATACCTACCAAACAAACAATATTACCAAATGCACTTATTTATAATGAATACTACTCCTATGCAGGTTATAGAGCAAACTATATAAAGGGAGAAAAAGATATCACCAAAAAACAAGGTATCACTCTTCTTTCTAGTAACACTTTTATTAAAAACCTTCAAATATTAGAAAGTGATATGTCCCTACTTGCACATAATTATGTCTTAGCAGCGGATATTCAACCAGTAAACTATTTTTTTGATAAAGAAAATGATACCATGTATATCATAGATCCTGGAAGATTTACTGTAAAAAGATTTGACCATGGTAATAATGAAAAGGAAGATAAAGAACTAATCCAAGAATGTGATACACAAAATGAATCCCAATTAGAATCATTAATTACCACACTGCTTTATAATGATTTAGTAAAATATAAACCTCTAAATAGTAAAGCTAAATTACAAAAATTAAGAGACTATATTGTGAAAGAAAAAGACACATTAACCTATAGTCAATACTTTAATGAAACCCTAAAAGAATATGAAAATCCCAATACCTATTTCAAATCACTTGGAAAGTATATTAAATAATGTAAAACAAGGGCAAAAGCTAATTTTACAATCAAGAGATAAAAAATTCGCAATTTCAAATTATAGACAAAATAAAAAAAATATAGTATAATTTCATAGTCAGCTTAACGAAACAAAAAAAGAAAGGAGTTTTTATGAATAAACCAAATGAAACAAAGATTATTGTTTTAGGTGGTCTCGGAGAAGTCGGAAAAAATATGTATTGTGTAATGCATAACGACGCTATTGTTATTATTGATGCCGGTGTTAGTTTCCCTGAAAGTGAACTTATGGGAGTAGATTATGTTTTACCTGACTTTACATTTTTAAAAGAAAATCAAGATAAGATTAAAGCACTTTTAATTACACATGGACATGAAGATCATATTGGAGGAATTCCTTTTTTATTGCAAAGTATTAATATTCCTGCCATTTATGCACCAAATCATGCCAAAGAATTAATTGCTGTAAAATTACAAGATAAAAACATAAGATATGATAATTTATTTGTATATACAGAAAATACGAAATTGAAATTTAAAGAAATCGAAGTAGAATTCTTTAGAATTACCCATTCTATTCCAGATTCTCACGGTATTAGTATTACTACACCAGACGGAAGAATTGTAACAACCGGAGATTATAAATTTGATCTTACTCCAATTGGACCGATGGCAGATTTATATAAAATGGCATCTCTTGGAGAAAAAGGAGTAGATATTCTAATTGGAGATTCTACCAATGCTTTAAACGAAGGCTTTTCAACAAGTGAATCTGTAGTAGATGAAACATTAGGAGAAATGTTTGATAAATGTAAAACAAATCGTATCATTATCGCAACATTCGCATCTAATATTTATCGTGTAAAACATATTTTTGAAACTTGTTATAAACATAATAGAAAAATATGTGTATTTGGTAGAAGTATGGAAAACAATATTAATATTTCAATCAACGGTGGTTATATCAACCATAAAGAATTATTAATTTCTCCAGAAGAAGCAAACAACCTAAAACCTGGAGAAGTAACAATACTATGTACTGGAAGCCAAGGAGAACCATTAGCAGCATTATCAAGAATATCTAATGGTACGCATAAACAAATCAAACTAAGACCAGATGATGTTGTAATATTCTCATCCAGTGCCATTCCAGGAAATGCCTTAAGTATCTCAAAAACCATTAATAAATTATATTTAAAAGGTGTAAAAGTATATACAAACTCATCTCTTGCTGACCTACATACATCAGGTCATGCTAACGAAGAAGAAATAAAACTAATGATTCGACTAATCAAGCCAAAATATTTAATGCCATTCCACGGTGACTATAGAATGTTAAAAAAACAAGCCGATATTGGTATTAGTTGTGGTATACCAAAAGAAAATACCTTTATTCTAAAAAATGGTGACAGCTTAATCCTTAAAAATCATGTAGTAACAAGAGGAGAAAGTATGCCCGGAGCTGACGTCTATGTAGATGGAAATAGAATAGGTGAAATTGGTAGTGCTGTAATTAAAGATAGAAAAATTATGGCAAACGATGGAATATTAGTAGTAATAATAAATGTAAACATGAAAAAAAGAGAACTATTAATCAAACCAAACATCACAACAAGAGGTTTTGTCTTAGTAAATGAAAATGAAGAATTAATCCATAAAATTGAAGACAAAGCAGAAACAATTATAAAATCCGAGTTAACAAATCCTAAAACAACATTTCAATCATTAAAAAGCGATATAACAGAAGAGTTATATCCATATATTAATGAATTAACTGGTAGAAAACCAATAATTCTACCAATCATATTAGATATAAAGAAAGAAAAATAGGCTTAATGACCTATTTTTTTTGATATATTTTCTGAACAATTTCTGGTGTAATCTCTGGATAAAAATCAGGACATTCACACAACTTTTTCAAATCCTCAGGAATACCAGAAAAAGGAAGAGAAAAACTTCGAAGAACAAACTGCTGTTTTCCTTGTAATTCTACTTTCAAAAGTATATCTTGATAGTAATCTACATCAGTTAAATATGAAATAATATCTTGATTTCCACCATAGGCATAATAATTTTTAATCTGATGCGAAAGAAAAGATAAATCCCTTTTATCATTTAAATAATTAGAGTTTAAAAAGCTTCTGAAATTATGATTTATAATTAACAAAGTACGAAAAGCTTCATAAGAATAACTATCATCTTGATAAATAATAGAATCTAAGACACGATTCATATTATTTAAAACACTAATTACATTATTGCTGCTACGCAGTTTACTACTTTCACAAATCAACCATTGATATTTATTTTCCATCGAATCCCTCCAAAAAAAGGAAGCAACTATTTTGCTTCCTCTTGTGCTCTTGTTTCACGAACAACAGTAATTTTAATAGTTCCAGGATATTTCATATTTGCTTCGATTTGTTCTTTTACTTCTCTAGCAATCCTATGAGCTTCTAAATCATCTACTTCTTCTGGTTTAACGATAACTCGTAGTTCACGACCAGCCTGAACTGCATAAGATTTTTCAACTCCTGGAATATGATTACCAACTTCCTCTAATTGAGAAAGACGTTTAATGTAATTTTCCAAAGAATCATTTCTAGCTCCAGGACGAGAAGCAGACAAAGCATCAGCAATTGCTACAATACTAGCAATTACGCTAGTTGCTGGAACATCTCCATGATGAGAAGCAATCGCATTAATAACAATTGGGTCTTCCTTATATTTTTTAGCAATATCAACACCAATATCTACATGACTACCTTCTACTTCATGATCGATTGCTTTACCTATATCATGTAACAAACCCGCTCTTTTCGCAAGAGTGGCATTCTCACCCAATTCACTAGCAAGTAATCCAGATAAATGAGCAACCTCTAAAGAATGTTGTAATGCATTTTGTCCATAACTAGTTCTAAAATAAAGTTTACCAATAATTTCAATCAAATCAGGATCAAACTTAGTAAGTCCCAATTCAAAAGTAGCATCTTGCCCATATTCAATAATTTGTTGTTTCATATCTTGACAAACCTTATCATATAACTCTTCAATACGAGTAGGATGAATACGTCCATCTTTAATTAAAGTTTCCAAAGTAACTCTAGCAATTTCACGACGTAGCGGATCAAAACTAGATAAAACAACAGCTTCTGGTGTATCATCAATAATTAAATCAACTCCAGTAATAGCTTCAATCGTACGAATATTGCGTCCCTCTCTACCAATAATACGACCTTTCATCTCATCATTTGGTAAATCAACAACCGTAACTGTCTGATCACTTGCAATATCTGCTGCATACTTCTGCATCGCAGTAACAATTAATTCTTTAGCTTTCCTATCAGCAGTAAGTTTTGCATCATTTTCGCTTTCACGAACAAACTCTGCTATTTCTTTACTCATATTTTCTCTTACTTGACTCATTACCAAATCTTTAGCTTTTTCTCTACTAAATCCTGAAATCTGTTCCAATAAATCTAATTGTTCTTTCTTAATTTCATCCACTTTACTTTTTTCATTTTGGATTTCAAGTTGTCTTTCAGAAAGTTTCTCTTCACGCTCATCTAAAGAAGCCTCTCTTTTTTGATACAACTCGTCACGTTTATCAATACTAGCTTCCCTTTGCAACAAACGACTTTCTGATTCCTTAATTTCTTCTTTTTTCTCACGAATTTCCTTATCCAAATCCATTTTCAATTTATGTGCTTCTTCTTTTTGCTCTAACGCTGCATCTCTACGCATTTTTTCAATCTCTTTTTTTGCTTGTTCCATAAGAGCAGCAACTTTTTTTGAAGCAGCACTAACTCTGATACTATTTATAACAAACGCTATAAAAAGCCCTATAAGTAATCCAAGTACTACAAGTAAAATGGAGAAAAAATAATTATCCATATATTCCCTCCATCTAGATTAAGTAAACACCTAAATCTAATTCTATTGTAGTTTTATTTCTATTTAATGTCAAGAAAAAGAAAAGTCCAAGAAAAGACATCTTGGACAAAAAATCAGCTAACTTTTACATTTATTTTAGGTTTTGTAATCTCATAATCTTCTAATGAATACGCTAGAGAATCTTGTAATCTTTTAGCAGCCATAAAATCATAACCAGTACACCTAACAGCTCTAGTATTTGCATCTATACTATGAATTTCACGTTCAAAACTAGGGGAAGATAATAACTGCGACATAGAAGAAGAGTTTTCTCTAACTAAAGCTTTAAACACATTATTAGCATATTTAGTAATTCCATCAATATGTATTGCATTAAAATAAGAATTTAAAATATGTTTAGTTCTACTATCATCAAATTTTTCTACTCTTAACATAGAGCGCATCTCTGATAAATCAACAACACCATCTTCAGGCTTCAAAGAATTAATTAAAGTCCCTGTAGAATAAAAAGGCTTCAAATATTGCTTTTGTGAATAAACAGAATCAAGCCGTAAACTATAAAGATCATTAACAAAAATTCTATAATCCATAGGACTAATGTGACCAAAAACTTCTACATAGGAAGAATCACTACTATCATAATAACAAAACCTAACTTTTTCATCATTCATAATAACATCCTTTCAAAGTAACATAGTATTTACTACGTATTAAACACTATGCCAAAATTATTTGTCGAAACGTGTCGAATTATGTCGAAAACTAAATTTTTTTTAAAAAATCTAAAATAACATTATAATCAGAATAAGGAATCCTCTGATCAAATACTGCCATATAATTATCTCTTCCTTTTCCAATAACCGCAACAACATCACCATCCTGAGCTATTTGAAATGCATGAAGAATAGCTTCTTCTCTATCCTCAATAAAAGTATAATTTTCCGCCTTATGATGACCTAACATATCTAAAAAAATATCTTTAGGATTTTCATATCTAGGATCATCCGACGTAAAAATAATATAATCAGCATATTTAAATAAAATATCACCAATAACAGGACGTTTTTCCACCTCTCTACCACCAGCAGCACCCGTAACAACAATAATATGAGAATAATTATCTAGACTTTGTAGTAATGACAAAATACCATTTGTTGTATGGGCATAATCGAGTAAAATATCAAAGCCCTTATCACAAGAAAAAACTTCTCTTCTACCAAAAACTACAGGAAGATTAGATACTAAACTAATCGCTTTATCCAAAGAACCAGTAACACTTTGGACAATAAGCAAAGCTAGGGTAACATTATAAATATTATATTTTCCTAAAAAAGGACTTTGAACCAAGTACATATTTCCTAAATATCGCAAAGAAAAGTAGACATGTTTTCGACATTTTTTGACATTAGATATGACAACATCATTGTCATTAGAAAAACCATAAGTAGTCTTATGCTTTACGTTAAGCAATCGACAATTATCATCATCACCATTAATAATAATCGGAATCTCTCTCTTACATAGAGTTGCTAATCTAAACTTACAATTCCTATAATTTTCAATAGTTTTATGAACATTTAAATGATCTTCGGTAATGTTTGTATAAGCAACAACATCAAATATAATAGAATCAACCCTATGATGAAGCAAAGCTTCACTAGACACTTCCATAACAATAATTTGACATTTGTAAAATTTTACAATAGAAAAATAATAATATAAATCTTCTACACAAGGTGTTGTATTGGTAGTAGCAAAAATTTTATCTTCACAATAAAGGCCATTAGTACCTAAATAAGCAGTAGGAACAAAATGATTAAGCAAATTTCTAGTAATCATAGCAGTCGTAGTTTTTCCATCAGTACCAGTAATACCAATAAAAGTAAAATCATGAGTAGTAACATCATAAAACTTCTCACATATAGAAATCAAAGTTTGATTAATATCATCTACAACAATAGTAGGAACACTAAACTTACCTACTCGGTCAACAACAACAGCAACACATCCCTTATCAATAGCATCAGTAACATAATCGTAATGATCAACATGAAAACCCTTCGTAGCAACAAAAAGATATCCAGGCTTCACATTCCTAGAATCAGTAGCAATCCCTAAAACATCGATATCATAATAATCACAATCTACAAGTTGACTTAATTTCTTCACAACAACACCTCTTTGTATTATATGAAAAAAAGAATAGCAACTATACTATTCTTTTTCTTTTTTAGTATCTTCTTTTTTATTTAAAGAGATATCGTAATACTCACGAACCTTTTCTTCAATTTCGTGACATAATTCTGGATTATCTTTAAGTAATAACTTAACATTTTCTTTTCCTTGACCTAGTTTTTCACCTTGATAAGAATACCAAGCACCAGTTTTTTCAACAACACCAGCTTCCACACCTAAGTCGATAACTTCTCCTTCATGAGATACTCCCTCACCATACATAATATCGACAACAGCAGTCTTAAATGGAGGTGCCACTTTGTTTTTAACAACTTTAATAGTCGTCTTATTACCAACAACTCCATCTCCCATTTTCAACTGTTCATTACGACGAATATCAAGACGGATAGTAGAGTAGAATTTCAATGCACGTCCTCCAGGAGTAGTCTCTGGATTACCAAACATAACACCTACTTTTTCGCGCAACTGATTAATAAAAATAGCAATAGTATTAGTTTTATTAATCGTACCAGAAAGCTTTCTTAAAGCCTGAGACATCAAACGAGCTTGAAGACCAACATGTGAGTCTCCCATCTCTCCATCAATTTCTGCTTGTGGAACCAAAGCCGCAACCGAATCAATAACGACAATACTGATAGCTTGACTACGAACCAAAGCCTCACAAATCTCTAAAGCCTGCTCACCAGTATCAGGTTGAGAAAGTAATAACTCATCAACATTAACACCTAATCTTTCTGCATAAACCGGATCCAAGGCATGCTCAGCATCGATAAAAGCTGCACGACCACCCGTCTTTTGCACCTCAGCAATTGCTTGCAATGCAAACGTAGTTTTACCACTAGACTCAGGACCATAAATTTCAATAATTCTACCTCTAGGATATCCCCCTACTCCTAAAGCAATATCTAAAGATAAGCAACCACTAGAAACAACATCTACTTTCATATGTTTACTGTCTCCTAGTTTCATAATAGAACCTTTACCGAATTGTTTCTCTATATCATTTAATACTTGTTCTAAGGCCTTATCTTTTGAAACATCTTTACTTACACTTTTCATAATTCCTCCTATTTATATACAAATAACTTACAAATACATTATATAACAAAGAAAAAGAAAAAGCAACATTTTTTCGAACAATTGTTTTATGAAGAAAAAATGAAGCCAAAAATAAAATTTCCTCTATCGAAATAGAGAAAATTAAATAACTTTAACCTATGAATTTGCGTTTTCTGTTTTCCCAAAAATTAATGCTTTATTCATATTAAAATATTGAATTGCAGAAACGATAGATAAAATCGTTGCAATATATAATAAGATTTCTGAAACATTAATATTGATAAACTCAAATGGCATATTATAAAAGAATGTAAGCGTTGTACCAACCATTAATGTTGCTGTCTTTAACTTACCAGAGCCAATAGCTGCAACTACTCTACCGCGTCCAGCTGCTTCCATCTTAATAGCATTAACAACAATATCACGTAATACTACGATTACTGGAATAATTTCATGTATAAATCCTTGTGCTGCTAAAATAATTAAAACACTATTTACTAAAGCCTTATCAGCAATAGCATCTAACATTTTACCAGTATTAGTAACTTGATTATTTTTTCTTGCTAAATATCCATCTACAAAATCTGTAAGACTAGCAATAATAAAAATAACACCAGCAATAATATAATGAAGTTCTACTGTCACATCTTGGATTCTAAAACTAGGGAACTGAACTCCAACACTATAAAATGGAAAACATAATAAAATAATAATTACTACAGTAAGTATTAATCTAACTACTGTAATTTTAGTAGGTAAATTCATTAATATACTCCTTCCTTACCTTAACTGTTAACTCAGTATCTACAACAGGTGCCTTATTAATACTACTAACAATAAAATAAATGATAATAAAAAGTAAAAGAATAGCTATCGGAATAAAAACAAAAGGCCAAATATTCATCTTCTTTTTACGAACGATAGTATAAGGAGATTTTATTTTTTTCTGATCTTTTTCCTCTAGTTTACGCTGTGCCTCCTTAATATCATCTAAAGAGATTTTTGAAGTATGTTCAAATAAAAAGCCATTAAACTCATCAACCACTTTTTCAGGATCTAATCCTAAATACTTAGCATACCGACGTACATATTGCTTTAATCCATAAACATCTTTAAAAGCTCGTACATTACCATTTTCTATATTTTCAAGTTGAGATGTAGAAAGTTCCAAATCTTCTGCTGCTTCTTCCATACTAACTCCATTATCAATTCTAGTATGTTTTAAATACTCTCCTAGTTCTTTCATAATAACACCTCACTACATAATAAACAAAAAATATAAATAAGCCATGTTCTGTTCCTGTTACCAGGCGACAAACATTTATCTACCATTACTGGTTCCTAACTTCATTCGCTTATGTCGTTAGAACTCCCCTACCAAATTTGGGTTTCTCACTCGCAGGGTTTACCACGTTTCACTCTTTAGTTTCCTAAAGCATCGTCACTGCGGCACTTTATGGAATAAATCTTATCCGAAGACTTAGACTATCTTCCGCCGTTAGCAATTGCTACCCTAGGTTATTTTTTCCCTAGGTACGAACACTACAATCATCACAGACTGTGTGAGCATGGACTTTCCTCTAATATAAAAATATCAGCGTTTGTCTATATATTAATTGTCATTATTGTCATTATTTTTGCTACTATATACCATTTTTTCAAGTTGAGAAAGACGTCTTAAGATATCCAAATTAGTAACTTCTGGAACTTCCACATTATTACGTGCAACTTCAACACTCATCTTCGAATTGCGAAGTTCTTGTTTCAAGCTCATAATTTCACCTAACAAATCCGCTTTCTCCTTTTCTAAGTTATTAATGATATTTAAAAACTGTTCATAGTCTCCAATAATAATATCAAGAAACTGGTCAACTTCTTTCAAGCGGTATCCACGAGTATCAATCTTAAACTCCTTCTCCAATATATCTTGTGGCATAAGTGTAATCTTATTCTGATACATTTTATCACCAATCCCTTACAGTAATATTATGTCATTTATTAACTATTTTGTCAATTATCTAGACGCTGTTTTATAGAACTATAAGAGATACCAATATTAGCTTCTCTTGTCTTATCATAAAGTAAGTTTAACAACCGTATAACTTCAAAATTATTCATCCAATCACCTACTATAGCATACTCCAAAAAAATAATCATTGCACCACATTCGACAAAACATAACAAAAAAACAAAAAGTTAATAATTTGTAAACGAAAATATAGAAAAAAAAGCAAACATATAGTATAATACAAAATAGGTGATGAGATGAACTATCCAAATGGAATAAAAAAAGAACACAATGCATCCCCAATCACATATAGAAATCGAGGAATGTCATTAGAAAGTGATATTAATGAATCCAATGAATATTATAGGGAAATAGACAAAGCTTATATATATAAAAAACCAACACCAGTAAAAATAGTAAAAGTTAATTATCCTTCAAGAGACAAGGCAGTAATTAAAGAAGCATACTATACGATACCGTCAACAACAGACTATAACGGTTTATACAAAGGAAAATATATAGACTTTGAAGCAAAAGAAACCAAAAACAAAACTGCATTTCCCCTAGCTAATATTCACTCACACCAAATTAATCATATAAAGAATATATATAACCATCAAGGTATTGTTTTTTTAATCGTAAGATTTACTAATTTAAATGAAACATACTTATTACCTGGAAAAGATTTCTTAGAATTTATAAATCAAGAAGAAAGAAAATCAATTCCCTATACTTATTTTCAAGAAAGAGGATATTTAATAAAAGATGGTTATAGACCAAGAATCGACTATTTAAATGTAGTGGATACAATTATTGGAGGTATATAAAATGCAAAAAAAAGTAATAAAAAGGAAAAATTCATCGAAAAAAAGCACCGGTACCACTAGAGAATATAATCTAAAAAAGAAACCTCAACAGACAACAAAAAATAAAAAAGAAAATAAAAATATAATGATTGCCTGTTGGATAGGTTTTGTAGCATTATTATTACTTTGTTATTTAAAACTGGGACTAGTATTTACTATTGTTACAGCCATTGGTATTGGTATTATCGTAGGAATTTCTCAATTACTAAGAAAAACAAAAAATGATAAAAAGAAAAGAAAAATTGTAAATATCATACTAATAATTATCTTAGGATTAGGAATTTTATGTCTTGCTTTATTCGCTGCATTCTTAATCTATATTACCGTAACAGCTCCTGAATTTGATGCAGAAGACTTAGATAGTAAAGAAATGACGGTTCTATATGATAAAGATGGACAACCATTCTATGAAAAAGGAGACGAGCGAAGAGAAAAAATAAGTTACGAAGATTTACCTCAAGTATTTATCGATGCTCTTGTCGCAACAGAAGACTCAAGATTCTTTGAACATAATGGTTTTGATGCCCCTAGATTCCTAAAGGCTAGTATTGGTCAACTTCTAGGAAACTCTGATGCTGGTGGAGCATCAACCATATCCATGCAAGTAATTAAAAATAAAATTACATCAACAGAAGATAGTGGAATTCAAGGAATTATCCGTAAGTTTACAGACATTTATTTAGCTGTATTTAAACTAGAAAAGAATTATACTAAAGAACAAATCATTGAATTTTATGTAAATAACCATGGATTAGGTGGTATGGTCTATGGTGTAGAAGAAGCTGCTCAAACATATTTTGGCAAAAGTGCAAGTGATCTAAACTTATCAGAAGCTGCAACAATTGCTGGAATGTTCCAAGCACCTACTTACTACAGACCAGATATCAACCCTGAAAACGCTGAAAAAAGACGTTCTACCGTCTTATATCTAATGGTAAGACATGGATATATTACACAAGAAGAAGCAGATATTGCAAATAGTATTCCAGTAGCTGACTTAGTAGTAGAACAAACTGCTTCTTCAGATCCCTATCAAGGATATGCAGATACTGTTATCGCTGAACTAGAAGACGTTTACGGAATAGATGCTAATAAAACGCCAGTGGAAGTATATACAAACTTAGATAGAGCAAAACAAGATGCCGTAAACTCTGTTATGAACGGAGAAACCTATACATGGATAGATGATAAAGTACAAGCAGGTGTTACTGTACTAGATTCACAAACAGGAAAAATATTGGCCGTAGGTGCTGGTAGAAATAGACAAGCAGCAGGATTAAACTTCGCAACAGGTATTAAACGTCAACCAGGATCAACTGCAAAACCATTATTTGATTATGGTCCAGGTATTGAGTATAACAACTGGTCAACATATACATTATTTGATGATTCACCTTATACATATACAGGTGGACGTCCAATTAAAAACTGGGATAATGGATACTTTGGAACAATCACTCTTAGAAGAGCTTTAGCAACATCAAGAAATATTCCAGCATTAAAAGCATTCCAACAAGTAGATAATAAAAAGATTATTGAATTTGTAGAAGGTCTAGGTATCACACCAGAAATAGAAAATGGAAAAATTCATGAAGCACATGCTATTGGAGCTTTCAGTCCAGGTGTTTCTACAAAAGATATGGCAGGAGCCTATGCTGCATTCTCTAATGGAGGATATTATAATAAACCTCATACAATAGAAAAAATTGTTTATCGCGATACAGGAGAAGTAGTAGAATTTGAAGGAGAAAAGAAAAAAGCAATGTCTGATTCAACAGCCTTTATGATTTCAGATGTATTACAAGATGTAGCATTAACTGGTGGAACACCAACAAACGTTGCTGCTAAAACAGGAACTACTAACTACGATTCTGAATATATGGAAAAATATAACATGCCAGGAGATGCTATCAGAGATTCCTGGGTAGTAGGATATTCAACCAAAACAGTAATCGCATTATGGTATGGTTATGAAAAGAACGATACAACAGGTCGATACGTATTGCACAATGTACCAGCAACTATTCAAAAAGATAGAATATTTAATGCTTTAGTAAAAGCTGGAGCTATGGAATCAAATAGAGAAGCATTTACACAACCATCTAGCGTTGTAAAACTAGGAATTGTATCTGGATCTAATCCTCCAGTAATAGCTGGTTCTGGTTACACAGGAAGCGTTGTATATGAATACTTCAAAAAAGGATACGAACCAGAAGAAACTGATGTATCAAGTGTACAACTTGCAAAACCTGAAAACTTCAAAGTAACATATGACAAAAATACAAATAAAGTAACAATGTCTTGGTCAGCAGTTGATCCTGGAAACAATGAAAGTTTAGGAACTTTTGGATATAATATATATTTAGGTTCAACATTAATTGGATTTACAGAAAATACAAGTTATACTTATACCTTAGGAAACTCTTCTCCTTACGGAACTTACAAAGTTGTTGCAACCTATAAAGGATATAGTGGACTACAAGGAACTGCTGCAACATATACGCTAAAAGAACCAGAACAAGAAGAGCCAGAAGAACCAATAACACCAACCGATCCAACAAATCCTGGTAGTGGAACTACAGAACCAAGTGACCCAACAACACCAACTACTCCATCAAATCCTGAAACAACAACTCCATAACATAGAAAAAGAAGAATCAATCAAGATTCTTCTTTTTTTCACGACAATATTCTTTTAATGGACAATCCTTACATAAAGGCTTCACTGCTTTACAATAATATCTACCAAAAAGTACCATTTGTAAATGAAACTTAGCCCAGCGTTCCTTAGGAACTTTCTTCATAAGTTTTCTCTCAACATCTAAAACAGAATCCTTCTGATACGCTAGTTTTAGCCTTTTAGAAACACGTTCTACATGCGTATCTACTGCAATAGCAGGATAATGATAAAACTCTGCTAAAAAGACATTAACCGTCTTTCTACCAACACCAGGAAAACTTTCTAATACTTCTCTATCTGTAGGAACAACACCATCAAATTCATTAACTAATCTACAAGCAATCTCTTTCAAATAACTAGCTTTCTTACGAAAAGAACCAACTGGTCGAATAATATCTTCTAAATCAGTAAGCGATGCATTAGCCAAATCCTTTAACGTAGGATACTTAGAAAAAATAATAGGCGTGACAGAATTTACTCTCTTATCCGTAGACTGAGCACTTAACACAACAGCCATCAATAACTGATAATCCGTCTCATAAGTAAGTTCACACTTAGGATTAGGGAAAAGATAATCTAAATACTCAAGTAACTTATTCTGAATCATCGTCAAACCAATCCCAATCTACAATATCTAAATCAATATTACTATCTGCTTCCTCTTCCCTACGTTGTGCCCTTTTACGACGATTATCTTCAACATCCTTCACTGTTTTTATACCTTGCTTCCCCCATTCATAAAGTATCTTATCAATATATCTCAAATTAGAAACCCCGTTAAAGGTAGCTTCTTTAATTGCTTCTTTAATTAAATCTTCACTCATATCATTATCAAGCCATGCTTTAATAATTTCATATTCCATAGGACTCAATGTTCTACCAAACTCTTTCTCTACAACTTCAAAAATATTAGACTGATGATTTTTTTTCTCATTTTCTTCTTCAACCATATTCAAAGTTAATTTACGATAAAATCCATCAAGCAAAACAACTTCTTCCATAAGGCCTTTTTCATTCTTAATAACTTCTACTTGTATTAACTTCTTCTCTGTTAAAGAATCAATATACTCCATAACCTTAGAAAGATCCAATGAAAGCTCTTCTTGATACTTAGAAGGATTAAATAAACTTTTATCCCCTAACTGATATAAATACATTAAAAATATAAACTCTTCCAAAGTAAGTTTTAATTTCTTATAATTCTTTAAAAAATAAAGAGGAATAACTAAATGACCTTGTTTAAAAATTTCTATAAACTGCCAGTTCTTCATCTAATCATCTCCCTTCATAATCGTTTATATAATATCACAAAATTAAAAAGAAAAAAAGCTTCTAACAAACAGAAGCAAATTTTTCTTTAATATAACTAAGTAATTCTTTTTTTTGATTAGGTAGTCTACGATATAAAACTTCTCGCTCAATATCCTCATAAATATCACTCAAATACTCTCCAGGCTTCTTGTCAAGGCATTCCATAATCTCTTCACTAGTAACATCTAAATCACTCCTACTGTGAATAATTAAAGCATTATAAGACTCTGTAATTTTTTTCTTATCTAATCCTTTCATTTCTCCTGCAACACTATTAACATAAAGACCATATTCATATAAAGCCATAGGATCTAAATTATTTAAAGTCATAGCCTTTCTAATATCAGCCATCATCTCTTTTTCATTATTAGAAAAAGGATAAAGCAAGTCCACATCCAATACACTCCATATACCAATAACACTATCAGTATTTTCAACCAGTGATAATTTCTCTAATTCTAAATTCTTATCTAAATGATATTGAAGTAATAAATCAATTCCTTTATCTGCATGACCAGAAGCAAACATTTTATCTAATTCTTCTTTTTTTCTCTGATAAGAAAGCTCACTTAGTAAATGACGAGTCTCTAAAATAGCAGAAGAAACAGAGGAATCTAACTGAAAATCTAAAACAGTCGCAAAGCGAATAGCCCTAAGAATACGTAAAGCATCCTCCTGAAATCTATCAGCGGCATCCCCGATTGTACGAATTAACCTACACTCTAAATCATCTCTACCACCTAAAAAGTCAATGACTTCACCATTCTCATCAATACAAATAGCATTAATAGTAAAATCTCTTCTTAATAAATCCTGATATAAATCATCAATATATTGAATCTCTACTGGCTTACGATGATCTTGATAAGAAAACTCTTTTCGAAATGTCGTAATCTCAAAACGAATTCCATATTTATTTACAACAACAGACCCGTAATCCTCTGTAGGTAGAAAACTATCTTCAAATACTTCCTTAATCTCTTTAGGAGTTGCATTAGTACAAACATCAATATCTTGTGATTCTCTACCTAATAAATAATCTCTAACAAAACCACCCACAAGATAAGCTTTATAATCATGAGAAGTAAATTCTTTTAATAGTTTTAAAGCATTTTCTAACATTCTATCACCATAAATAGTATATCATAATTTGCTCATTATGAAAATTGAAAAAAGAATTAACCTGTAAAAAAAGAGAACGCCAAATCGTTCTCTAATCTACAATCAATATTAGTTTACAGCATCTTTTAATGCAGAACCAGCTTTGAATGTAACAGCTTTTCTAGCAGCGATTGTAACTGGCTCACCAGTTCTAGGGTTACGACCTTCACGAGCTGCTCTTTCAGATACATCAAATGTTCCGAAACCAACGATTGGAACTTTGTCTCCATTTGCTAAAGCATTTGCAATTGCATTAAAAGTAGCATCAATTGCCTTTGTAGCATCAGCTTTAGTTAATCCAGTATCTTCAGCAACAGCTTCTACTAATTCAACTTTTTTCATTAATATATACCTCCCTAATAATATTAATTAAGCACTTTATGCTTACATATCAAATCTACCATGTTTTTATACAAATTGCAAGAAATATCAACAAATTTTACTTACTTTTACGCAACTGTTCATCGATAGATGTAAGTAATGAAATAATATGACCAATAGCATAGAAAAACAAACAAACTAAGAAAGAAACAAACCAAAAAAACACCATCAAGGAAAAATTAAATTCAGTTGTAGTACATGTACCATAGAAATTAGAACTACTACCACAAGCAGGAAATAAATTTCCCAAAATAATTCCAAAACAGAAACATACTAAAAAGGTAACAATAGCAAATTTTTGATAACCATTAAAAGTATAATGAGACATTTCTTTGGTAATATTTCTTAATTTAGGAAGTTCTTCTTTTTCACGTTCAATCTCTTCAAACATATTCATATTTATTTCCCCCTCTTTTTCTTAGTATCTTTCTTTGCCTTTTTTACTTTTTTATCATCCCGACTATCATCATTAGCAAGATGATCTACTTCTTTCATAACAGAATCAACAGTATCTCCTACCGTATCTTTAATATCATCAACCACTTCATCTAATCTATCTTTTACTTCTTCAACTTTTTCTTTAATTTCATCAATACTTGTAGTAGGATTAATCTTCTTCTCCTTATTATCAACAAAACATCCATATAAATAAATATATCTAGCAAATAAAATCATGAAAAAGGCATCTAAACAAGCAAGTATCGTACCATCTGGCGTTGTCGTTGCAATCAAATCTATTGCAAGAATAAAAACAGTAAAAACAAAGATTGCATAAAAATAAGCATCATTTTTAATTTCATTAAATGGAGAACGGTTTAAATGAAACTCCTTCCATACCCTAGTCCTACGAAAAAGAATATGAAATAAATAGATAAACAACGTAAGATGTAAAAGACATCCAACAAAAGTTTCTAATGAAAATGACTGAAATAAAGTTAAAATTGATGTTATCGCAGTAATAAAGTAAAGTAAAACTAAAAACACATTTAAAAAGTCAAAATATCTCTTTCCTATTCTCGTCTTTAATGCTACAAAATACACAAGTACAATTAAATAGACACTATTATGATTAATAATACTACTTAAAATTGCCTGTGTACTAAGATTATTATTAATCGCAAATGATTGACTTAAGATAATAATAATCGCAATTAATGCAATAATAATATTAGTAATAATCCCGGGATTATCATACCATTCAACTTCTACTTGTTTTTTTTCTAATTCCATATCTATCCTCCTAACTATAATGTATTATAACATAAATATAATAACTTTACTGTGAAGAACAACTTTTTCTTTAAAATTTGACAGTCCTATGATATAATACCAGTGAATTGGAGGGGATAGTATGATACCTACTGTAGCTTTAGTGGGAAGACCAAATGTTGGAAAATCAACCCTATTTAATAAAATAGTTGGTAAAAAAATATCAATTATTGAAGATATACCGGGAGTAACTAGAGATAGAATATACCAAGAGACATCTTATAATAATAAAAGATTTTATTTAATAGATACTGGTGGTATTGATGCAAGTAAAATGAAATTTAATGACGAAATAAAAATGCAAGCAGAATTAGCGATTAAAGAAGCAGATATCGTGGTATTTATTGTCGATGGAAAAGAAGGCCTAACAAGTAATGACTTATTAGTAAGAGATATTCTTAGAAAAAGTAAAAAAGAAGTAATTGTAGCAATCAACAAAGTAGACAACAAAGAATCAAACAATCATATATATGATTTTTATGAACTAGGCTTTTCAACCTATATTCCTATTAGTAGTATTCATAATATAGGATATATCGAATTAATGGAAGAAATTACTAAAAATTTCCAAGAGCAAGAAGAAAAAGAAGATAGTAGATTAAAATTTTCAATTATTGGACGTCCTAATGTAGGAAAAAGTAGTCTAATGAATGCTCTATTAAATGAAGAACGTGTCGTAGTATCAGATGTTGCCGGTACAACACGTGATTCTATCGATTCCGTATTAAAATATCACAATGAAGAATACGTCCTAATCGATACTGCTGGTATGAGAAAAAAAGGAAAAATCTTTGAATCTGTAGAAAAGTATAGCCTTCTACGCTCTTTAAAAGCAATTGATAGAAGTGATATCTGTTTAGTAGTCATTAATGCCGAAGAAGGAATCAAAGAACACGATAAACATATCGCAGGATATGCCATAGAACGTGGAAAAGGATTAATCTTTGTAGTGAATAAATGGGATACAGTAAAAGATACCACTATTCCAGAATTTGAAAAACTAATGCGAGCAGAATTTCAATTTGCAACCTATGCACCAGTCGTATATTTATCTGCTCTAACAAAAAAACGAATTCATACACTAATGCCAGAAATTATCAAAGTAGGAGAAAATATTAAAAGAGAAATTCCAACCAGCATCTTAAATAATGTAATATTAGATGCCTATCAATTAAATATTCCTCCTTCCTATAAAGGAAAAAGATTAAAGATATATTTCACATCACAAACAGGAACAAAACCTCCTAAATTTACTTTCCGCGTAAATAATAAAGGATTAATACATTTTTCTTATGAAAGATATCTAGAAAATAAATTAAGAGAAAACTTTGAATTAGAAGGAACACCAATTGTCTTACAATTTAAAAATAGAAACGGAGACGAATAATATGATAATAGGAAATAATGGAGGAAACCAAACAAACGGCTTTACAAAACCATTAGGAAATCACTTTGAAAACAACCAGTTCCAAAACAAAAATCAAAGCTTTGAGCAACAAATGAATCATAACCAGCCCAAAAATATTTTTACACAAGAAATCACAACAAAGCAGCATGTAAATCCCGCAAGTAAAAATGATATGTATGATAAAACATTAGCTCTTCTTCATGAAAGATTAAGTCAAGGAGTAATCACTTTAGAAGAGTTTAATAGAAAATGTCGAGAACTTGGTAAAAAAAGGCAAAAATAAATCAACTTCGCAAAAAGTTGATTATTTTTTTATCTGAATTTTCGAAGTCTCCTTTTTTCTTCCTTGCATACGTTTTAACATACTAAATACGGTACCTTTAGTAACAGGGACTTCTAATCTACACAACTCACTAGTAGCTTCTTCCAAATCGCTAGCTAGATAGCTAACAGACATTCTTCCCTTAGAATCTAGATACATATTTCTAGGAGTAAAACGAGATGTTCTCTCCATAGTAGCAATCTCAACCGCAGAAATAGATCTAAAAAGTTCTGGATGAATATTCATATATTGATCAATAGTTTTAGCTACTTTATCTTTATGAATACTTAGAGCAAAATCTTTAATAAATACAGGAGAATATCCATATTTTTGATAATGTTCTACCATATCATAAGGAATGTGATTATTATAACAGTGAGCCATTTCTCTAGCAACCAAACTACTAGTTCTTCCCATGGCACCAATAAACTTTCGTCTAATATCTGCAGCCTTATCATCAACTAAAGTACTAGTAGCTTGATCGACATGACTACATAACTTACGATAAAATTTAAAATCCTTCATAGATAAATCAAGACTAGAACAGAACTTACCAATAGATGTATCATCAGAATCAACAAATTTCTTCATAATACGAATTGCTTCTTCTCCATACATATCAATATTCATCTCTAATCTTTCTTGCGATTTTCTTCTATTAGCTTCACTAATTCTCGTTGAAATCCTTTTATCAATAATCTCTCGTCTTTTCTGATATAACTCTAAAACCTCAGGACTGTTTTCATTCATATTCTTAAGTATCTCCCGTATTTTAGATGATTGTAATCCTAATTTTAAAGAGGCATCTTCATAAAATCCCGCCATAGAAGAATAATCACCATTTAAAAATAATGTCATCAACAAACCAGCTTCTTTTGCCTGATTCATGATATCTCTTACTTCCTGATTATACTTATTTTTCTCATCTCTCACAGCTATCTGATTGGTAAGAGTCTGCTCCAACTCTAAAAAAACATCCGCCTCATCAGGCAACTTATAACGAGCAGTAGAAATTAGTTGAAACGCTTGTTTTTCACTATACTCTTGTTTTGAAATATAATCTACTAAAGAACTACCCTCCTTAAGACATAATTCCATATTTTTAACTTCTGGTAAAGCAAGAGCATCCAATCGCTTTTTAATAATACTAGAATAAGACATAAAATAGTCTTTTTTCATAGGATACTTATCTTTCGAAACAAAAGGATTTCTTAAACTTTTCCAATATTCTAAAATATTATCCTCCGTTAATTCTTTTAATGGTGTTTCGCTAAAAAACTTTTCTATATTAGTTATAATTCTTTGACTATTTCTTCTTATATTATCACTATTTTTAATAGAATTACTAAAGAAAGCAGGATTATGTTCATCAATCCAATTACACAATACCCTAACCTTCTCATAATCTTCTTTTTTCACAAAATCTAACAGAAAATAATCTAGAGTATAATCAGTAAGAGATGCTAACTTCTCTGCATAAGGATAAAACCTCTGATATGTATCAACAGAATAAACGTCTTCTTGATGTTGAATCTCTTCTTTAGCAGAAGTAATAGTAGAAGATAATAATTCTTGACCTGATCTTGTTTTCATAAGAGGATCAAAATATCCAGCAATTTGATGATACCATGTAAACGTACAAAACTTAGTATACATAGAAAAATCAAAATCTTTTGTTCCATCATATTTATAAGAAGAAAAATCAAGTGTTCCATCATTCATATAAGAACATAAATCTTTAAATTGAAATGGAAATTGACTCGTACCATATTCATAATATTTAAATCTTACCATACTAGCAAACTCAACAGATACCGGATTATCATTAACGACGTATTTATCTAATAAATATGACAAATCAGCTTTACTAACAACAAGACCTGTCTCTTCATATTTCTTAATGAAATCTAAAACATCATCAAATTGAAACTTCTCAAGAGAATATCCTGGAACTTGATAAAACTTTTTAGAAAATAAAGTATGCAATAATAGACTAATTTGCTTAAGTTCTTCCTTAGAATATCCATGTTCTGCAATAGAATCAAATGTCTCTTTAGCATATAAATATCTGTTAGTACATTTCTGCGGAAGTTCTAACTTAAAAAAATGACTATATACCCTCATCGCATCATAAAAAGAAACATCACTACTAGCAAAAGGAAAATTAGCATTACTATAACAAATGAAAATATCGTCTGTTCCCTTGATATTTTTAACAACAGTCATAATCTCTTTCATTTCCATACCTGGAAGATATCTCTCATATAATAAAAAGGAAGAAAGTAACTTAATATCATCAGAAGTAATTTTATAATTAGAGTCTGTAGTAATAGTAGATAATTTATCAAAAATAAAAGAAATATCTAACTTCGAAGTTTTCAAAGCATGACTAGTAAAATCATTTTCTAAATACATGAAATAATTACCATATAATTCTCTAGTTAATGCTTGATATTTATTAGAAGATGAAATTAAATAGGATAAAATTGGTAACATCAAAAATTTAGAAACATTAGTAGGGACTTTCTCTAATCTATGTCGAACAGGAAAATCAAGAAGGACAAGGTCACCCTTTTCCATATCAGCAGTAATAGTATCAAAATAACGATACACTATTGCAAATAATGATCCATCATCCAACTCTTCCGGACTATAATCTATTAACAAATCATTAATATCAAGCGAACTAAATTTTTTCTTATCAAGAATAATCCAAACAGGATTTTTATCCTCTTCAGAAAGGGTATCTAAATACTCTTCTTTATAATTAAAAATCATCTGTTGTAAACGTTTATTAAGAGAACTATAAAATGCTTGCAAATAAAACTCTTTATTCATCTATACCATCCCTTCAATAGTGGACATATTATATCATAATTAGGAAAAATAGTCAAATACGCGCATATACTAACATAGGAGGTTACTATGTTTGGAGATAACTTTTTTAAACGTGTAGAAAATAAAACAAATATCGATAAAAACACTATTTTATCATTAGCTCAGAAGATACAAAATGGTAATATGAAAGATGAAAAAACACTAAGAGAAGTAATAAAAGAAATAAGTACTATGACCGGAAAAGAAGTAACAAAAGAAAAAGAAGACAAAATAATAAATGCTATTATGAAAGATAATGTACCAAAAAATATTGATAAAATGTTCTAAATACCATTATGGTATTTTTCTTATACTAAAATTATGTTAGAATAAAAATAATAAGAGGTGTAGATATGTATTGTTTTAGATGTGGTACTAAAGTATCAGAAAATACAAAATATTGTCCTCATTGTGGTGCAGATGTCTTAGAGGAATTAAAACGTTATAGTTATGGAGAAAATGAAAATATACCAAAAGAAGAACCAAAAAGAATCAATCAAACCCATAATGACCAGTATTTATATAGCTTAAAGTATAGTTATGGTGATAATGATACACTAATAAGAGCTTATGTAGGAGAAAATTATGAAAAAATAAAGAAAGAGCAATTTTCCTTAGCTACCTTCTTTTTAGGTCCATTATATTTTTTCTATAGAAAGTTATATTTATTTGGAATTATCTATATCATTTTATCAATACTATTTTTTCCAATATTTTTCGTAGTACACGTTTTTATATCTATTGGATTTAAATATATATATTTTAATACCGTGAAAAAAAGAGTAGAAAAAATAAAACTAGAAAACAAAAATATGGATAAAGATACCATACTAAATATTTGCAAAAAAAAGGGTGGTACAAATATTCTCATAGTAATAGTGTTTATAATTCTCATAATAATTGTATTTTCTGTTGCAAATGTATTAGTAACAAAGAATATATCAGTGGATAATAATTATGAAGTAGTAACAGAAACAAGTAACTATTCTCTAGAAAAACTTTCTTACACAATACCAGAAGGATTCGAATATTATGATTATGAGTTTTTAAAACGCTATAGTCTATTTACCGATAATAATTTCTGTACAATTCGTTTTTCAACAACCAGCTATATTGATTCTTATCCTACCGAAGAAGACTATATGAAAGAAAACGTATATACAGAGGAAGAGGATATTATATTTCCAACAGATACGGTAACGATAGGTAATAGAGATTGGAAACATATGAAAGTACAAAGTACATATAATCTAAACAATTTTTATGTATTAAAAACGGAAAAAGAAATCTATGAAATAGAAACACAAGAAGATATTGATGATAGTACTTGCACACCATATTTTGATGAAATACTAGCATCAGTTACTTATAAAGAGTAAGAAAAGAGAACAAATCTGTTCTTTTTTTTTGTCTAACATCATAAAGTTAACTGTATAAGGAGAATGTATATGGATAAACAAGAAATTATTAAGAATATTGCCAAAAGAAGCGGTGGAGATATTTATTTAGGTGTCGTAGGAGCAGTAAGAACGGGAAAATCAACTTTTATCAAAAGAATGGTAGAAACATTAATTGTTCCTCATATTGAAGATGAATATGAGCGAAAAAGAGCACTAGATGAAATTCCTCAAAGTGCCGCTGGAAAAACCATCATGACCACAGAACCAAAATTTGTTCCCAATAATACCGCAACAATAAAAATCGATGATTTTACCTGTAATATTAGAATGATTGACTGTGTAGGATACATGATAGACAAAGCACAAGGAGCAACTGATGAAAACGGTCCTAGAATGGTAAAAACACCCTGGTATAATGAAGAAATACCATTTATTGAAGCTGCAGAAATTGGTACGGAAAAAGTAATTAAAGATCATTCCACCATTGGTATAGTCATCACTACCGATGGATCAATTGGAGATTTTGAGCGAGGTGACTATGTTGAAGCAGAAACAAGAGTAATAGAAGAATTAAAAAGTATCGGTAAACCATTTATTGTAATATTAAACTCAACACATCCTACTCTACCAGAAACCGTAAGACTAGCAGAATCATTAAAAGAGCAACACCAAGTACCAGTACTACCTATTAGTATTGAAGCAATGAACGAAAAAGATATGTATGACATCCTAAGAGAAGCATTATATGAATTCCCAGTATTAGAAGTAAAAGTAAATATGCCAGAATGGATTGCAATATTAAATCCAGACCATCCAGTAAAAGAAAATTATATAAATGCTATCAAAGAAAGTGTCGTAGAAATTGATAAATTAAAAGATATTGAACATATCACAGAACATTTCTTAAATAATGACATGATTGAAAAAGCCTACTTATCAGAAGTAGACCCTTCTACTGGTATTATCACTATCACTTTAACAGCTCCTGCTAATCTCTACAACAAAACATTAACTGACATTATAAAAATAGATGTCAAAAACAAAGCAGATCTACTAGCACTATTTCAAGAGTTTAATACAGCAAAAAAAGAATACGACCAAATTAAATATGCTTTAAAAATGGTAAAACAAACTGGTTACGGTGTCGCCACTCCCGCAATCGAAGACATGAAATTAGATAATCCTGAAATAGTAAAACAAGGCCCAAGATATGGAGTAAAGCTAAAAGCCGTTGCGCCATCTATTCATATGATTAGAGTCGATGTCGAATCTACTTTTGAACCAATCATCGGAAGCGAAATACAAAGTAAAGAACTAATTGACTATCTAACCAAAGACAAAGACAAAAATCCAAAAGAAATATGGAAAAGCGAAATATTTGGTAGAAGTCTAGATTCTATCGTTCAAGAAGGAATCCAATCTAAAATAAACATGATGCCAGATAACATCAGACTAAAACTACAAACAACCCTAACAAAAGTAGTAAATAAAGGCTCTAATAATTTAATTGCTATAGTAATATAAAAAATCCACAATCACTGTGGATTATTTTATTTTAGAAACAAAATCTTGATACTGATTAACTAACTCCTTAGTAGAAAACTGAATCTCATCTCCCTCGATTTTCCAATCACTAGAATGATTTTTTAAAAAATCTAAAACATCTAAACTACCATCGTAAATTTGCTCAACATAAGAAGAAGTGTCTAAAAAATTTTCTTTCAAAGATAACAAATGATCATAAATTCCCTCATAAAACATAGCCTGATTAAATAACTTTTTATAATAAGATGATAAATTACAATCAGAAATATAATTACGAACATAAGACTTATCAAAATATAAAAGAAGCTGAGTAATATCTTGCTGAAAATCAGATTTTCTCTCTTCAATATAAGCTATACTATCTAAAAACTCTGGCCCATCCTTCGAATAATTATCAACTGAAAGTAATTTTTCTAATTTAGAATCATCTCCATAAGCAATAACCTTAGAAGCTTGCTTTGAAAAAGCCTTTAAAAACTTTTCAATATAATCTTCCACCTCTAAATATTGACCTGAAACAGAAGATGTTGGAAAACGATATTTCTTTATATAATTTAGCTTAGTAATCTTCCCAACATCAGTAAACAATTTATCTTCTTGTACTCTACGATTAACAAAAAAATAGCCAAATACAATAATTAAAATCAAAATTATAAAAATGAAACTATAACATAATTTACGTCTAAACGTCATATATCAATCACCATGACACACTATTATAAAAGAAAAACCGAAAAAAAGCAAAATTAAATTTTTTGCCATTTTTTTCTAACCATCTCTAATTCCCTACCATAAACAAAACTACCAAATTCAATAACTGACATAATATCAGAAATATCATCAACATCACAATAGAAATATGTATCATCAAAATAAACAGACACATCTTTAGGTAAAATAAAATAATCCCTCGTTTTAAAATAAATTTTCTCATCAAGATAAACCACAATTCTAAAGTCTACAGACTCCCCGTACTCAAATTCTTCCATTTGTAAAATATGAAGAAAGATTCCTATTCTTCGATGTACATAAACTTTTACTTTATAAAAGCCATTTAATAATAAAAGATTTTGAAATTTAGCCAGTAAATCTTTCACTAACTGAATTAAATTATCTTTATTAAGAGTAATATCTTTTAAATATGATGCATTAAAAAACAATAAAAATTGTCCTAAACCAAGACGTTCTATTTTCATATATCCACCTACTGTAATATATGAAAAAAGTCTAAATAACATCACTGCTAATTAGACTTTCAATCTTTCTTACTACTTCTTTTACTCCTAACTTAGTTACACTAGAGAATACAATTAAATCATCTCCAACAACTAAATCCATAGTATCCAAAATATCTTTTAAGTTACTTTCTTTCTTACTACCTCCAACTTTATCTGCCTTAGTTGCAACAACAGTTACTGGTAAATTATAATATTTTAAAAAGTTATACATTAATAAATCATCTTCTGTTGGCTTATGACGAAAATCAATAAGCAAAAACACCCTTTTTAATACTTCTCTTTTTTCTAAATATTCTTCTATCATCATTCCAAATTTAGATTGTGTCTTCTTATCAACAGAAGCATAACCATATCCTGGAACATCTATTAAATAGAAACTATCATTAACAGAATAAAAATTTAAGGTTTGCGTTTTTCCTGGACGAGAAGAGGTATAAGCTAAGTTTTTTCTAGATAAAATTGCATTAATGAAACTACTCTTTCCAACATTACTACGTCCTACTAATAAGAACTCTGGTTTTCCATCTTCAGGATACTGACTTCTCCTTGTAGCAATAATCTCTAAACTAGCATCTTTAATTACCATCTTCTATCACCTCATTATCTAAATTATATTTACTTAAAAGTAAATCTAAATCATGCATTAACTTCATCGCATCATCGAAACTAGCAACTCTAGCACCTGATGCAAACTTATGTCCCCCTCCATGATACTTTTCTGCTACTTGATTAATAACTGGCCCTCTAGAACGAATAGAGATTCTTATCTGTTTATTCTTAACATCTTCCGTAATAGTAGCCCAGACTAAAACTTCTTTAATAAAGTTAAAGTCATTAATCATATTTCCTGCGGAAGCACTATCAACACCATACTCTTGAATAACATCATTTGTTATTTTTACATATCCTAACCCGTTCTCAGTAACTATCATATTAGAAGAAATGTAACCTTCTAATCGGACTTCACTAAGAGGTCTTAAATAAAGTTTATAATAAGCATTAGAAAGATCAAAAGGATATTTATCCAAATAATAAGAAGTCAAAGCAAAAGTCTCAGAATTACAACTATTAAATAAGAATCGATTAGAATCAGATACTAATCCCATGAATAACAATTCAGAAATACTAGAATTAATAACAAGTTTCGTCTGTAATAAAAACTTCATAATAATCTCACAGGTAGAAGATGCCTTATCATCAATCAATTCTAAATTAGCAAACTCTTCCACAAAAGGATGATGATCGATTTTTATAATATAAGAAAATTGAGAAAAATCAACAGAATCAACACGTCTCTTATCAGGAGTATCCGCAACAATTAATAAAGCATCATGATAATTTTCTAACTTATCTAACTTACCAATATGACTAAACTTAGCACTTCCTGTACCAATAGCGGAAACTTTTTTCTCAGGAAAATTTAACTTAATAACATCCCGAAGAGCAAGTTGACTACATAACGCATCTGGATCAACACCAATATGTCTAGCAATCACAATAGTATCATACTGTTTAATTGCTTTTAATATTTTTTTATACATAAAATCTTCCTATCTATCAATTAAATGTAGTGTATCTCTAGCAATCATTAACTCTTCATCTGTTGGAATAACATAAACTAAAACATCAGAATCATCGGTACTAATCTTAACCATTTCTCCACGTTTATTATTAAGTTCAACATCAATCTTAATACCTAAGCAAGCTAACTCTTCACAAATCTGTCTACGAACAGGAATACTATTTTCACCAACTCCAGCGGTAAATACAATAATATCAGCACCACCAAGTAACACATAGTATTGGGCAATATAGTCAACTACACGACGAACATATTTATCACGAGCAACGATTGCTTTTTCATCCTGTTCATCACAATGAACTAAAATATCACGCATATCACTACTATATTCACTCATTCCTAAAAGGCCACTACGTTTATTTAAATCATCAATAATTTCACTAGCATTCTTTCCTTCTTGTTCCATAACGTAAGGAATAATAGATGGATCAATATCTCCAGAACGAGTTCCCATCATAATACCAGCAAGTGGTGTAAATCCCATGGAAGTATCAATACACTTACCATCTTTAATAGCAGTAATAGAACCACCATTACCAATATGACAACTAATTAAACGGAACTCATCCTTACCAAGTATTTGCTTAACACACTCAGCAATATAACGATGAGAAGTACCATGAGCACCATATTTACGAACACCATAGTCTTCATACCATGAATAAGGAACAGGATATAAATAAGTTGTTTTATCCATAGTCTGATGAAAAGCAGTATCAAATACAGCAACCATAGGCACATTAGGTAACACTTTTCTAAAAGCTTCAATACCTAACATATTAGCTGGATTATGAAGTGGTGCAAAACCTTTAATAGCTTCAAGCTTCTCCATAACATCATCATTAATCAAAACAGATTCTTTAAAAACATCCTTTCCTTGAACAATACGATGTCCTACACCATGAATCTCATCTAAAGATGAAATAATATTTAAATCTGTAAGCTTATCAAGTAAAATATTAACCGCATCAACATGAGTAGGAAGTTCTACTTCTTGAGTAATCTTCTCCCCATGAAATTTAATAGTATAACGACTTCCATCAATACCAATACGTTCAAATAACCCGCTAGCAATAACAGATTCATCATTCATATCAAATAAACTAAATTTTAAGGAACTACTTCCTGCATTAATAGAAATTATTTTCATTAACATCCCTCTTTCTATAACCTATAAACATTATACTACAAAGAAATTATTTTTCAAAGAAAAATATAGCCCTGAAAAAATGAGACATAAAATTATCTTCGATGTAAATATTTCACCTTACTATTAGTAGACTCTTTATCAACATAAAAGATTTCACTACCTTCTCCATCAGAATATAATAGTCCTGAAACATTATCTAAAGAGGAAAAAGCACTACTATCACTACAAGTTACATTATCCAAAGTAACGATAGAAAAATCAGGAACTTGAAACATAGTATCTGTACCAATATCTAAATTACAATAAGAATCATCTTCACTAATGTTAATTTCTAACTCAGGATTATCCCCAGTAATCTCCACAGTACCTAATGTAAAATCTTGCTCATCAACAATAGAGGAAAAGTCCAAATTAACTTCATCCACTCTTTCATTTAGTAAAACAGAAATATCTATAGGAGACTCATCACTACTATAATAATAATTTAAATTAACTCTCTTAGTACATAGTGACGGTATAAAACTAGATAAATTATTGTTACCATCATAAAAATTAGTAGAAAAAGTACCAAATCTTTTCTCCTCATCACTCAAATAAGAAACAATATCCGTACCATCATCAGAAACAAAAATATCAGAATAATATAAATTTTGATAATCCAAAAACTCTCCTAAACTATCATTAAAAGAAACATCAGAAAAAGAAATATTAGAATATCCGTCATTTAAAACTCCTAAATAATCAAAATTATCTTTCATACTAGAAAACTCTATTTCTAAAATACCACTTAAATCTAATCTAGAAAAATCAATTTCTTCTCCAAGACCTACTAATCGTAAAGAATCAATTCCTGCATATTGATTGTTAAGTAATCGATTAAGGACATCATAACTACCATCTGAAAAAACATATTTAATATCACTATCCTTCTTCAAAATACATAACCTATCATTTTCGATAGAAAAAGAAAGACCATCTTCATCAGACAATTCGTCAATTAACTTAGTAGGATTATTCTTAGCAGCATCATAAGTAGAACAAGCTGCTTCTATTGAAGACATTAAAACACTAGCAAGACAAAAACCTGCCATAAAATTTAAGATATGTTTCTGATTCATAACCATTCCCCCTATTATTTATTTATTTATTGTGTACAAATAGAATAAGTATCTCTAGCAATCATTAATTCTTCATCTGTTGCTAAAACATATACTGGAATAGAAGATTTCTCAGTCGAAATAATACCCTCTACACCTTTACGAACAATAGTTTCTCTATTTTTTTCTTCATCTAACATAACACCTAATGGAGCAAGTTTTTTCAAAACTTCTGCACGAATAATATCATCATTTTCTCCACCACCAGCAGTAAAACAAATTGCATCCACTACTCCACCAAGTTTAACATAATATTTAGCAATATAATCAACAATTTTATTAGTATACATATCAATAGCTAAAACAACTTTTTGCTCATTAGCAAGATAAGCACGGTCAATGTCTCTTAAATCACTCATACCAGCAATTCCTTGTAAACCACTATCAAAATTAAGTTTTTTCTCAACCCAGTCTAAACTGCGTTCTTCTTTTTTCATAACGTAATTAATTAAAGAATAATCAATATCACCAGAGCGTGTTCCCATCATGATACCAGCATTTGGAGTAAATCCCATAGAAGTATCAATAGATTTTCCCTCCTTAACAGCGGTAACACTACCACCACTACCAATATGGCAAATAATTAAATTAGGTACATGTCCTAGCATATCAGTCATTTTCTCAGTAATAAACTTATGACTTAATCCATGAAAACCGTATTTTCTAACATCATACTTTACATACCATTCATAAGGTACTGGATATAAATAAGTAGCTTCATCCATAGTTTGATGAAAAGCAGTGTCAAAACAAGCTACATTACAAGCATTAGGAATGGCTTCTAAAAAAGCACGCATTCCTTTTACCGCAGCAGGATTATGAAGTGGAGCAAGTGGAGAAATAGACTCAATCTCTAAAAGTACTCGATCATTAATCTTAGTAGATTTAGAATATTTATTTCCACCATGAACAACACGATGACCTACAGCCTCAATCTCATCCAAAGATGAAATCACCTTATGTTCCAATAAATGATCTAATAGCAACTTAACAGCATCTTTATGATCCTTAAGTTCTACTAAAGACGAGAATTTTTCCCCATCAACTTTTAAATTATAACATGAACCCTCTAAGCCAATTCTTTCATATTGACCCTTCATAAGTAATTTCTCTTCAGGCATCTCATATAAACGAAATTTTAAAGTACTACTACCTGCATTAACTGATAATAATTTCATATTCATCCCTCTCTCGTATAATAGTTTTTGTAAGTGAAAAATCACTTATATTGACTATTTTTATTTATTCTATTTTTATAAGTAAAAATAGTTAAAACTGTGGATTATTTA